>NZ_CP041690.1:3096666-3445000 GCF_008000755.1 Youhaiella tibetensis | reverse complement strand
GCTCGGCTTCGCCCGAGGAAGTCGCGCGCAAGATCCAGGACGGCCTCAATTCCTGGGGTTATGTCGGGGCGGCGAACTGCAAGTAGGAACCTCCCGAGGGGCCGTCGGGCTCCTTGTGAACGGCGTTGCGGCGGGATGCTGCCGCAACGCTTCGTCGAGCTGAGGGGAGGGGACCCGCGTGGCGCTCAAATACAACCAGAAAGCCAACCTGCAGCGGATTGCGCTGCTGGCGCCGGGCGTTCTGCTCTATGGCATCTTCAATTTCGCTCCGCTCCTGGGGCTCTTCTGGGTGAGCCTGGTGGAGTGGCCGGGGATCGGGCCGATGAAATTCGTCGGGCTCGACAATTTCGCGACCCTTTTCGGCAACGCCTTCTATCGCGACCAGCTGATCAAGGCTTTCGCCAACAACCTCATCTTCTTTTTCATCATCATCGGCTCGATGCTGATCCTGGGGACGGCGATCGCGCTGTTGCTGAGCTTTCGCAGCTGGGGGCGCAACGCCTACCGGATCATCTTCTTCCTGCCTTATCCGCTGGCCGGCGCCGCGGTGGCGTTCCTCCTCGAAATGGTGGTGCGCACGCGCGGGCCGCTCAACGCCATGCTCAAGAACTTCAACATCATCGAGCAGCCCATCGCCTTCCTGGGGGATCCCAACCTGGCGCTCGCGACGCTGGCCTCGTTCTACTCATGGCACCGGATGAGCTTTGCCATCATCCTCATCCTCTCGGCGATCGTGGGGGTGCGTGTGCACCTGATCGAAGCGGCGATGCTCGACGGGGCCAAGCGCTGGGCGACGCTCAAGGCCGTGGTGTTTCCGGTGCTGGCGCCGGCCTTCGTGCTCATCACCGTCATCGTCATGGTCGATGTGTTCAACAACGCCGACTACACGCTCATCCTCATGGGTCCGGAGGGCGGGCCGGTGCGCTCCACCGACATCATGGGCACCTTCCTCTTCCGTTCGGCCTTCGGCGGCTCGGCCACCTCCACCAGCGTCAATTTCGGCATGGCGGCGGCGATCGGGCTTTTTACGGCCCTGCTGATCCTGCCCGCCGCGCTGTTCCTGGCGCTGCGTAACCTCAGGCGGAAAGACTGATGGATCGCCTCTTCAAACTCTCCAAGCTCGAGCAGGCGCTCGTCCAGCTCATCCTGCTGGCCTATACGTGCGTGGTGCTGTTTCCCATCGGCATCGCGGTGCTCAACTCGCTCAAGCCGAACCTGGGCGAGGTCTACAAGGCGCCGTTCGGGTTGCCCTCGGTATGGAGCTTCAATAACTACGCCACCGCCTGGGTGGGGGCCAATTTCCAGGGCTTCTTCGTCAACTCGGCCATCATCTCGCTGGCCTGCGTGGTCATCGTCACTTTCTGTGCCTCCACGACCGCTTTCGTGCTGGTGCGCATGCCGTTCCGGGGCTCGACGCTGCTTTTCGCCGCGTTCCTGCTGGGCGTGGTCATTCCCATCCGGCTGACGCTGGCGCCGCTTTTCGTCATCGTCAAAAGCCTGGGGCTGCTCGACAGCCTTCTGGGTGTGATCCTCGTGCAGTCTGCCTCGATGATGCCGGTGGCGGTCTTCATCCTCACCTCGTTCCTGCGCGCGGTGCCAGCCGAGCTGGAGGATGCCGCAAGGATGGATGGGGCGCTGCCCTTCCAGATCTACTGGAGGGTAGTGCTGCCGCTCATCCGGCCGGCCCTCGCCACGGTGGCGCTGCTCACGTTCGTGCAGGCCTGGAACGAATATTTCCTGCCGCTCATCTTCCTGCGCACGCCGGCCAATTATCCGATCACGCTGGGCATGTCCCAGTTCCGGCTGCAGTTCGACGTGCAGTGGCACCTGATGTTTGCCGGCATCCTCATCATGCTCATCCCCACCATCGTGGCGTTCCTGCTGGCTTCGCGCCAGTTCATCGAGGGACTCACGCAGGGCGGCGTCAAGGAATAGACCCATGTCCTCTATCTCCATCCGCAACCTCAACAAGGCCTATGGCAAAGCCAGGGTCCTGCACGACATCAATCTCGAGATCGCCGACAATTCCTTTGTCGTCTTCGTGGGTCCCTCCGGGTGCGGCAAGTCCACGCTGCTGCGCACCATCGCCGGGCTCGAGGACAAGGAGACGGGCCAGATCTTCCTCGATGGCCGCGACATCTCCGATGAGGCGCCGGTCGATCGCGACGTCTCGATGGTGTTCCAGTCCTATGCGCTCTATCCGCAGATGACGGTGCGCGAGAACATCGCCTTCCCGCTCTCCCTGGCCCGCATGGAAAAGGGCGAGATCGCCGCCAAGGTGAAGGGCGTATCCGAAATGCTCCATCTCGAGGAGCTGCTCGAGCGCAAGCCGGCCAACCTTTCGGGCGGGCAGCGCCAGCGCGTCGCCATCGGGCGCGCCATCGTGCGCGATCCGAAGGTCTTCCTGTTCGACGAGCCGCTTTCGAACCTGGATGCGGAGCTGCGGGTGGAAATGCGGCTCCAGATCGCCCAGCTCCGGCGCAACCTCTCGGCGACCTTCATCTACGTCACCCACGACCAGGTCGAGGCCATGACGCTGGCCGATACCATCGTGGTGCTGCGGCTGGGGCGGATCGAGCAGGTGGGGAGCCCCATGGAGCTCTATCACAATCCGGCCAATACCTTCGTCGCCGGCTTCATCGGTTCGCCCAAGATGAATTTCATCCCCGCGCGGGTCAAATCGATCGATGGCGCTACCAGCGCCCTGGCGCTCGCCGACAATACCGAGATCGTGCTGCCGGGGCGGCGCTCGGATGTCGACCAGAAGGTGACGCTGGGGGTGCGCCCGGAGCACTTCGTGCCGGCCGATGACGGTGCGTTGCGCGGCGTCGTGAGGACGGTCGAGAACCTGGGCGCGGTTTCCTATGCCTATGCGGCGCTCGCCGACGGGACGCTGGTTACCGTGGCTCTCCCGCCCGAGCATGGCGTGAGGCTCGACGAGACCCTCCCCCTCTCGATCGCCGAAGGGCGGGGCTATGTCTTTGACAGTGACGGCAAGGCGCTTCCGAGGGGGTAGGGCGCGGTTAGCGCACCGGCAGAACGGGCGGAATGCAAGTCCCGTGCCGAAGCCGCCTCGCGGCACCGGCGCAGATGTGCGATAGTGCCGAAAAGCCCAAAGGGGGACCTTCTGTCGCACTTGCGCGTTCTTCAGCAGTGATAAAGGAAGTACACCCAATGGTTGGCGGGACGCTCGCCTGTGTTTGGAGGATTTATCCCATGAAGAAGATGATTGTTGTCGCCGCTGCCGCACTCGCACTGTGCACCACCGGCGCCATGGCTGCGGGCGACCCGGCAGCCGGTGAGAAAGTGTTCAAGAAGTGCGCAGGTTGCCACGGTGTGGGCGAAGGCGCGACCAACAAGGTCGGCCCGGTGCTCAACGGCATCTTCGGTGAAAAGGCCGGGGCCGTGGAAGGCTACAACTTCTCGCAGGCCATGGTTGACGCCGGTAACGGCGGCCTGGTCTGGAACCCCGAGACCCTGAGCGAATTCCTCAAGAAGCCCCGCGACTTCGTCAAGGGCACCAAGATGAGCTTCCCGGGCCTGCCCAAGGAAGACGATATCGCCAATGTCGTCGCCTACCTGCAGACCTTCTCGCCGGACTTCAAGGCCGAGTAATCCACTCGCCACCGGCAGTTTTCGAGGACGGGCCCAGGGCCCGTCCTTTTTGATTCGGCCTGACCTTTGCCATCGGCATCGGGATCGTGTCATGATGGCGTTGTCACGCCATCGGGATGCGACCTTTTATTACATTCCCCGATGTAAAATATTGTGCTCACCTTGACCGCTTGAGGAGGACGGGCGGGCTAAATGGACATTACGTTAAAGCAATTACAGATTTTTCAGGCCGTGGTGGTTGCAGGATCGATCACCAAGGCGTCTCGGCGTATCGGGCTTTCGCAGCCCTCGATCAGCCAGCAGTTGGCCAAGCTCGAGGAAAAACTCGACACCCAGCTCATCCAGCGCAACCGCACCGGCGTCATCAGCCTGACCCCGGCGGGCGAATACTGGTTCAAAACCGGCGACGAGATGCTGCGGCGGCTCGACAACATGGTCAACGAGCACCGCCAGCGCTTCGTGGACAATTCGGTGACGCTGCGCATCGGGGTCACGCCGACCCTGCGCGGACGCTTCACGGCGGCGGCGGCGCGCATTGCCAGCGTCGAGCCGGGCTTCGTCAAGTTCGAGCTCAAGTTCGCGCTGACCAGCGGCGAGCTGGTCGAGCAGCTGCGCCTGCACCAGCTCAACTGCGCCATCGTCAATTCGGAGGCCATTGCCGACGATCGCGGCTCGTTCGCGGTGACCGAGCTCTTCGAGGACCAGATCGCCTGGATCGTGCCGGCGGAGGTGCCGCTGAGCGACATCAAGCGGGTGCTCTCCAAGGGCAAGCCGGCCGACATCAAGGGGCCGCTCAAGAACTTCGTCGAAATCGACGCCAATATCGCGCTGCGGCCGCGCACGGACGAATGGTACCGGCACACCCTGCCGGCGGCGACGCCCACCTATGCGTCGACCACCTATGCGGCGGCGGTCGATATCGTGGCCGAAGGGCTGGCCACCACCCATTGCCCGCTCTCGCTGCTGCCGAACCTGCCGCCGAGCGTGCGCGAACGGGTGCAGATCTTCCCGCTGGAGAACCTCAGCCGCACGGTGGTGCTGGCCATGCCCAAGCACCTCTTGACGTTGCCGTCCTACGCCTCCATCTATCGCTCACTGGTCGAGTTCTGCCAGACCGACTACAATCGGGAGATGGCGCCCAACTACGTCCACGAACTCTCCCTCGTCGGCTGAAACCGGCGAGGATTTACCCCCCGTTAGGCTCGCTCGCAGGCTTTCAAAAGAAAGTCTTATGAGAAGTATTGGCGATTTAAGCCGCGACTAGGTGTTCAAAGGGCTCACCCAAAAAGAGTCCTACAATCCTAGATAAGGGGGAGCTTATGACCAATCGGGTAGCCCTGCGCATGGGCATCGCTGCGGTCGCTTTGGCGGCTGTCGTCGGGGGCGTGTACGCCGCCGACGAAGTCACTGCCGAGCGCCTGCTCAACGCTAATTCCGAGGCCGACGCCGGCAACTGGTTGAGCGTACACCGTTCGTACGATTCCAACCGTTTCTCGCCGCTCAAGGAAATCACCCCGGAAAACGTTGGCGGCCTTAAGCTCGCCTTCGCCGTTCCGCTCGGCGGCACCGAACCTTCCTCGTTCGGCGTCGGTGGCGTTGAAGCCACCCCGCTGGCCAAGGACGGCTTCCTCTACATCACCGATCCTTGGGGCACGCCCTACAAGATCGACGTCTCGTCGGGCAAAGCCGGCAAGATCGTGTGGATGTGCGATACCGGCATCGACAAGGACGCTTCCAGCCCGCTGCTGCTCGCCAGCCGTGGCCTGGCGCTCTCGGGCTCGAACGTCATCGCCGTCCTCAACGACGGCCGCGTGATCGCCTGCGATGACGAGACCGGTGAAGTCGTGTGGGATCAGCAGATCGCCACCGAACCGGGCGAAGGCTTCTCGAACGCTCCGCTCGCCATCAAGGACAAGATCATCGTCGGCCAGTCCTACGGTGACTGGGCCACCCGTGGCTGGATCGCCGCTCTCGATGCCGCGACCGGCGACGAAGTCTGGCGCTTCTACACGGTTCCCGAGCCCGGCCAGCCCGGCTCCGAGACCTGGAAGTGCGATGAGGCCGGCAATCCGGACTGCTGGAAGACCGGTGGCGCTGCCGCCTGGGTGACCGGCTCGTACGACGCCGACTCCAACACCATCTACTGGGGCACGGGTAACCCGGTGCCGATGTACGATCCGGAATACCGCCCGGGCGACAACCTCTATACGAACTCGACCGTCGCGCTCGATTTCGACACCGGCAAGCTCAAGTGGTACCACCAGTACACGCCTGGCGATTACATGGACTATGACGAAGTTGGCGTTCAGCTTCTCATGGACACCAAGGTCAACGGCGAAGACCGCAAGGTCCTGGCTCACTTCGGCCGCAACGGCTTCTTCTACACCCTGGACCGCACGAACGGCTCGTTCATCAATGCGACCCAATACGTGGACAAGCTGACCTGGACGAAGGGCATCGACCCCAAGACCGGCCTGCCGATCGAATACGATCCGTCCAAGTCGCTCCAGGTCTATGCCAACGGCGCTCCGCGTCGTGACGGTGCCACGGCCGAAGCCTGCCCGAACATCCAGGGTGGCGTGAACTTCTTCCCGACCGCCTACGATCCGACCACGGGCATTGCCTATGGCGCCGGCATCGAAGGCTGCTCGGACGTCTCGACCAAGGAAGTCGCCGTGGAAGACGTGCATCCGGGTGGCATCTTCACCGGTGGCGCCGCGGCTGCCAACGGCGTCCAGACCGGTTCGCTCTTCGCGTTCGACGTGGCCACCGGCAAGCAGGTTGCCAAGGTCAGCACCCCGTTCCCGAACTATGCCGGCGTCCTGGCGACCCCGGGCCTGGTCTGGACCGGTCAGCTTGACGGCACCTTCGCGGCCTACGACTCCAAGACGCTCGAGGAAAAGTACTCGATCAACCTGGGCACGGCCTTCGAAGCTCCTGCGATCTCGTACACCGTCGATGGCAAGCAGTATATCGCCATCGCTGGCGGCGGCATCGGTATCGCCTCGTTCGGCCATCCGGAGCTGGAGAGCAAGCAGGCTGCCAACATGCTCTACGTGTTCAGCCTCTAAGCACTGAAAACTCAAATCGTCTGCCGGGCAGTTTCCTGCCCGGCAGATTCTGCCATCTGAAGGAACCCCTTATGCGCCTTGCCCTGTCCCATACCATCCGGCTCGCGCTGGCGGCCGCAATCCTTGTCTGCGTGCCGGCCATTGCAAGTGCCGCCCAGCCTCCCAAGAAGGCTGATGCCGTTTCCGACGGTCCTCATTCGGAAAGCTCGCTGGAACGCGATGCCAACGGCATCCCGGTCGGCGACGATCCGAACGGCCTGCTGGCCAATGCCGATATCGAGCGCGGCAAGCGCGTGTTCCAGAAGATCGGCCTGTGCATTTCCTGCCATGGCTGGGACGGCAACGGTACCGGCAAGAATTCCCGCTCGGAGGGTGCCGCCGCGCTGCTGCGCGACACCAGCATGGATGCCGAGGCCCTGATCTCGGTGGTCCGCTGCGGTATCCCGGGCACCCCGATGCCCTACCATGACTCCCAGGCCTACAAAAAGCCCGAGCTCTGCTACGGGCAGACCATGGCCGATTTCGACGAGGCCGGTGCCCCGCGCAAGGGCCACACCTTCAAGGAAGCCGACATCGTCAACGTCGTCGCCTATATCGAGACCAAGCTCAAGGGCTACGGCAAGGCCACGCTCGCCGATTGCGAAGAAGCCTTCAAGCCGGGTGCGGGCTTCTGCATCGGCATGAAGTAAGGCGAGGACGCTCGTCATGATGGCCAATCGCCGTATCTGGCTGGCCGCAATGCTGGTTGCCGGCGTGTTCAGCACGCCGGCTCCGGCTCAGTTCAAGCCCGATGCCGAAGACGTCCGCGCCGGCATCGTGCCGGCCTTCTCGATCTGGGACGTCAAGCTCGGGGCGCCGGTGACCGACATCCCGGAGATGGAAGTCGTTGATATTTCCTGCGGTACCGATGGCGGGCCGCCCTCCCTGCCGCTCAAGAGCTTTGCCGAGTTCGGCAAGTGCCAGCCCGAGCCATCGGGCCTGCGCGAAGTCTATTTCGCCAATGACGACGAGCTCGACTACATCGCCAAGGCGCTCGACAGCGAGTACCGCGTGCAGCAGGGTGGCACCACCATCTATGCGCACCCGATCGTGCAGTCGGCCCTGGTGGACGAGCAGGGGGTCGTGCGCGGCATCCGCATCGTGACCGACGACCGGGCGGCGCTGCGCGACCGCCGGCTGGCGGTGACGCTCGCCAAGAATCTCAAGGGCCGTTACAAGGCCTGGCAGCCGTCCTGCGAGGACATTCCGCCCGCTCCGGGAGAGAACCCGGTGGGCAAGGAATTTACCCACGAAATCTGTACCGGCGTCGATCCGGAGGGCAACCAGCGCCTGCGCATGGAGGCGACCTTCCTGCGCAAGAAGGGCCAGGAAGCGCTCAATCGCGATACCCAACAGGTCAATCGCGGCTATTTCGAAAGCCGTACGCGCCTGGAGGTCGTCGAGACTCCCTATGAGCCTGCCAGCCCCGATGCGCGCTGAGCGCGGCTCAAGGCTGGAAGCGGCCGTCCTGCATCAGGTTGCGGGTCAGGGTGGCGTCGTCCCAGGAGACACCGCTGACCTTGGCCAGCGTGAAGCGGCTGTCGCTGATCTGGGCGCCGGCGAAATCTGCATTGCGCAGGTCGGCGCCGTAGAAGTCGGTGGCCTTGATCTGCGCCTGCTTGAAGGTGGTGTCGGCGGCCTTGGCCTTGACCAGGCTCACATTGTCCATCTTGGTGCCGTCGAACACCGTGCGGCCGACGCTGGCGCCGATGAGGTTGGTGCCGAGCATGTCGGCGCTGCTAAGGTTGGCGCTGTTGAGCCGGGCGTTGCGCATCACCGTGTTGTCCAGGTTCGCATCGACCAGGCTCGAGCCGGTCATGCGGGTTTCCTGCATGCGCGCCTTGGTGAGGTCGGCATGGTCGAACTTGGTGGCCGAAAGCTGGGCGCCGTAGAAGAGAGCGCCCTGCACCTTGGCGTCCCTGAAGCTGGCGCCGGTCAGGTCGGTGAGATTGAAATTGGCGTTGGTCGCGGTGACGCCGTCGAAAATGGCGCCCTTGAGGGTGGCGCGGTGGAACGTGGCGCCGGTCAGGTTGGCACCGGTGAAATCGACGCCCGACAGGTCAGCCTTCTTGAAGCGCGCATCGGTGAGGTCGCAGCCGCGGCATTCCTTGCGCGCCCCGCTCAGCAGGTCCTCGACCGGTCCGGCGAAGGCCGGGGCGGGGAGGAGCAGGGCGATGAATGCAAGTGCAGCAATTTTCACGGTCGGCCTCGATCTGGTAACCAGCCGGTTTTAGACCAGCTCGCCAAAGGCCTGCGTGAAGAACGATATAGGAGGATCGAATGTCCAGCGTAATCAAGACCAATCTGCTGGCCGCACTGGCCCTGGCCGTGACTGCCGGCGCCGCGCTCGCCGCCGACACCGTGAGCGGTCCGGCCAAGATGGTGGATGGCGATATCATCATGGTGGGCAAGCAGCGGGTGATCCTGTGGGCCGTCGATGCCCCGGAGCGCAGCCAGTTCTGCCTCATCGGTTCCAAGAAATGGGGGTGCTACGAGGCCGCCACCCGTGCGCTCGAGGATATCCTCAAGACGGGCGATGCCACCTGCACCCTCACCGACAACAAGCCCGATCCTTTCGGGCGTCGTTATGGCGTCTGCAAGATCGGGGACACCGATATCGGGGCGGAACTGGTCAAGCAGGGCTATGCACTCGCCTTCACCCAGCAGGGCGAGGACTACGTGGCCCAGCAGCAGGAAGCCGAGGCGGCCAAGATCGGCCTCTGGCGTGACGAGGTGAAGTTCGAAAAGCCGTGGGACTGGCGCCGCACGCGCACCCCGGGCGGCTTCCGCTAAACGCTTTCAAGGCCCCGCTCGCGGGGCCTTTTCCTTTCAGGCGACCTTTTCGACGTGAGCGTCCGTCCCGCCGGTCAGGGCCACGTAGGCGTCGGTCAGCGAGGCGGCGCCGGTGGTCTTGAGGATCTCGGCCGGGGTGCCGGTATGGGTCACTTCGCCCTTGGCGATGAAGACGATGCGGTCGGCGTGGTCGACTTCCTCGACCAGGTGCGTGGCCCAGAGGATCGATGTGCCCTGCTGCGCGCGCACCACCTGCATGTGGTCGACCAGCTTGCGGCGCGTGGTGGCGTCCAGGCCCACCGAGGGTTCGTCCATCAGCAGCAGATCGGGCTTGTTGAGCAGGGCCCGCGCGATCTCGACGCGGCGCTGGTTGCCGCCCGAGAGCGTGCGCACTGGGCGCTTGAGGAGGTCGGCGACCTCGAGCAGTTCGGTGACCTCGGCTATGCGGCTGGCGAGAAGCCTTCCCGAGAGCCCGAAGAGCTGGCCGTGGAACTTGAGGTTGGCATTGACCGTCATGTCGAGGTCGAGCGAGCGCGCCTGGAAGACGACGCCGAGGCGGGCCAGGATATCCGAGCCGTGGCGCTTGTAGTCGAGGCCGAAGACTTCCACTGCGCCGCCATCGGGAGCGAAGAGGCCCGCCGCGATCTGGAAAAGCGTCGATTTGCCCGCCCCGTTGGGGCCGAGCAGGCCGACGACTTCGGACTGGCCGATCTCAAAGCTGATGCCCTTGAGCGCCTCGTGGTCGCCATAGGACTTGCGGACCTGGTCGAAGACCAGAACGGGACCAGTCATAGCGCCTTTTCCTCCGAATAGGCCGAAAGCAATTGCGTCAGGCGCTGCAATTCCTGGGGGTCGCGCGCGCCGCGCCGGCTTTCGAACGAAATGTCGGCTACCACGCGGGCCGGGCGTCCGTCGAGAACAATGGCCCGGTCGGCGAGAAGGGCGGCGTCGTCGGGCAGGTGCGTGACGAGGATTGCCGTCGGGGTTTCGTTGGCCATCAGGTCCAGCAGCACTTTCTGGAGTCCGGAGACCAGGTGCCGGTCGAGCGAGACGAAGGGTTCGTCGAGCAGGAGCAGGCGCGAATTGACCGAGAAGGCGCGCGCCAGGGCGACGCGGCGCTGCATGCCGCCCGAGAGCTGGTGCGGGAAGGCGTCGGCAAAGCCGTCCAGCCCGACGCGGGCCAGCATGGCGCGTGCCTGATCGCGCGAGATGGCGGGGTTGACCGCCTCGATGTTCTGGATGGCGGTGAGCCAGGGCAGCAGGCGCGAGTCCTGGAAGACGAAGCCGGGGGGAGGGGCATCCTTGGCCGGCGTGCCGGCGATGGTGATCGTGCCGTCGTAGTCGGTGTCGATGCCCGCCACCAGGCGCAGCAGGCTGGATTTGCCGATCCCCGAGGGGCCGACGAGGGCCAGCACCTGTCCGGCCGGCACCTCGATGTGCAGGTCTTCGTAGAGCGGCACCGGCAGCACGTTGAAGCGCTTTTCGGTGATGTCGATCTTCAGTTCCGGTCCGTCCGCCACTTGAGCACGCTTCTTTCGAGGGGGCGCATGACGCCGTATTCGAGTGCGAGCACCACGAGGATGAACGCAACGGTGTAGGCAAGGATGCCCGTGATGTCGAAGAACTGGAAGAACACCGAGACGCGGTAGCCCACCCCGCCGTCGCTGCCGAGCACTTCGAAGACGAGCACGATCTTCCAGACCAGGCTCAGCCCGGTGCGGGCCGCGGCCAGCACGAAGGGCATCAGCTGGGGGATGAAGATCAGCCGCAGACGCCGCAGGAACGGCATGCGGAAGGCGAGGCCAAGCTCGTCGTAATCGCGCGAGAAGCTCTTCACGCCCTCCCGGATCGTGGTGATGACCAGCGGCACCTTGTTGATGATGACCGCCAGGATCAGGGCGAATTCGGTGAGGCCCAGCCAGATGTAGAGGACGATCGCCACCACGATGGCGGGGAGGTTGAGGCCGACGACCACCCAGGTGGAGAAAAGCCGGTCGGCCCAGCGCACGCGCCCGAAGGCGATGCCGATGGCCGTGCCGGCCGCCATGGCCACGAAGAAGGCGATGGCGGCGCGGGTCAGCGTCTTGCCGAGGTCGGGCAACAGCTTGCCGGTGGTGGCGAGCACCCAAAGGTGCCCGGCCACGTCGATGGGCGAAGGGAACAGGCGGTTCGCAAAGACCATCGAAAGCACCTGCCAGATGACGAGCAGCAGGGGCAGCGAGAGGGCTTCGAGTGCGAAGTCGCGCAGGTTACGGGTAGGCTTTGCCTTCGCCGGCAGCCGTCCGCGCGGCTCCTGGCTTATTTCTGGTATCCCTTCCAGAAGGTGCCGTCCGAAAGCGCGGTCTGGTCACCGACGACATCCTTGCCGCCGAACTTGGCCATCAGCGCGAAGGACTGTTCGGCCGCTTCCATGTGGTTGGGATCGTAGTGCTGGACGATGCCGGCGCGGTAGTCGTTCTTGATCTGCGCGAACAGCGCGTCATTGTCCTTGGCGCCGGTCATGTCCCGGATGTCGTCCCAGACCTTGTCGTCAGTGAGCAGGGCCTGCTTGGTGTCGAACGAGGCATTGAGGAACGCAGTCAGCGCGGCCTTCTTGTCGTTGCCGGTGGCGTCGGTGAAGGTCCAGCCGAGCAGCGGGGGCTGTTCGGCGACGCCCAGGTCCTTGAGCATGTCGGCGACCGAGATCACCTCGACCTTGCCGTCCACCTTGGCGCGGGCGTTCCAGTTCCAGTTGTTGAGCGCGGCCGGGGCCTCGCCCTTGGCCAGCAGTTCGTTCACGAGCGGGGGCGCGCCGTACTTGGCCGAGACGTCATCGGCCAGGTGCCCGCCGGTCTTGCTGTTGTAATAGGCCTGCAGGATCACCCAGCTCTTGTCGACGGGCGAGCCGGCGACGGCCAGGGTCTTGCCCTTGAGGTCCTCGACCTTGGTGATGCCGCTGTCGGGCGAGGTCATGAGGGCGCCAACGGCGAGCGAATGGGGCACCATGGTGACCATGTTGCCCTGGGCGCGCTGGAGCGAGACCCAGACGAAGTCGGAGAGGATCACGTCGACCGCGCCAGATTGCAGCGCGATCTGGCCGGCCTTGCTGTCGGCGACGTTGCGGATCTCGAGATCGAGGTTGTTCTTCTTGTCGAGGCCGAGCTTCTGCATGGCGGCCAGTTCCCAGCCGACGGTGCCGCTCTCCTGGACGCCCACCACGATCTTGTTGGCCTCCTGCGCGAAGCCGGAGGTAACGGTGGCCGCGATGGCGACGCCGGCCAGCATCATTTTGAAAAGACTACGCATGTTCCTCACCTGGTGAGCGTTTTCTCAGTTGGCGCAAAGCGCTAGCACCGCAACTTATTAGGGATGACTATGTTCAGTATTGCGGGAACGTCGTTGCACCACCAGGTCGCAATCGTATCTTGCCCGGCATTGTCAAGAAAGCTTCGAGCGGCCATTTCGGCCTGTCTTTGGGGGAAGGAATTATCTATGGGTCCTATCGTAAAATCCTTGGCCGGCCTGGCCGTTGCCGCTACCCTTGCGGCCTCTGCTCCCGTCCTCGCTGAAGGCAATCTGGCGGCCAATGGTACCGACCTGCCCGAGCTCAAGATCGACACCGAGAACCTCAAGTTCTCCGAGACCGAATATCAGCTCGAGACCGGCAAGTATTACCGTCTCGACATCACCAGCGATGGCGGCGAGGAGATGGCGTTCGTCTTCCCCGAGCTGGTGCGCAATTCCTGGATCAACCAGATCGTGGTCAACGACCTCGAAGTCAAAGCCGGCGGCCTTTACAGCCTCGAGTTCGACGATGGCGGCACGTTCAACATCTCGTTCGTGCCGGTGCGTCCGGGCGAGTACGACTTCTGGGTCCCGGGCTATGAAAACAAGGGCCTCAAGGGCAAGTTCATCGTCAAGTAAGGCATCTGCCAAATGAAAAGACTGGCGCTCACCGCAGCCGTCGCTCTGTTCCTTGTTGCCGGGGCGGCGTTGCCCGCCTCGGCCAAGGATACGGGGCAGATTTTCGTTTCCACCGAGAAGGGCAACGAGGTTGTCGTCCTGGACAAGGACTACAACGTCATCAAGCGCATCAAGACCTCGCGTCGTCCGCGCGACATGCACTTCAACGCCGATCACACCCTGCTTTACGTGGCGTGCGGCGATGACGATGCCATCGACATCATCGACGTCGACAAGCTCGAGGTGGTGGATTCCATCCCGACGGGCCCGAGCCCCGAGGTCTTCGCCTTCTCGCCGGACGAGAAGCTGATCTACGTCTCCAACGAGGAAGACTCGCGGCTCGAAGCCATCGACGTTGAATCGCGCATTTCCGTCCAGGACGTGCCGACCGGCGCCGAGCCCGAGGGCGTGCTGGTCACGCCGGACGGCAAGACCGCGTTCGTGACCTCTGAGGTTGCCGACATGGTGCACGTGGTCGACACCGCAACGGGCGCCGTGACCAAGAACATCCTGGTCGGCACGCGTCCGCGCCGCTTCGTGCTCACGCCCGATGGCTCCGAACTGTGGGTCTCGTGCGAACTCTCGAGCGAGATCTACATCATCGACACCAAGACGCTCGAGATCAAAGGCGACAGCCTGGTCTTCGTGCCGCCCGGCTTCCGCGAGGAAGACGTGACGCCGGTGGGCATGGCCATCACCAAGGACGGCTCGAAGGTACTGGTGAGCCTGGGCCGCGCCAACCACGTGGCCGTGGTCGACGCCAAGACGCACGACGTGCTGCAGTACATCCTGGTCGGCAAGCGCGCCTGGTCGGTGGACCTGTCGCGCGACGAGAAGACGGCAATCGTGGCCAACGGCCTTTCGGACGACATCACCATCGTGGACATGGGGTCCATGAAGCCGGTCAAGTCGCTGCCGATCGGACGTGTCCCGCATTCGGTGGTTATCGATGACTAGGAAAAGGTTTCGGCCTGTCCTCCTGGGCCTCGCCGCCAGCACCTTCGCGGTGCTGGCCGGCGGGGCCTCTTTGGCTCGGGAGGTCACTGTCGGCTATCTCGGGCTCCAGGACGATCCGCGCTACCAGCCGGACATCGTCTATACCCGCATCGAGATCGCCCCGGCGGGCAATCCGGTGGTCAGTGCCCGCATGGGCATCGAAGACCTCAAGATGGTCAGCGATGCGGTGGACATCCAGTTCAAGCTCGACGAGCAGGTCGGCGCCGATGCCGAAAGCCTGGTGGCCAAGGTCAAGGACATGGTCGCGGGCGGCGAGAACTTCATCATCATGGACCTGCCGGGCGACCTCGCCGACCAGGTGGCGGGCCAGACCAAGGACCTGCCGGTAACCCTCATCAACGCGACCGCACCCGATGACGTGCTGCGCAACCGGTGCTACCCGAACCTGCTGCACACCGGCGCTTCGGACCGCATGGACGCCGATGCACTGGTGCAGTACCTGCGCACCCGCAACTGGACCAAGGTCCTGGTGCTCGTCGGGCCGCTGGATCGCGACAAGGCGATGGCCGAGGCGTTCAAGCAGTCGGCGCAACGTCAGCGCTTCGACGTGGTGGACACGCGCGAGTTCACGCTCGCCACCGATCCAGCCAACCGCGAAAAGAACAATCCCCTGCTGCTGACCGGCGGGGTGGACTACGACGTGGTCTACATCGCCGACAACAACGGCGAATATGCCCGCTACCTGCCCTATGCCACCCAATTGCCGCGCCCGGTTGTCGGCTCCACCGGCCTCGTCTCGAGCGAGTGGAACTGGACCTTCGAGCGCTACGGGGCGCCCCAGGTCATTTCGCGGTTCGCGGACCTGGCGGATGGCCGGCACATGACCGGGCAGGACTGGTCGACCTGGATCGCCGCCAAGGCCGTCGTCACCGCCTATGCCAAGGCGCGTTCGGAAGACCCGGCCAAGGTGGCCGAGTACATCCGGGGCAACCGCTTCAAGATCGATGGCTCCAAGGGCGTGCAATTGAACTTCCGCTCCTGGGATGGTCAATTGCGTCAGCCGATCATGCTGGCGACCAACAATGCCGTCATCGAGGTCGCGCCTCTGAGCGGGTTCCTCCACCAGACCAACACGCTCGATACCCTGGGCACCGACGAACCGGAGCATAAGTGTCAGTAGCAACAGCGGCCACGGGCCCCTTTCGTCTGTGGCTGGGCCTATACGCCATCACCTGGCGCGAGATCGCCAAGTTCCTGCGCCAGACCGAGCGCCTGCTCTCGGCGCTGGTGCGGCCGGCCCTGTGGCTATTGGTCTTCGCGACGGGCCTGCACGACCTTCTGGGCGTCTCGATCATCGAGCCCTACGAGACCTACACGCCCTACCAGGAATACATAATCCCCGGCCTGATCGGCATCGTCATCCTCTTCCAGTGCATGCAGTCGGCGCTCTCGATGGTCTATGACCGGGAAGCGGGCGTCATGCGCGTGATGCTGGTGAGCCCGTTGCCGCGCAGCTACCTGCTCTTCGCCAAGATCGCGGGCGCCACGATCCTCTCGATGCTCCAGGTCTATGCCTTCCTGCTGGTGGCGCGCCTCTTTGGCTACTGGCTGCCGGGCTGGGGCAGCCTCACCATCATCCCGGCCATCATCCTTGCCGGGCTGATGCTCGGTTCGCTCGGCCTGCTGGTGTCGGTCTATACGCCCCAGATCGAGAACTTTTCGGGCATGATGAACTTCGTGGTCTTCCCGATGTTCTTCCTGTCCTCGGCGCTCTATCCGCTCTGGAAGCTCCGCGAGGCGGGGGCGGACATCGTCTACTGGCTCTCGATGGTCAATCCCTTCACCCATGCGGTCGAACTCATCCGCTTCGCCGGCTATGGCAAGATGAACTGGATTTCGCTGGCGGTGGTGCTGGGCTGCACGGTCGTGGCGTTCCTCCTCGCAGCGCGCGGCTACGATCCGCAGGCCGGCGCCATCCGCAAGGTCAAGCGCGACTAGCGCGCCGTTCCCGCTTCACGCATCCTCAGGCGTCCGCTTCTCTCCGGGAGAGGCGGCCGCTGGCGTTTTGGCCGGGCACGCTCATGCACTTTTACCCGAATTTCACCAGAAATGCGCTCGTTTTGGCAGATCGTAACTGAATAGCAGTTAAATATATATGCGTATGCAGCATGGCTACCCTTCCCTAATGCCATCTACTCGGTGCAGTCGGGTTCCCCTACATAGGGTGCGTACAAGGAAGGAACCTGAAAATGACCATTCGCCAGAAGCTCTCGCAGTTCGCTCAGTATCGCCGCACCGTCCGTGAACTCTCCTCGCTCGACAATCGCCAGCTCGCCGATCTCGGCATCACCCGCGGCGATATCGATGCAGTGGCTCGCGGCAAGGCGCTCTAAGCAGCAGCCTCCCGGAAATGTCCGAACGAAGGCGCCCATCGAGGCGCCTTTTGTTCGTTTGGGATTCTGTTTCCCTGCATCCCCAGACTTGTGCGCGCTGCATGCCTGCTCTTCGCGTCGCCCGCTTTCGCTCCAGTGCAAATTGCCTCATCCTTAGGCGACATCAGCAAGGGGCCTAATAAATGAACATTCGTGAAACGCTCGCCAAGTACGCGCAATACCGGGTCACCATCCGGGAGCTCAATTCGCTGAGCAACCGGCAGCTATCGGACCTGGGCATCTCGCGCGCCGACATCAAGACCGTCGCCCGCACCGCTTCGTTCTAGTCGGCCCGGTCAAGTCGCAGATATTGGGAAGGCGCCCTCGGGGCGCCTTTTCTCGTTTCGGGGCGGGGCCCCCGATCCCCCTAGCGTCCGCCTGTGGCATCGCCTAAAACCTCGGCCTGCAACACGTAAGGACGTTCAATTGACCAAGCACAAAGTCATCTTCGATACCGATCCGGGTATCGACGACGCGATGGCGCTGCTCTACCTGCACCATCATCCCGATATCGAACTTGTGGGCATCACGACCGTCTTCGGCAATGCCCGCATCGAGACCACGACGCGCAATGCGCTGTTTCTCAAGCAGGCCTGGAATATCGAGGCGCCCGTCGCCAAGGGTGCCGGCGTCACCTATGACCGCACCCGCACCGACCGCGAGCCGCCCACCATCGTTCACGGCGACAACGGACTGGGCAATATCGAGCTGCCCGAGAGCATCGACGTGCCGCTCGATGCGCGCCCGGCGCACCAGTTCCTGATCGAGACCATCAAGGCTCATCCGGGCGAGATCGAGCTGGTGGCGGTGGGGCGCATGACCAACCTCGCCCTGGCGCTTCAGGAAGCTCCCGAGATCGCCGGGCTGGTCAAGCAGGTGGTCATCATGGGCGGCGGCATCACGGCCAACGGCAATGTCACCCCGGTGGCCGAAGCCAATATCCACGGCGATCCGGAAGCGGCTGACATCGTCATGACGGCGCCCTGGAAAGTGGTGCTGATCGGGCTCGACGTCACCGCCAGGACCATCATGACCCGCTCCCAGCTTGCCGATATCGGCAAGGCCGGCGGCTCGCGCGCCCAGCTCGTGGTCGATGTTTCCCAGTATTATGTCGACTTCTACGAGACCGTTGTGCCCGATGGCATGATGGTGCACGACAGCTGCGCGGCGGCCTATGTCACCAATCCCGAGTTCTTCACCATGCAGTCGGGCGCCATCCGCGTCGTCTGCGGCGGCATCGCCGACGGGCAGACCATCCAGAAGGCCGACGGGCGCGGCTTCCCGCCCAATGACTGGGACGGCTATCCGAGCCAGCTCGCGGCCATCGGCATCCAGAGCGAGGCCGTGCTTAAGCTCATTCACGACGTCATCGTCCAGGGCGCGTAGTGTTGCGGGGGCGGGGAGGGCGCAAGCTTCCCGCCTCTTCCTTCCGACCCGCCGAGAGTGCCGCCGTGCCCCAGTATTCGTCCTATGTGATCTGCGGCACGCCGCGCTCGGGCAGCACGCTGCTTTGCGAGATGCTGGCGGCCTCGGGCGTCGCGGGGCGGCCCAATTCCTATTTCCGCGAGCAGAGCTTCGGCTACTGGGCGCGCGAGTGGGGCGTGCCGCACGAAGGCGGCACCGATACCGTCGCCTTCGATCGCGCGTTCCTCCCCGCGATGATCCGGGAAGGCACCAACGGCACCGGGATTTTCGGGCTTCGGTTGATGTGGGTCAGTGTCGCCGAGGCGTCGCGCCGGCTCGACCGGTTGTTCGGGGGCAGCGCCGATGTGACCGAGCGGCTCGAGCAGGCTTTCGGCCCGCCGCTCTACATTCACCTCTCCCGCCGGGACAAGGTGGCGCAGGCCGTTTCGCTGGTGCGCGCCGAGCAGAGCGGGCTGTGGCACCTTGCGGCCGATGGCTCGGTGCTTGAGGGCGATGAGACCATCCGGCCCAATAGCTATGACGGCCGGCGCATCGGCGAACTGGTGAGCGAGCTCGAGAGCGACGGCGTCGCCTGGGACGGCTTCTTCAAGGCGCGAGGCATCGAGCCGGTCCGCCTCGTCTACGAGACCATGACAGCCGACCCGCAGTCGGCCCTCGCCACCGTCCTTGCCGCCCTCGGGCGCGATCCGGCGCTGGCGCAAAGCGTGCCGGTCCCGACTTCCAAGATGGGCGGCACCACCAGCCGGGAATGGGCCGAGCGCTTCCGCCGGGAGAACGGGCTCACGACCTGAGTGCGGCGGCGGGCGCGGGCCTGAGGTAAAGCGCGGCGCTGGCTGCAAGTCCGGTTGCCAGCACCAGCAGCACCGCGGGGGAACTGGTCGACCACACCTGCATTAACCAGCGCCACATCCGCTCGGGCGCGCTCTATGTCAGGGAGTTCGCACGCGATGGGCGCGAATTGCGCGTCAGGGTCGATGGCCAGATCATCTTCAACACGTCCCATGGTCAGATCGAGGCAGCCCTGAGCGGCTATGGCATCGCCTATGTGCCCGAGAACCTGGTGGAAGGGCACCTCGCCGCCGGGCGGCTCATCCAGGTGCTCGACGAGTGGTCGCCGATGCGACCTGGCGGGCTAGGGGGCAGGGCGCTTGCCCCGCCCCAACCGCACTCAGCCGGCGGCGGCGACGTCGAGCACCCAGGTTACGCCGAACCGGTCGCGCACCATTCCGTAGAGGGGGGACCAGCCGGCCGGTCCGAGCGGCTGTATCGTCGTGCCGCCCTCCCTGAGCTTTTCCCAGTAGCCGGAAATCTCCTCGGCTGCGTCGCCACGCACCGAGACGAAGAACGGGATTTCCCCCCGGTTCCAGTCGAGGCGCCCGGGCACGTCATAGGCCATGATGTGAAAGCCCGCGTCCGATGCGACTTCTCCCCACATGATCTGGTCCGCCTCGCTTTCGTCCTGCACCGCCTGGGCGTCGCGATAGGTCAGGGCAGCCAGCTTTCCGCCGAATACGGCGTGGTAGAATGCCAGCGCTGCCCTGGCCTCGCCGCGGAAATTGAGGTGCGTCACGGTCTTGATCGCCATCTGGGTCTCCTTTTGTGTAAACCGATGGCGATGCTATAAGCGCCCCCAACTGCCAGTTTCCGTCAGTTAGAAAATGTCCCGTTCGGATCGTCTCTTCCGTCTGCTCCAGGCCATGCGCGTGATGCCCGCGCCGATCACGGCCGCGCGGCTGGCCGAGGAAACGGGGGTGTCCCTACGTTCGCTCTATCGCGACATCGACAGCCTGCGCGCCGCCGGCGCCCGCATCGAGGGCGAGCGCGGTTATGGCTATCGGCTCATCGAGGATTATGCCCTGCCGCCGCAGACCTTCGATCGCACCGAGATCGAGGCCATCGCCCTCGGGCTCGCCGAGGTGCGGCACATGGGTGACCGGGCGCTCGCCGATGCGGCGACCTCCGTCCTCGCCAAGGTGGCCGCGAGCCTGCCGGACGATCGCGAGCAACAGCTCTTTCACGCCATCTCGCGCGTCTATCGCCCCGAAGCGCGTTTCGAGCCGGCAGCGAACATGAATGCGCTGCGCGATGCCTGCTGGCGCGAAGAGGCGCTCGAGATTGACTATGTCGACAAGGGCGGCGGGGTCTCGCAGCGCACGATCTATCCGCTCGCCATCGTTTATGCCGAACGCGCGCTGTTGGTTCTGGCGTGGTGTTGCCTGCGGCAGGACTTCCGCATGTTCGCGCCCGACCGCATCACCGGCATGGCGCGGTCGGGGGCCAGCTTCCGGCCGCGCCGGGCAGCCCTGCTCAGGGACTACCTCGGGCGGCTCGAAGCGATGGAGTGATCGGGCGGGCCCGTTCCTTCCCTAGATTTCGCCTTCGAGGTCGTCAGGCGCCTCGATCGCGCGCATCCACTTCACCGAGCCGACTTCCCAGGCCGGGTTGAGCGCCCGCAGGTCCTCGAGGAGGCCCGGCAGGTGGCCGGCGCCATAGGTGATGTAGATCTTGTCCGGGCCGCTCTCGATGCGTTTGGCAAGCTCGCGATTACGGAAATCGAGAATGACGGGATCGAGTGCGGAAGGCTCGGTCTTTGCGCTCAGCGTGCGGGTCATCATGGCGCGACAGGCAACGCCCACCAGGGCTCGCTGCCCCGGGGTCGCGTTTTCGAGCCAGTTGAAGACGGCCGCGATGCCATCGCCCTCGCCTTGGGAGTCGTCTCCCTTGGCTGCCGTTGCGCGTGCGGCAAATGTGGGATCGGCGGCGGCAAGGCGTTCGTATTCATGCATCATGTCGGCGGTACTCACATCGGCGGCGATGTGGCGCTCCGGATGCTCGACCATGTCTTGCCGCAGCAGGCCGAAATAGTTGAGCTGGAACTTGAGGCCGCAGGCATCGCCGAGCTTGGAATAGTTGGCCGAGAGGTCGCCTCCGCCAGCCAGGTTCTCGGAGAACCAGGCGTCTCCCGCCGGATCGCCGGTCACGCCCTCGTAGTAGATGACGTACCCCTCCGAGAGTGCCTTTTCCACGTCGTAGACGACGCTCTTGAAGAAGCCCTCCGAGCCGACATGCACCATGCCCTGGAAGACCACGGTCTTGCTGCCGTCGGTCAGGGACGCCTGGGGCACCGTCAGCGGCTGCACCGCCGTGCTGACCGCAAGGGCATAGAGCGGGGTGGCGATCGCGACGGTGAGTACCGAGACCACCGCCAGGGTCGTTGCGGCGTATCCGCTGATCCAGCGTCGCAGGCGCTGCCGGGCGAAAAGGCGGCGTACGAGCCACCAGATCGGCAGCGCCAGGAGCAGCGCCAGCGCGATGGCGGCAGCCAGCGCCCACCAGCCCAGGTCAAGAAGCACAGGCAGGCCCAGCAGCAGGCCGATCAGGGCGAGGAACCAGGCGATCGTGCCGAGCCGCAGTTTGAGCCGTTCGCCACGATCGATATCGTGAAGGATTGCGCTGTCAGTTGCCAAATCGATCCCCTTAACCGTTGACGGCCAGCCGGAGCTGGCTGGCCGATTTCTGTTTTTCCCAGAGCAGGATAGCTCAACTCCCCAAGGCCCGCCATCGGTCGCCGCGCACACGACCCGCTACTTCAGAACGGCCAGGGGTTGATCTTCCTGAGGGCGGCGACTGCCGCAGGGTGGCCCTGGGCGGCTCGCTTGCTCAGCACGTCATAAAGCGCCTTGTCCGTCTTCTTGCCGCCGGGACGGCCAGAGATTTCCGGGGCGCCCCAGCCCATCGTCTGACCGACCTGCTCCAACCATGCCGAAGCGCCGTTTGTCCGAGCTGTTTCTCGCTGCTGACCGCGCCGAATTTCATCAGAATTTTATCGATTGACGGAGCCTGAGACTCCTTGGTAACGTTCCCACGAAGATCGAGCAAAAGGCTGGCAAAGCTACGGGCCGATCGCTGGGAAGAGTTGATGGATAAGAGCCGCAATCGCAGGCCGACGATCATAGACGTCGCCGAGCACGCCGGGGTGTCGAAAAGCACCGTGGCGCGCGTGCTTGCCGGTTCCTCCAGCATTTCCGAGGACGCCCGCGACCGCGTGATGAAGGCTGTCGCCGCCACCGGCTACGAGCGCAACCATCTGGCCGTCGGCATGCGCTCGGGGCGCTCGGGCCTGCTCGGCATCGTCATCCCCGACATCACCAACCCCTTCTGGGCGGGCGTTGCCCGCGGCGCGCAGGATCGCGCCGCCGAGCACAACATCTCGCTCCTCGTCTTCTCGTCGGATTGGGATGCCGGCAAGGAGGCGCGGCATCTGCGCGCGCTGCGGCAGGCGCGGGTCGACGGCGCCATCATCAATCCGGTGGCCGACAATTTCGACGATCTGTCGCGTTTCGGGCTGCCCTTCGTCTTCATCGGCTCCTCGGCGGAGCGCTTTTCGGACGTGTCGAGCGTCGGCTCGGACATTGCCCAGGCCGTGCGGCTCGGCATGGAGCATCTTTTCAGCCGCGGCCATACGCGCCCGGCCTTCATCCTCGGCCCGCGCTCGCGCCTGGCGCGCGCCCGCTTCCTGCGCACGGTCCACGATTTCTGTGTCGAGCGCGATATCGATCCGGCCGTGCTGGCGATGGAGGATGCCGAATATACCGTCGAGGGCGGCAAGGCTGCCATGGAGCGGTTGCTGGCCCGGCGGGGCAGGGGGTATCTTTCCGTTTTTGCCGCCAACGACCTCATGGCGCTGGGCGCGATGATGGCGGTGCGCGAGGCGGGTCTGTCGTGTCCGGAAGATGTGTCCATCCTCGGGTTCGATGGCATTCCGGCCGGCGCCTTCGCCTGGCCGGGGCTGACCACGATCGAAAAACCGAGCCGGGAGATCGGCGTGCGCGCCGTCGATTGCCTGCTCGATGAAATTGCCGGCCGGCCTGAACATGGCCGGGTCTATATGCCGTGCCGCCTGATAGAGCGAGGCTCACTCGCCGATCTGACGGCCACCGCGCCCAAGATGGTCGCGGCAGGGAGGTGACCAGAAAAGTGACGATCGGCCAGAATATCGAGGCAGTGGAAACCGCGTCCCGAATTGGGAACGTTCCCGCCAGAAGCAATGTCTTCGTCCAGGGCCTGCGCAAATGGTGGCCCTATTACGCCATGATGGCGCCGGGTCTGCTTTTCTTCGTCGTCTTCCATTACTTCCCCATCTGGGAAGCCAAGATCGCCTTCGAGCAGGTGCGGATCATTCCGCCCAACATCTGGGTGGGCCTCAAGCATTTCCAGACGCTCTTCGCCTCGCCGATCTTCTGGCAAGTCTTTGCAAACACGCTGATCATCTCGGGGATGAAGCTCGCCTTCGTCTTTCCGGTGCCGATCATCGTGGCGCTGCTGCTCAACGAGGTCCGCGGCGGCTCGCTGCGCAAGTTCATCCAGTCGGCCATCTACCTGCCGCACTTCCTCTCCTGGGTGGTGATCGCCGGCGTCTTCATCGCCGTGCTCTCCCCAAGCGATGGCGCGGTCAACAATATCCTGGGGATGGCCGGCATGGCGCCGCGCTCGTTCATGACCGAGACCGGCTCGATCCGGTGGGTCCTGGTGTTCTCGGAAATCTGGCGCTCGGCCGGCTGGGACAGCCTGCTCTACCTCGCCGCCATCATCGCCATCGACCAGCAACTCTATGACGCCGCCGAGATCGACGGGGCCAATCGCTGGCAGAAGATCCGCGACATCACCATTCCGGGCATCGTGCCGACCATCGCGACGATCTTCATCCTCAATGCCGGCATGTTCCTGTCGGCCGACCTCAACCAGGTCATCAACTTCTCCAACGACGCCGTGCGCAGCCAGATCGACATCATCGACAGCTACGTCTACCGCATCGGCCTGCTTACCGGGGAATACTCGATGGCCACGGCTGCCGGGCTCTTCAAGGCGATCCTGGGCATGCTGATGCTGATCGGCGCCCACTTCGTTTCCAAGCGACTGACCGGGAAGGGAGTGTGGTGATGGCCGAGACCCCGATCCGCAAGACCTCGCTCGAGCGCCTCGAATACGCGATCATCGTTTCGACGCTCCTGTTCCTGGTGGTGATGACGGTGCAGCCGCTGCTGAACCTGCTGGCGATCTCTTTCTCCGATCCGACCAATGTCGCCGGCATGAACGGCCTTACCATCCTGCCGCACGGGTTTTCGCCCGAGGTCTGGAGCCTCCTGATCCAGCATCCTCAGGTGCAGCGGGGCGTAATCAACTCGATCTTCATCACCGTCGCCTCGACGGTGCTGGGGGTCGCGTTCACCGCGCTCATGGCCTGGGGGCTATCCCGGCCGAACCTGCCGGGTCGACGCTTCATCTTCATCCTCGTGCTCGTGACCATCGTCTTCGAGCCCGGCATCATTCCGGATTACTTCATCAACAAGCGGCTGGGCCTGCTCGACACCTATTGGGCGCCGATCCTCTTCAAGCTGGTCAACGCCTGGTACCTGATCATCCTCATCCGCTTCTTCGAGGAGATTCCGTCCGAGCTGCTGGAGGCCTCCGAGCTCGATGGGGCCAATCCGTTCCAGGTGTTCTGGACGGTGGTGCTGCCGCTGGCCAGGCCGGCGCTGGCCACGATCACGCTCTTCTACTTCGTCTTCCACTGGAACGAGTTCTTCCGGGCGATGATCTACCTCAACGACCAGTCCAAGTGGCCGCTGCAGGTGGTGCTGCGCCAGTTCGTGGTCGAGGGCGACAAGCTCATGATCGTCGGCAAGGACGCCTCGGACAGCTATTCGGGCGCCAGCCAGATCAACATCCGCGCGCTCAAGGCCGGCATGATCCTGCTCACGATCGTGCCGATCCTGGCCATCTATCCCCTCATTCTCAAGTTCTTCACCAAGGGCACCATGAGCGGTGCACTGAAGGGCTGAGATCGACTTAAACAAGCAAAAGCATACTCAATGGAGGAGAAATCAATGCTTGGCAGAATGCTCTTGATGGCTTCGACGGCCCTGGCCCTGACGGTCAGCGCTGCGCTGGCCGATCCGGTGACGATCCGCATCGTCTCCAAGGACCTGCTCTCGACCAACCCGGATGACGTCAAGCTCATCGAGAAGTACGAAGAGGCCCTCAAGGCCCAGGGTACCGACCTCGACATCCAGCTCGTCGATCTGCCCTCGTCCGGTTATGCCGACAAGCTCTCGGCCATGCTGCTCTCGGGCGACATTCCGGACCTCATCTACTTCCAGGGCGGCGACGCCAAGATGGCCGAGCAGGGGATCCTCGAAGACTGGAACAACTGGCTTCCCAAGACCACCTATCTCAAGGACGCGCTCTTCCCGCATAACGTCGAGCGCCTCAAGAACTATCCCTACCTGCTCTACGTCTATCCGCCCCGCATCCCGCAGCCGGTGATCCGCCAGGATTGGCTGGAAAAGACCGGCGTTGCCGCGCCGCAGACGGTCGAGGACTACGTCACGCTCTTCAAGGCGATCAAGGACGGCGATCTCGACGGCAATGGCCAGGCCGACACTTATGGCGTGACCACGGCCGACAACACCAACGAACTCGATGCCATCTTCAACCAGGCGTTCGGCGTCACCGGCACCTGGATGAAGAACGACGGCGGCGAGTGGATCGCCGCCCGCGTTTCGAATGCCGAGAAGGACAAGATCGCCTTCTACGCTTCGCTCCGCGAGCAGGGCCTTTATGATCCGGAATACATCACGACCAAGTGGGACGTGAAGGAAGACAAGTTCTATTCCGGCCGCGCCGGCGTCATCTTCGGCTCGTCCGCCGAAGTCATCGACATCTATGGCGGCAAGATGAAGCAGGCGCATCCGGAAGAGAATCCGGGGCTGGTCCTGCTCGCTCCGCCCAAGGGCCCGGCGGGCCAGGGCCTGCTTGCGCTCGACGTTTCCAAGGAGTCGCGCGGCCTCGCCATCGCGACCACGTCCCAGCATAAGGAAGAGGTCGTCAAGTTCCTCGATTTCGTGGCGAGCCCGGAAGGGCAGGCTATCGAGCGCATGGGCTTTGAGGGCGAGCAGTACACCAAGGACGGCGACACCATTAAGCCGACCGACAAGCTCGCCACCTGGTACGCCCGCTTCCTCGTCGCCGCCAACTGGCAACCGCCGGTGCAGTGGATGAGCCCGGCCGCCCAGGAATCGCTCAAGGTGATCGCCTCGAACTTCAAGCCGGACAACGCCTTCGTCTGGCCGGCCGAATACGCGGCTGACATCGACGCGACCGAGAACGTCTATCGTTCGTGGGTCTACAAGTTCATCTCGGGCGAAGCCGGCATGGACCAGTGGGATGCCTATGTCGCCGAGTGGAACAATGCCGGTGGCCAGCGCATGACTGACTACGCAAGGACCGTCCTTAATGCCCAATGATGCAAATGGCTCGTCCCTTCGGGGACGAGTTCGTGCGCTTCTCCATGGCGTCGCTTACGGCGACGCCATCGGAGCGCCGGTCGAAAAACTCTCTGCCGCCGAGATCGCCAAGCGCTATGGCCGGGTGACCTCGGTCGATACGCAGTGGCACAAGATGAGCCTGGATCCCGTGGCCCGGAACGGGCGCATGCGCGGCAACGGCATCGTCACCGACGATACGCTCATGACGCTCTGCCTCATGACCGTCTATGGCGACGTCCAGCGCCATATCGACGCCTGGGACATGGCGACCGGCATGGTGCGCGAGATCGCCTGGAAGCCGCGCTGGATTCCGGAGATGCAGCGCGAGACGCTGCTCATCGAGCGCCTGTTCTACCCCGAGAAATGGATTTTCCAGCGCCACCAGCTGTCCGGTTGCGACCCCCGACAGGGCGGCATCGGCAACATGGTCAATTGCGGTGCCGCCATGTACATCGCCCCCGTCGGCGCGGTGAATGCCTGCGATCCCAAGGCCGCCTATGACGAGGCCATCGCCTTCGCTTCCGGCCACCAGCAGAGCTATGGCCTCGAGGCAGCCGGTGTCCTCGCCGCCGCCATCGCCGCCGCCTTCGTGCCCGGCACCAATATCGAAACCATCGTCGAGGAGGCCCTCGCCGTTGCCAAGGACGGCACGCGCGCTGCCATCGCCGACATCGTCCAGGCCGCCCGCGAGCTGAGGCGCCAGGATGCCGACTACGCCGCGGTGGTCGAACGCTTCCATACCATCATCGGCAAATACTCGGTGATGGGCGACGACGTGAACCACGCCCCGCACAAGGCCGGCGTTCCCACCGACGCTTACCAGCCCTCGCGCCTCCACTCGATCGAGGAACTGCCGCTGGCGCTGGGCTTTGCCATTCTCAATGACGGCGCGTTCGAAAAGACTATCGTCGATGGCATCAACTCGGGCCGCGACACGGATTCGATCGGCGTCATGGCCGGCGCGATCCTGGGCGCCATGCATGGCGAAAGCGTCATCACGCCCCCCGTCCGCGACCAGCTGGACCGCGCCAACAGGCTAAATCTGACGGCCGCCGCCGATGCCTTCACCGATACGGTGATCGCCATCCACGCCGCCGACCGCGCCCGCGAAAAGGCCAAGGCCCAGGCGCGTGCTTCCCTCTTCGGCTCGGCCGAACCCGCCCAGGTCGTCAATCTCTAGGAACCCAACGAAAGTCCCCATGCTGTCCACGACTGAAATCTTCGAGCGCATCTATTCGGGCTTTATCGGCAAGGCCATCGGCGTGCGCTTGGGCGCGCCCGTCGAGCCGACCATCTGGAGCTACGACCGCATCCGGAACACCTATGGCGAGATCACGCAATACCTGCGCGACTTCAAGAATTTCGCCGCCGACGACGACACCAACGGCCCGGTCTATTTCATCCGCGCCCTGCGCGACTACGGGCTTGGCGCGACCGCCGAGGATGTGGGCAAGACCTGGCTCAACTACGCCGCCGAAGAGCATGGCATGTATTGGTGGGGCGGTTTTGGCGTCTCGACCGAGCATACCGCCTATCGGAACCTGCGCGCCGGCATTCCCGCGCCGCAATCGGGCTCCATCGCCCAGAACGGCCATACGGTAGCCGAGCAGATCGGCGGGCAGATCTTCATCGACAGCTGGGGCTGGGTTCATCCGGGCGAACCGCAAAAGGCCGCCGATGCTTCGGCGCGCGCCGCCAGCGTCGCCCACGATGGCGAAGGCCTCAATGGCGCGCGCTTCTGCGCCGCCGCCATCGCCGCCGCTTTCGTCTCCAAGACCATCGAAGACGTCATCGAGGCAGGCCTCGCGACCATTTCCCCGGATTCGCTCTACGCAAAGGTCTGCCGCGCCGTCCTCGCGCACTACGAGGCGCATCCCGACGACTGGCGCAGCTGCCGCGACATGCTGACCGCCGAATGGGGCTATGACCGTTATCCGGGCGTCTGCCACATCATCCCCAATGCCGGCATCACCATGATGGGCCTCATCTACGGTCGTGGCGACCTGCCGCGGACCGTCGAGATCGCCACCATGGGCGGCTGGGACACCGACTGTAACGCCGGCAATGCGGGCGCCATCGTCGGGACGCTCCAGCAGGTGCAGCCGGGCTGGGACAAGTACCGCAAGCCGATCAACGATTTTGTCATCGCCTCGGGCATCCTCGGCACCGTCAACGTCGTCGATATTCCGTCCTTTGCCCGCGAACTCACGGTGCTGGCCCTGCGCCTTGCGGGCAAGGAAGCGCCGGCTCTCTGGGTCGAGGATTTCGAGCGCCGCGGCGTCCGTTTCGATTTCGACGCGCCGGGCGCCACCCATGCCTTCCGCACCGAGCCGTTCAACCAGATCTCGCTCAAGGGTTCGTCGGAGCGCCACACCGATGGGGCCAAAGGCTCGCTCGAAATCCAGCTCGACCGGCTCGAGCGCGGGCAGGGTGGTCGTGTCTTCTGGAAGCCCTTCTACCGCCGCTCCGATTTCGACGACGAGCGTTACCGCCCGATGTTCACCCCGCTCGCCGATGACGGTCAGCTGGTGAAGTTCAAGCTCTGGCTGGATCCCTGGAACGGCGACGGCAACCTGCGTGTAGCGCCCTATGTCCGTCGCGCCATGTCCGGCACCATCCAGGAGACCGGCGCCTGGCATGTTCCGTCCTCGGAAGGCTGGCAGGACTACGCGTTCACCATCCCCGATGGGAACGGCGAAGCCATCGACGAGATCGGTATCCTGGTCGAGTATTTTGGACGCCTCAAGTTCCTCGGCCGGCTGTTCCTCTCCGAGTTCTCGGTCTCCGGCAAAGGCAACGTCGTCATCGACCCGGCCAAGGAAGTCCAGGAATGGGGCGGTATCACCCGCTTCACCTGGAACCGTGGCCACTGGACGCTGCAGAACGGCCGCATCCATGCCCACACCGCTGGCGATGCCGACGCCTGGACCGGCAACGCGTACCTCCGCGATGCCACAGTCAAGGCCGAGATGATGCCGCTCTCGGGTGCCTCGCACCTCGTTTCCGCTCGTGTCCAGGGCACCAGCCGTTTCTATGCAGCGGGCTTCCAGGATGGCGAGGCGGTTATCCTCCGCGAGGACCACGGCACGACGGTTCTGGCCAGCGTTCCGTTCAAGCCGGAGTTCGACAAGAGCTACGCGATCGAGTTCAAGGTCGAGGGCGATACGCTGACCCTCACGGTTGACGGCAAGCAACTCGTCTCGGCTCAGGACGGCCAGTTCAAATACGGCATGGCCGGGCTGCGCATCGCTTCGGCTGGCCGCATGTCGATCGGCAAGTTCGAGATCGTAGAGGGCTGACCTCTGCCCTCCCTCTCCCTTGTGGGGAGGGCCGGGGTGGGGGGTGAGCCACAAACAACGGGAGTGGGAGGCAACCCCCACCCTTGTTCCCTCCCCACAAGGGGAGGGAGACCCGCCGGCTCTATGTGAGCCAAGACTCGGAGCTATCACCGCATGTCCACCCGCCACTTCGACCCCGAAGCCACCGGCCCGCTCGCCGGCATCCGCGTGCTCGATCTTTCGCGGCTCATGGCCGGCAACATGCTCTCACTTCAGCTCGCCGATTTCGGCGCCGACGTCATCAAGATCGAGCCGCCCGTGGGCGATCCCCTGCGCGACTGGAAGGACGACGGCCATTCGCTTTTCTGGAAGACCTACGGCCGCAACAAGCGCTCGGTGGTACTCAACCTCCGCGACAAACCGGCGATGGAGGCTCTATGGGCCCTCGTCGACACCGCCGACGTTTTCATCGAAAACTACCGCCCGGGCACGCTCGAGCAGATGGGTCTCGCGCCCGAAAAGCTCCACGAGCGCAATCCCAAGCTCATCATCGTACGCATTTCCGGCTTCGGCCAGACCGGTCCCTATGCGCATCTTCCCGGCTTCGGAACCATCGTCGAGGGCATGAGCGGCTTTGCCTATCGCACCGGTTTCCCCGACCGCGAGCCGGTGCTGCCGCCGCTGGCGCTCGCCGACATGATCGCCGGGATTTACGGCAGTTCGGCCACTCTTACGGCGCTCTTCGCCCGCGAGCGCGGCCACTCCAAGGGCCAGGTCATAGACCTCTCGCTCCTCGAACCCATGTTCTCCGTCCTCGGGCCGGAAGCGGCGATCTTCAAGACCACCGGCAAGATCAAGGAACGCGTCGGCAGCGCCTCCAACACCGCCTCGCCCCGCAACGTCTACAAGTGCCGTGACGGCAAGTACCTGGCGCTTTCCGGCTCCACCCCGCAGGTCGCCCGCCGCATCTTCGAGATCATCGGGCGTTCCGACATGAACGCCGATCCGCGCTTCGCCACCAATTCGGATCGTGTGAAAAATCGTCCACTGGTCGATGCCGCCATCGGCGCTTGGTTCGCCGAGCATGACCACGACGAGGCGCTCCGCATCATGCGCGATGCCGGTGCCACGGTCGGTCCGATCTACAACATCGCCGACGCTGTCGCCGACGCGCATTTCGTCGAACGCGAGATCGTGGTGGATGTCGAGGACACCCAGTTCGGCGCGCTCCCCATGCACAACATCGTCCCGCGTCTTTCGGAAACCCCCGGCACCTGGCGCCGTCCCGCCCCCGCGCTTGGCGAGCACACGGCCGAGATCCTCGCCGAAGTCGGTATTGACGCACAAACCCTGCAGACGGAAACCGCATGAAGCTTCGCTCGCTGCTCTACGTTCCGGCGTCGTCCGAAAAGTTCATTGCCAAGGTGCATGAGCGCGGTGCCGACGCCATCATCCTCGATCTCGAAGATGCCGTGGCGCCTGCCGATAAGGATCGCGCCCGGGCGGCGCTGGCCGAAGCGGTGCCCGCGGTCGGGCGGAGTGGGGCGAAGGTGTTCGTGCGGGTCAATGCCGAGCCGAACATGCAACTCGCCGATGCCGAGGCCGCCTGCAGGGCAGGGGCGTTCGGTCTTTATGTCGCCAAGACGCGCTCGCTCGAGCAGCTCTGGCGGCTCTCGGACCATATCGAGCCTCTGGAGCGCGAGCTCGGCCGTGCGGAGCTGGCCTTCGTGCCGCTGATCGAAGACGCGGCGGCGGTGCTGGAGGCGCGCACCTTCGCGCGCTACGACCGCACGCTGGCCCTGACTTCGGGCGGGGAAGACCTGGCCGCCAGCATGGGGGCCGAACCCTTGCCCGACGTGCTGCGCCTGCCGAAGCTCATGATCCATCTGGCGGCCAAGGCCGAGGGGCGCCTGTCGCTCGGCACGCTGGGCAGCACGACGAACTACAGCGATCTCGATGGCGTCGCAGCAGCGGCGCGCGAGGCCAGGATGCATGGGTTCGATGGCGCGTCGTGCGTGCACCCTTCGGTCGTTCCGGTGTTGAACGGCGCATTCATGCCCTCCGATGAGCAGGTCGCCTGGGCGCGTCGCGTCATCGAGGCGGTCGAGGCCAACGGTGAAGGCGCCTTCGCGCTCGACGGAAAGATGATCGACGCGCCCATCGTGACGCGGGCGCGCAATATTCTCGCCCAGGCCTGAGGACGGTCGCTGACCTCTAATCGCGCGGCGCCGGCCCCGTGCTCTCTCGCAGCACCAGTTCGACGGGCCACAATTCGTGCACCTGTTCCACCGGCTTGCCCGCGAGAACCTGAAGCACGAGTTCGGCGATGCGGTTGCCGGCCGCGCGGATCGACGAGCGCGTCGTCGACATCGAGGGCACCATGTTGTCCGCGTTGAGATAGGGAAACACATCGTCGTGCGCGATCATCGAGACGTCCTGGCCCAGCGTCAGCCCCGCCGCGCGGATGGCGCGGAAGACACCCAGGGCCGTCATCATCGAGCCGGCGAGAATGGCGGTGGGGCGAGGGTTCTGCTCGAGGAAGGACTGGGCGAAGCGGAAGCCGGTTTCATCGGTGAACTGGCCGTTGGCGATGAAGCGCGGATCGGGCGTCACGCCCCGGGCCAGCATGGCGTCGCGATAGCCTTTTTCGCGGTGCTCGGCGAAGGTCATGCCGGCGGGCCCGTTGATCATGGCGATGCGCCGATGTCCAAGGTCGAGCAGATGCGAAGTGGCGCGGAAGAAGGCGCCGCCATTGTCGATATCGAGCCAGGCATGCGGCTTATCGACCTCGGTGCGACCGTGCAGCACGAAGGGGAAACCGATCTCGGTGAGGAACTTGACGCGCGGATCGGCGAGCGTGGGCGAGCCGACGATCAGCGCATCGACGCGCTTGCTCGAAATCAGGCGCTTGAAGGCAGGGATTTCATCATCTGTCTCGAGCGGGGAGAGCAGGATGTCGATCTCGTCACGCGCCAGCCGGCCGGCGACGCCCGAGAGGTATTCGTTGGTATGCGGGCCGAACTGCACGTTGCCTTCGGTGGGGAGCACCAGTCCAATTGCGCCGGCGCGTCCTGTCGCCAGGCGCCGCGCGCTGACATTGGCGCGGTAGCCAAGCCGCTGTGCAGCCTCGCTCACGCGTTGCCGGGTGGCCTCGTTGACCTCGGGATAGCCGTTCAGCGCCCGGCTCACCGTGGTCTGGGACAGCCCGAGTTCGGCCGCTAGTTCCTTGAGTTTCATTGGGCTTCGTCCTTGGTCAGGCGGCCAGTCCCGTGACTCGCAACCTGCCCGCGACGCTGCTTTAAGGCAGGCGCCCGCTTTTCACCAGCCATTGCGTCCCCTCGTTCGAAATGGCCGCATTCAAAGCGATTTCAAATTTTTCCGCAAGCGTTCCGCCGCTTGGCTATCGTACCTCAGGCCATTAACGGTCTCGTTTCTCGCGCGCGCGTACAAGACGTGCGTAGGCCTTTGATGTTGCAACGAAATCCATTCTGCCCCGGCACGGACGGTCATTCGAAATAATTATCACGCTTGACAGCGATTTGTGGCTCTGACAACTTTTTGTTCAAAGCGCTTTGGGAGAATATCTGCGGATCAACCGCGAGTTCAGAGGGCTTTTCAGGGAGGGGAGTTGCGACGGTCAGCACCAGTGGTGCGCGTACGCCTGTGCTTGCCTCCCGCTTGGTCAAAGGGTTCCTTTGGGAGGACAGTATGAAATTCAATGCATTGCTCGCGGGACTGCTCACGGGTGTCACGCTCCTGGCCACCGCCGCCTCGGCCGCCGACCTCGCCATCGTGTCGGGTGACACGGGCAACGGCCTGGCGTTCCTGCGCAGCCAGCTCGACGTGTTCGAGAAGGAGACCGGCAACAAGGTCACCGTCGTGCCGATGCCGTCTTCGACCACCGACCAGTTCGGCCAGTACCGCCTGTGGCTCGCCGCCGGCAACACCGACATCGACGTCTACCAGACCGACGTGATCTGGGCTCCCCAGCTCGCTGACCAGTTCCTGGACCTGACCGACGCCGCCAAGGACGTCGTCAGCCAGCACTTCCCCTCGATCATCGAGTCGCAGACGGTGAACGGCAAGCTCGTCGCGCTGCCGGCTTTCACCGACGCTCCGGCGCTCTACTACCGCAAGGACCTGCTGGAAAAATACAACAAGCCGGTTCCCAAGACCTGGGACGAGATGGCCGAGACGGCCAAGTTCATCCAGGACAAGGAACGCGAAGCCGGCAACAAGGACATGTGGGGCTATGTGTTCCAGGGCAATGCCTATGAAGGCCTGACCTGTAATGCCCTGGAGTGGGTCAAGTCCTCGGGTGGCGGCCAGATCGTGGAAGCCAATGGCGACATCTCGATCAACAACCCCGAAGCCGTTGCCGCTCTCGAGCGTGCCAAGGGCTGGGTCGGCACCATTTCTCCGGAAGGCGTGCTCGCCTACCAGGAAGAGGAAAGCCGCGGCGTCTGGCAGCTCGGCAATGCCGTGTTCATGCGTAACTGGCCCTATGCCTACCAGCTCGGCAATGGCGACGACAGCAAGGTCAAGGGCCTGTTCGACGTGACCACGCTCCCGGTCGCCAAGGAAGGCGACCAGTCGGCTGCGACGCTCGGCGGCTGGAACGTTGCCGTTTCCAAGTACTCCAAGGCCCCGGACGAAGCCATCAAGCTGGCCCTGTTCCTGGCCTCGCCCGAAGTCCAGAAGGAGCGCGCGATCAAGCAGTCCAACCTGCCCACGATCATCTCGCTCTACGACGACAAGGACATCGCCGCCGCACAGCCGATCATCCCGAACTGGAAGAATGTATTCCAGAACGCCGTGCCGCGTCCGTCCGCTCCGACCAAGGTCAAGTACAACGAAGTGTCTTCGCTGTTCTGGTCGGCTGTCCACGACACCCTCTCGGGTAACGGTTCCGCTCAGGACAACCTCGACAACCTCGAGGCCAAGCTGACCGAACTCAAGGGTGCCGGCTGGTAAGTCCTACGGCTCTAGCACCCGGGCGCGAACGGCATCCGTGCCGGTCGCGCCCTCAGCATTCGTCTAGTTCCAAGGGAGCGGTACCGTCGCATGACCACCGAAAGCATGGAGCCGGCTGCGGGGGCGATCGCCACGCCGCATATTCAGATCAAGTCGGAACTACTGACCCAGCGCGTGCGCTCGGCGATGTTCTTCCTGGTGCCAATGCTGGTGGCGCTGCTCATCGTCGCGGGCTGGCCGCTTTTGCGGACCATCTACTTCTCGCTGACGAACGCATCGCTTACGAACCTCTACGGGGCCGAGTGGGTCGGGTTCAGGAACTACCTGTCCTGGACCACCCTCAAGAGTGGCAAGACCATATTCTCGGGGACGCTCGTCGACCCGGTCTGGTGGAACGCTGTCTGGAACACGGTGCGGTTCGCCGTCATCTCCGTGACGCTCGAAGCCATCCTGGGCATGATCGTGGCCCTGGTGCTCAATGCCAATTTCGTCGGGCGCGGCCTGGTGCGCGCCGCCATCCTCATTCCCTGGGCCATCCCGACCATCGTTTCGGCCCGCATGTGGGGCTGGATGCTCAACGACCAGTTCGGCATTCTCAATGATCTGTTCCTGCGCATGGGCCTGATCTCCCAGAAGATCGCCTGGACCGCAAATGCGGATACCGCCATGACCGCGGTGCTCATGGTCGATATCTGGAAGACCACGCCCTTCATGGCGCTGCTGATCCTGGCCGGCCTGCAGATGATCCCCAAGGATATCTACGAAGCTGCCGAAATCGACGGCGTACATCCGGTCAAGCAGTTCTTCCGCATCACCCTGCCGCTGGTGCGGCCGGCGCTGATGGTGGCCATCATCTTCCGCCTGCTCGACGCCATGCGCATCTTCGATCTCATCTACGTGCTCACGCCCAACAGCTCACAGACCAAGACCATGTCTGTGGTGGCGCGCGAGAACCTCATCGAGTTCGACAAGTTCGCCTATGGCTCGGCGCAATCGACGCTGCTGTTCCTGCTCATCGCGATCATGACCGTGCTCTATATCTGGCTCGGCCGCGTGCGCTTCGACGGGGGAGACCGCTGATGGACGCAACCGCTCAAATCTGGACCTATACCAAGAAGACCGCGTTCTACCTTCTGGTCATCGCCATCGTCGTCATCGCGGTGTTCCCGTTCTATTACGCGATCCTGACGAGCTTCAAATCGGGCACCGACCTGTTCCGGGTCACCTATTGGCCGACGTCCTTCTCGCTGGCCAACTATGCCTCGGTGCTCACCACCGGCAGCTTCCCGCAAAACCTGCTCAACTCGATCATCGTTTCGACGGCGGTGGTGGTGCTGGCGCTGCTGCTGGCCATCACGGCCGCCTTCGCGCTGGCCCGCGTTCGCTTCAGGGGGCGGGGGCTCTTGCTCCTCACCATCCTTTCGGTCTCGATGTTTCCGCAGATCGCCGTGCTTGCAGGCCTTTTCGAAGTCATCCGCTTCTTCGGGCTCTTCAACACGCTCTGGGGCCTGATCTTCTCCTATACGATCTTCACGCTGCCCTTCACGGTCTGGGTACTGACCACGTTCATGCGTGACCTGCCGATCGAGATCGAAGAGGCGGCGATCGTGGATGGGGCGACGCCCTGGGTCATCATCACTCGGGTCTTCATGCCGCTGATGTGGCCGGCGCTGGTGACGACGGGGCTGCTGGCCTTCATCGCGGCCTGGAACGAGTTCCTTTTCGCGCTCACCTTCACCTCGTCCAACGCCACCCGCACCGTGCCGGTCGCAATCGCCCTGCTCTCGGGCGGCAGCCAGTACGAAATCCCGTGGGGTAACATCATGGCGGCTTCGGTCATCGTCACCGTGCCGCTGGTGGTGCTCGTTCTCATCTTCCAGCGCAAGATCATTTCCGGTCTCACGGCCGGCGGCGTGAAAGGCTAAGAATAATGGCTGAACTGCAGCTCAAAGATATCCGCAAGTCCTTCGGCACGGTCGAAGTCATCAAGGGTGTGAACCTCGAGATTCACTCGGGCGAGTTCATGGTTTTCGTCGGCCCGTCCGGTTGCGGCAAGTCCACGCTCCTGCGCCTCATTGCGGGCCTGGAAGACATCACGTCGGGCACGCTGAGCTTTGACGGGCAGGTGGTCAACGGCCTCACGCCCTCCAAGCGCGGCATCGCCATGGTGTTCCAGAGCTATGCGCTCTATCCGCACATGACGGTCTACGACAACATGGCCTTCGGCATGCAACTGGCCAAGGGCAGCAAGGAGCAGATCCGCAAGCGCGTCGAGGCAGCGGCCGAGATGCTCCAGATCACGCCTTACCTCGATCGCCTGCCCAAGCAGCTTTCGGGTGGCCAGCGCCAGCGCGTCGCCATCGGGCGCGCCATCGTGCGCGACCCGAAAGTGTTCCTGTTCGATGAACCGCTTTCCAATCTCGATGCGGCGCTGCGCGTCGCAACGCGTCTCGAGATCGCCAAGCTGCACCATGACATGGGCAAGACCACCATGATCTACGTGACGCACGATCAGGTGGAGGCAATGACGCTGGCCGACCGTATCTGCGTGCTGCGCGACGGCATCATCGAGCAGGTGGGCACGCCGCTCGAGCTCTACGAACGTCCGCAATCGCTGTTCGTGGCCGGCTTCATCGGTTCGCCCAAGATGAACTTCCTCAATGGCCAGTTCGCCGACGCGTTCAAGGCGCACACGCTGGGCGTGCGCTCCGAACATCTCGTCATCAAGGAGAACAAGGACGGCATCTGGAATGGGCAGGTCGTCCACTCGGAAAACCTGGGTTCGGACAGCTACGTCTATGTCGATATCGGCTCCAAGGAGCCGCTGATCGTTCGCCAGGAAGGCACGACGCGGCATCAGCCCGGCGAGACGCTTTCGATTTCGCCGATGGGAGACCAGGTCTACCGGTTCGACGCCCAGGGCCGGCCGATGGCGGCCTGACCCGAGCCAGGCGCTGACCGGTTCTTAACCCCGACAATGGCATCCTTCGGCCAGCCAAGCGCCGAAGGATGCCTGCCATTCTCGTCTACCAGACCTCAACGCTCCTCTTTAACGTGGCGTTCTACGTCGCCATCGTGGCCCAGGCCGCTTCGGCGGCGCTGGCGGCGGGGCGTCGCAACATGGATCTCTTCGGCGTGTGCGTGCTGGCCTGTGCGACGGCGCTGGGAGGCGGCGGCACGCGCGACGTCATACTAGGACACTATCCGCTCTCCTGGGTTGCCGCTCCCCATCTGCTCGTCGTCGTCTGCATAGCGGCGCTGGCAACGGTGATGCTGTCCCGCTTCATGCATCACCTGCGCTGGACGTTCCTGCTGCTCGACGCGCTGGGGCTGGTGATCTTTTCGACGATCGGGTGCGATGTGGCTATTTCGATGGGGCTGCATCCGATCATTGTCATCATTTCGGGCATGATCACGGGCATCGTCGGCGGCATCCTGCGCGATATCCTGTGCAACGACGTGCCGCTGGTCTTCACCGGCCAGCTTTATGCCATCGTCTCGATCATCGCCGGCGGGGTCTATTACGGGGCTACCGTTCTCGGCATGAGCTACGACGTCGCCCTGATCTCGGGCATCGCGGTGGGCATGACGCTCCGCGTGGTCGCAATCGTCTATAATGTCGAGATCCCCAAGTTCAGCTATGAGCGCGATCCTCGATGATGCCGCAGCGCATGGTGCTTTCCCGCCGCAGGGGCTTCGATCTTCAGGCGGAATCCGCGCGTATCAATGGTCTTCCGGCGCGGGTGGTGGGACGGCCCAGTCGATGGGGCAACCCGTTTTCGGTCCCGGACATGCAGGCGCGGTTCGGGCTGGACGCGGCTGCGGCCCGCGCCAAGGCGGTAGAGTTGCACCGGCAGTGGCTGGAGGGAACGATCGAGCCGGCGCTGTCGCCGGGCGAGCGCCAACACCAGACGCCGTTCGCGCCGACCTGGCGGGCAGGAACCTGGCCTGCTGGTGCTCGCTGGATGGCCCCTGCCATGCCGATACCCTGCTGCGGATTGCTAACCTTTAGCTTTACGACTTCTCAAAGCCTGAGGCCTTAGGCTCCGCCGATACCTTCCGCGGGCTTGCATGGATCCATGAGCGCTTTGTCGAGACTGGAAACACTGACCGATTGGCTGACCCCGGACGCGCTCAAGGCTGACATGAACGTGCGCAAGCGCGTGCAGATGTTCCTCATCAGCCATATCTTCGGGCCGTTCATCGCCACACCCATTCCGCTCTGCCTGGCGTTCGTCGATCCGAACCCGTGGCCGCAGGTGCATATCCTGGCGGCATCGATCTATGGCTTCTGGCTGTTCCTGCCGCTGCTCAAGTTCTTTCCGCGCCACTATACGGCGCTGTCGATGCTCTCAGTCTGCAACCTCAGTTTCGCGATCCTTTGGGGGTCGTTCAACTACGGGGGCACCAGCTCTCCGTTCCTCGTCTGGTTCATCCTCACTCCCCTCCTGGCCTTCCTCTATCTCGGGTCGACCTGGACCAATCGCCTCTTCGTCCTCGGGCAGATTTTCGGGGGGATGGGGATATTCTACCTCTGCTATCGCTTTTCGAGTTTTCCCCTGCACGTACCGGTTCAGGAAATGGTGGTTCCGGGCGTCCTGTCGGTTTTGGGCGCGACCACCTACACGTTCCTCATGGCGGCTTATTACGCCAACGTGGTCGACAGCCAGTCCGAGCTGATGCGCGAGATCGAGCGGCATCGCGACACCACCAAGATGCTGATCGACGCCAAGGACGAGGCCGAGCGCGCCAACGGGGCCAAGTCCGAATTCCTGGCCAAGATGAGCCACGAACTGCGTACCCCGCTCAACGCCGTACTCGGTTATTCCGAACTGCTGCTCGAAGACGCCGAGATCGATGGGCGCGGCCAGCAGATATCGGACCTGCAAAAGATCAGCGCAGCCGGCAAGCACCTGCTGGCCATGGTCAACGACATCCTCGATATCTCCAAGATCGAGGCCGGCAAGATGGTGCTGCATGTCGAAACGATCGACGTGGACGAGCTGATCTCCGATGTCGAATCCACGGCGCGCCCGCTTGCCTCCAAGAACGCCAACAGCTTCGTGGTGGTCGAGGGACCCAAGGTCGGGCTCATGCAGGCCGACGCGACCAAGCTGCGCCAGGCGCTCTTCAACCTCATATCGAACGCTGCCAAGTTCACGCAGAACGGGCAGATCACCCTCTCGGCCCGCCGGCTGGCGGAGGCCGATGGCGGCTGGATCGAGATCGCGGTGGCCGATACCGGCATCGGCATTTCGCGCGAGCAACAAAGCAAGCTCTTTTCAAGCTTCACCCAGGCGGATGCGCGGATTGCCGCGACCTATGGCGGCACCGGCCTCGGCCTAGCGCTGAGCCAGAATTTGTGCCGCCTGATGGGTGGCTCGATCACGGTTGAAAGTGAACTCGGCTATGGGTCGCGATTCACGATCCGTCTGCCGACCGCGATGGCTCGGCCTGCAGAGGCGCCTCAACCCAAGGCTGGCGAACCGGTCGAAGCGGCGCGCAGCGCGGCCAATGCCAGTCCGGTGGTGCCGCTCGACCCCGAGCTGGCAGCGGCCAACCTCTCCGAGCCGCGCCAGCGCCTGCTCTTCGTCGATGACGACCGCGGGTTTCTCGAACTGGCCGAGCGTCTCTTCCACCGCGAAGGCTATGAGCCGATCGTGACCGACGCGCCGCAGTCGGCGCTTCAGATCGCCAGGACCGTGAGGCCGGCTGCCATCTTCCTCGACATCATGATGCCCGGTTTTGACGGCTGGGACGTGCTGGCGGCGCTGCGGGCCGATCCGGCGCTCAGCCATATTCCGGTTTTCATGATCTCCATTCTTGCCGACCGGGCGCGCGCCATGCAGGCGGGGGCGGATGGAGTGGTTGCCAAGCCGCTCGATGCGTCAAAGGTCAAGGCGGCGATCGCGGCGATCAAGTCGAGCCGCGTCGGGCACGGGCGCGCCAACCGAAGAGCCATGGGGTAGGGCATGACACTCGTACTGATTGTCGAAGACAACCCGATCAACCGCGACGTGCTCGGCCGGCGCCTGGAACGCCGCGGCTTTGCAATCCGCTTCGCCGAGGACGGGCCGGAGGGCATCGCGGCGGCCAAGGCCCTCAAACCCGACGTGATCCTTATGGATATCGGTCTGGGCGAGATGGACGGCTACGAGGCCACCCGCACCATCAAGGCCGATCACGATACGGCCGGCATCCCGGTCATCGCGCTCACGGCAAGCGCCTTCGAGTCCGATCGAGCAAAGGCGCTCGCCGCCGGTTGCGACGATTTCGATACCAAGCCGGTCGACCTGCCCAGGCTCCTGGGCAAGATCGAGGCGGCGCTGGGTCAGACGCTCTCGTAGCTGGCGCGGTATTCGAGGTCGGCCGATTTCATCGCTTGTTCGAGAACGCGCACGACTTCCTCGATGTCCTCGCGGCTGTGGGCCGCCATCACCTGGAAGCGGAACCGCGCGCCGCCCTGCGGCACGGCCGGATACTCCACGAGATTGGCGATGCCACCTTTGGCGGCAAGCTCGCGCGAGGCGAAGCGGCCCAGAGCCTCGGTGCCGACGCGAACCGGCACGATCGGGGAGGGATCGCCGAGGACTTCGAGTCCGGCTTCCTGCATGCGGGCGCGCAGGTAGAGGATATTGTCCATCAGCTTGCGGCGCAGCGTCCGGCCCTCGTCGGACCGGACGATCTGGAGTGCCTTGCTAATGGTGGCAGCCTGGACCGGCGAAAGGGCGTTGGAGAAGGTGTGGGTGGCGCTGTAATAGCGCAGGTACTCGGCCGTTGCCCGGTCCTTGACGGCGATGAAGCCGCCGTTGGAGGCAAAGGTCTTGGAAAAGCTGCCGATGATGATGTCGGCGGCGCCAAACATGTTCTGCAGGCCGAGATGGCCCCGGCCATCGTCCCCGATGCTGCCCAGGTCATGGGCGCAGTCGACGAGCAGGGTGGCCTTGTACTGGTCGCAGATTGCCCGCATCGCCCCAATGTCAGGCGTGTCCGAGTGCATCGAGAAGAGGCTTTCGGTCACCACGAGAATGCCGTTTTCCGTGTCGTTGGCACGGATGCGCTCGAGCTTGCGAGTAAGGCCTTCGAGGTTGAGATGGCCGTGGTGGTGAATGTTCTGGGTGGCGGCGCGGGCACCTTCCTGCAGGCAGGAATGCGCCAGCACATCCAGGACCACGTAATCGTTGGGCCGCACGAAACCCTGGACGGCGCCGAAGCCGGCGGCCCAACCGGTCGGGTAGAGCACGATCTCGCGGCCGTCAACGAAATCCGAGAGGTCGTTCTCGAGGGCGATCGAATTGGCGGTGTTGCCAAGCAGGGCGGCCGATCCGGCGCTGTGAACGCCGTAGGTCTGGATCGCCTCTATCGCCGCCTGCTTGATTTCCGGGTGGCTTGAGAGGCTCAGATAGTCCTGGCTGGCGAAGTTGATACCCGTGAAGGGCGACCCGGAATCGGTGCGGGCCTGGCAACGGGCGGTGGGCGCGGTGGCGGTGGAGCGTGCATAGGGCCAGACGCTGTGCTGGCGGCGCAGGTTCTGCCACTGGTAGAATGGCGCCGTCCTCCCTACAAGATCGGATCCTATCGGACTGCGATAGTCTCGCAGGCTGCCGGTCAACGCGGCTTCGGGTACACTCTCAAGGGACATGACGCTCTCCGCACATTTACTATTTGTTAATTGTAGCGCGTAACCGTTTGAAGTCTATCGGTCTCGCAGCTCCTCGATGGTTTATTTTTAGTTACTTCGTCGACAAAATGCTGCAATTTGTAGGGATTTCCGCATACGTAAAATTAAGCGCAGGCCCTGCATAAAGCCCCCATGGGAAATGGGGTTCGGGCAGGAGTATCGGCGTTTTTCGGTCGGGTCGAAGCAACGATCGACCGGATAGTTGGTGCCGATCATCTCAAACCTCACATCCGCCAGCAATTGCTGGGTGAGCAGCTTCGCACCGTCGTTCAGATGGCGCCGCTGCTCTTGGCGGCGGTCTTGATTACATCGATCGTCTTCCTGGTCGTGACGGCCGGTACGCCCGCTTTCGATCCGGTCTTCTGGTGGGCGGTGACTGCCGTCTCCTATTACAGTTTCGCCTCGCTTGTCTGGTGGCGCGACCGCAAGGGGCCGCGCCACATCCTTTCGATACCGACGACCGTCAAGTTCGCCGTCGCCGGATGCTTCGTATCCGGGACGCTCTGGGGGATCGTCGCCAATATCCTGCCGATCGAAGTGCCCGCTATTCGCGCTGCGGCCATTATCGGGATTGGCGGGATGCTGTTCATCTCCATGCTTTCGCTGGTCAATTTGCCGCTGGGTGCGATTGCGCTTGTCGTGCCTCTGGCCGTGGGGGCAACCGTGGCGGTGATGCGCCTGGGCATGGCGGAGTTCTGGGTGCAGACCGTGCTCCTCGCGGCGTTCATCATCGTGATGCTCGCCATGTCCGTGCGCCACGCGCGCGCTTTCGTTCAGCATCGGGCCTCGCGCAGTCAGGTCGACGAGAAGAAGGAGATCATTGGCCTGCTCCTCAAGGAGTTCGAGGCCACGGCCTCCGACTGGGTCTGGGGGTTCGACAGGGAAGGGCGCATCGATAATGTGTCCAAGGGGTTTACGGCGGCTACCGGACTGCCGGCAGCGGACCTGATCGGCGCCGACTTCGTGCACTTCCTGCAATGCATATCGCCGCCCAATGACACCCTGATGGCGCAACTGGCGCGCGATTTCGAGGCAGGCGAGAGCTTTGCCGATGTCGAACTGTGCGTCACGGCGGGAGGCGAGCAGCGCTGGTGGCGATTGAGCGGCAAGCCCATTCGGGACCACAAGAACGAGTATGTGGGCTATGTAGGGACTGTCACGGACGTCTCCGCGCGCAAGGCAGCCGAAAAGCAGATGACGGCGCTGGCGCATAACGACACGCTGACCGGCCTTCTCAACCGGGCCAAGCTTTCCGAGCATCTGGGGTTGTGCGTTTCGAGGCTAAGCCGATACGGCGCACCGTTCGCACTACTCTATCTCGATCTCGACCAGTTCAAGACGGTCAATGACAGCCGCGGGCATATGTTCGGCGACAGGCTTCTCATCCAGGTGGCCGGCCGCATCGAGGCGGCGCTGCGCGAGAGCGATATCGCCGCGCGGCTGGGAGGCGACGAGTTCGCGATCATCCTCTCCAACGACTGTGCACCGGACATGTGTGCCTCGGTAGCCGCGCGGCTTATCGAAAGCATCAAGCGGCCCTTCGAGATCGATGGGGAGACGATCACCATCGGCGCCAGCATCGGGATCGCCGTGGCGCCTGCCAACGGTTCGGGGCCCGAGGAGCTTCTGCGCAATGCCGATATGGCTCTCTACCGGGCAAAGGCCGATGGTCGGGGCGCCTTCCGGTTCTTCGAGTCCCACATGGATAGGGAAGAGCGCGAGCGCAAAGCGCTCGAGGCCGAACTACGCGAAGCGCTGGCGGAAGGGCAACTGGTGCTGCACTACCAGCCGCTCGTTTCGGCCGTGGACAAGCAACCGATGGGGTTCGAGGCTCTCATTCGCTGGCAGCATCCGATCAAGGGGGTGATCCTGCCCAGCGCGTTCATCCCCATTGCCGAGCAGAACGGCCAGATCGTCGAAATCGGCGACTGGACGATCGATCGTGCGTGCCGGGCGGCGGCGAGCTGGCCGGCTGATCTTACGGTCTCGGTCAATCTGTCGGCGCGCCATTTCCGCGATTCAGATATTGCGGGTTCCGTCCGCCGGGCGCTCACCGTCTCCGGGCTCAAGCCCGACCGGCTCGAGATCGAGGTGACAGAGGCGCTGCTGGTCGATGACCTGGATGCCGTGCTGGTCAAGCTCGGGGAGTTGCGCGAGCTGGGCGTCACCATCGCGCTCGACGATTTCGGCACCGGCTATTCGAGCCTGGCCTATCTGCTCAAGTTCGCCTTCGACAAGATCAAGATAGACCATTCCCTCATCGAGGCCGCGCCGCGCGATCCGGTGGCGAGGGATCTGTTGCGGGCAATCGCCTCGATCGGACGGACCCTGAAGCTGCGGATGACGGCGGAGGGCGTCGAGACGCTCGAACAGGCCGAGTTCATCAGTGAGATGCTGTTCTTCCAGCTCCAGGGTTTCCACTTCGCCAAGCCCCTGGATTCCATCGGGCTGGCGCACTACCTGCTGACGCAGGTCAGAAGCCGGGCCGGCGACGTGCGGCGCGAGGCAGAGGATGCCATTGCCGGACGCGTGGTCAGGCAGGCGGAGGCGTGAGGCCTACGCGCTTCTCAACACGCTGAAATCGAAGTGTGCGAGGCGGCCGGGTGGTGGATCCGGCGTGCGGGCTCGCAGTGCATGACCCAGTCGTGGCCATCGAGTAGACCGCCGTCGAGGGATGTGCCGTCCTCGTTGAAGCGCACGGCCCGATAGTCATCGAGCAAGCGTTGGCGCATGTCCCCGGGGATGGCGGAGCGATCGTGCCAAGGCGAGCGGTAGATGATACCGCGAACCTGGCTTTCGGCCAGCCCGGTCCAACAGGCAATCGTCTGCTTGGAGCAGCCGCTCAACCAGAGCACATAGGTGCAGTACTTCGCTTTGTCGCTGTGCATGCGCTGTCGGCGCCCCCTGGCCGATGCCCATCGTTAAGCGAAATTAACAGGAGTTAACGCGCGTCGTCATCAATCAAATGGACGATAAGAACAGTTATCCCAACCATCTTGGCTTGAAGACGATCTTTTGCCGCTGCGGCATGTGCCGCGTCATGCGCCTGTAAATCAGGCCGAAGACGTAAAAGATCACCAGCGAAATGGCCAGGAAGTAGAGCGCGGCGACGGAGAAATGCAGGAAGGCATTGTAATCCTTCTGGAAAAGCTCGCCGGCCTTGTTCATCAGGTCCTTCTGGTCATCGATCACCGGCAGCGTGAAATAGACGAGGGCCGTAGCGTGGAAAAGGAACACCACCTCGTTGGTGTAGGCCGGCCAGGCTATGCGAATCAGATGCGGCCAGATGACCGAGCGGAACTGCTGGCCGCGACTCATGCCGAAGGCGCGCGCCGCCTCGACCTCGCCCCTGGGCACCGTCAGCAGGGCGCCGTGGAAGATCTCGGCGGCATAGGCGGTGGTGTTCAGCGCCAGGATCGCAGGTCCCATGAACAGGGGATGGAGCACGAGCCAGTCGATGCCCAGCGGCTTCCAGAGCGTCAGGTTCAGCGCCAGCGCGATGGAATAGAACATGAAGAGCTGGATGAAGAAGGGCGAGCCGCGGAAGATATAGATGTAGCCCCGACAGAACCGCGAGACGAGCGGGTTGGAAGAGGCTTTCCCGAGGGCCATGAAGACTGCGCCGACGAAGCCGATGGGGATCGAAGCGGCAGCGAAGTAGATGTTGAAGAGGGCCGGCTTGGCCAGCAGGCCCAGGTCGGTAAGGAGGGGGGCGAAGAACCAGTCCACCGTCAGCCCTCCACACTGATCATGCCGCGACCGGCGCGCCGCCGCAGGGCGGCGAAGCCCTTCTCGGAAACGAAGGTCAGGATAATGTAGAAGACCAGCAGCACCAGATAGTAGCGCCAGCGCCAATCGGGGTGCATGAGCCCGGCCGTGGGCACGAAATTCGGGGCGCCCAGGCTATTGGCCCAGCGTACGATATCGGTGATCTGGACCAGCGAAAGCAGCGAGGTCGACTTGATCAGCAGCATCCAGACGTTGGAGAGCCCGGGGAGCGCGTAGATCCACATCTGCCGGATACGGATGCGCCAGTTGACCTGGGACTCCGACATGCCGAAGGCGCGCGCCGCTTCGATCTGCCCCGGCGGCACCGAGTGCATGGCCCCGAAGATGACGTTGGCGGTGAATGCTCCGTAGACGATGCCCAGCGATACCGAGGCGAGCACGAGGTATTCGAAGGTATTGAAATGCAGGTTGGCCGCGGGGCAGGGCGGCCAGAGGGTGGCGGTGGCGATCTCCTCGGCCGAACAGGCCGACCGGCTGATGATCCACTCCACCGTCTGCTCGAAGGCGAGCGGGAAGAAGATGAAGAAGAGCACGTCCGGTATGCCGCGCGTCATGTTTGTGTAGGCCATGCCCAAGAGCCGCACCGGCACGAAGCGTGAATTGCGCAGCGTCGCGCCCGCCAGCCCCATGGCCAGCGCCACGGCGGCGCCGGCGACGGCGGCGAACAACGTGAACTGCACGCTGGCGTACCAGGCCAGGTGCTTGCCGTTCGTCAGATAGCCGAGCCAGAACAGGATGTCGTTGCCCAGGAAATCCTGGAGCCATTGCGGCAGGAGATCGGTCATCGCGGAGCCAGTGCCGGGCAGGCCCGAGGGCCCGCCCGGAAAAGCGGCTTACTTCTTGTAGAACGGGCCCTTGCCCGGGAACCACTTGGCGATCAGCGCGTCGATGGTGCCATCGGCCTTGGCGGCCTCGAGGGCGGTGTTGAGCTTGTCCTTGAGCTCGGTGTCGCCCTTGCGCAGGCCGATACCGTAGCCCTCGCCGATCGAGACTTCCGGACCGGCATAGACGATCGCGCCGTTCGAAGCAGAGACGATCGGGTCGAGGTAGGGGCCGTCGGCGAGAACGATGTCGAGGTTGCCGCCGGCCAGGTCGGCCATGGCCTGGTCATAGGTGGCGTAGGACTGGATGGTGTTGCCGTTCTTGAGGTTGGCTTCGGCATAGGCAGCCTGGATGGTGCCGCCCTGAACGCCGATCTTGACGCCGCTGAGGGCGTTGAAATCGAAGTTGGCGCCGGCATTGGTCACGTAGCGGGACGGATCGGGCGGGTAGTAGGCCTCCGAGAAGTCGATGGTCTGCTTGCGCTCGTCGGTGATCGACATGGCGGCCACAATGGCATCGTAGTTGCCCGCCACCAGATTCGAGATGATCGTATCCCACTCGTTGGCGACCCAGGTGCATTCCAGGCCCGCGCGCTTGCACAGCTCGGTGCCGACATCGACGTCATAGCCTGCGGGCTTGCCGGAATCGTCAAGGAAGTTCCAGGGCGCGTAGGCAGCTTCGGTACCCATGCGGACGGTCTGAGCGTTGGCAGCGCCGGAGAGCGCCAGGAGCGCCGCGGCCGCGAGAAGTAGCTTCTTCATGTCTGTCACTTTCTGACTTAGGGATTCTTGTTCTGGTTCTTTCTCGCTCAGCCGTGACCGGCCGCGCTGAGAAACTGCTTGAGACGCGCGGACTTGGTGGCGTTGAAGACTTCCTCGACGGTGCCGATCTCCTCGATCAGCCCCTGGTGCAGGAAGACGACGCGGTCCGAGACCTCGCGGGCGAATTTCATGTCATGGGTAACCAGGATCATGGTCGATCCTTCGTCGGCCAGCAGCTTGATCACCCGCAGCACTTCGCCCTCGAGTTCCGGGTCGAGTGCCGATGTCGGTTCGTCGAACAGCATTACCTTGGGATTGATGCACAGGGCGCGCGCGATGGCGGCGCGCTGCTGCTGCCCTCCGGAAAGCTGGGAAGGATAGCTGTCCGCCTTGCTCCTGATGCCGACCTTGTCGAGCAGGGCAAGCGCCTGGGCGTGCACCTCGTCGCGATCGCGCTTCTGCACGCGGACAGGAGCCTCCATCACGTTCTCTATGATGGACATGTGGCTCCACAGGTTAAACGACTGGAACACCATGCCGAGTTCGGAGCGGATACGCCGCATTTGCTGCTCGCTGGCGGGATGGCGATGCGGGGGCGTGCCCGCGAGGTCGATGACCTCGCCGTCGATGGCGACGGTTCCGCGGTCGGGCACCTCTAGCATGTTGATGCAACGCAGCAGCGTAGACTTGCCCGAGCCTGACGAGCCGATCAGCGAAATGACTTCGCCCTGGCGTGCGGCAAGAGAAATACCCTTGAGAACTTCAAGCGAGCCAAAGGATTTGTGCAAGTCATCTAGTTCGATGACCGGCTTTTTTTCGTTGCCGGGCGTCACGCTGGGTGTCGCGGAATAATCAACGCTTGTCATTGAATCCTGTTGGCCCCTCGGCGCGCCAGCAAAGCAGAACGCACGCAGATAGCAAGAGGGAAAGTCCGTTCCCTGCTTTCGTGCCGGACGCCGCTCGGCTATTCGTCTGGGCATGTTCTTCATGCTCTCAAAAGTTCTTTGGCTGGTGGCGCAACCCTTGTCACTGGTTTTTCTGCTGATTTTGGCTGGAATTCTCGCCTATTGGCGCAATTGGCGCCGGCTCGGAGCGGGCCTGTCGCTGGGGGCGCTGGTCCTGCTTGGCCTGTTCGCCTTCACGACCCTGGGAGCCTTGCTGATCGCTCCCCTGGAGAACCGGTTCGCGCGGCCCGCGACAGCACCCGACGACGTCGGCGTCATCCTGGTGCTGGGGGGCGGCTTCGGAGGTGTGGTGAGCCTGGCGCGGGGCAACGAGGAATTGCGCGATTCCGGTGACCGGTTCGTGGAAGCCCTCTATCTCGCCAATCGGTACCCAAACGCAAAGATCGTGGTGACTGGCGGGGTAGGCAATCCTTTCCAACCCGGGGAAACGGACGCCGATATTGCGCGACGGTTCTACCAGCGCCTGGGCGTGCCGGCGGACCGTCTGGTGTTCGAGGGGGAATCCCGCAACACCGCCGAAAATGTCGAGTTCACCAAATCTCTCCTCGAGGTGGCGCCAGGCCAATCCGTACTGCTGGTGACGTCGGCCTTCCATATGCCGCGTTCGATGGGGATCTTCCGCCAGGCGGGTGTCGATGTCGTGCCGTGGCCCGTCGATTATCGGGCCGTGCCCGAGCCGGGCTTTGGTCTCGAACTCGCCGAGCCGTCCTTCAACGTCAATACGGCCTCCGTGGCCATCAAGGAGTGGATCGGGCTGCTCGCCTATTACTGGAGCGGCCGCACCGACGCGCTCTTTCCTGCTCCATGAAGAAGGCGGCTCCAACGAGAGTTGAAGCCGCCTGGATGGACGAGGTTCGGGTCTGCGCCTAAGTTCGCCTGATCAGGCCCACGACCACCGAGATCAGCAGCAGAGCCAGGAACAGGAAGAAGAGGATCTGGGCGATACCCGTGGCCGCGCCGGCGATGCCGCCGAAACCAAGGACGCCGGCGACCAGTGCAATGACGAGGAAGACCAGTGCGTAATAGAGCATTTTTGAGGCTCCTTTGTTCTTTCGTACCGGTTGATCAACGCCTCTGAGCGCTGGCCAGTTCCCAAATACAAAGGGCCGGGATGCGACCCGGCCCTTTGAAATCTCTCGGTAAATGGCGGTCAGGCTGCGGCGCGCGAGCCTTCGTTGAAGAAGAGCGCCTGGCTGATGAGCGCCTTGACCATGTCGGGGTTGAACGGCTTGGTGACGAGGAACGTGGGTTCCGGTCGTTCACCGGTCAGCAACCGCTCGGGGAACGCTGTGATGAAGATCACCGGGACCGAGTGGCTGTTGAGGATTTCGTTGACCGCGTCGATGCCCGAGGAGCCGTCGGCAAGCTGGATATCCGCCAGGATCATCTTGGGCTGGTTCTTGGCGAACTGCGCCACGGCCTCGCGGTGCGTGCGGGCAATGCCGACCACGTTGTGACCGAGGCTCTCGACCAGTTGTTCGATATCCATGGCGATGAGTGGTTCATCCTCGATGATCAGGATGTCGGTCGCCACCTGGCGCGAAATCTCGATGGAAGCCTCTTCGAGCAGGGACTCGAATTCCTCGGGGCTGACGCCCAGGATTTCGGCAGCCTCGTCGTGGGTGAAGCCTTCGACGGAAACGAGAAGGAATGCCTGGCGCGGAACGGGCGCAAGAGCCGCGAGGTTCATCGCTGCCGTCTGTTCCCAGGCCAGCGAGGAGGCCGGTTCGGGCACCTTTACGTCGGTGGCTGAAAAGAGGGCCGAAAACAGCTTGTAGAGTGCGATTCTGTCATTACTGGCCTCTGGAAAGATGGATGTGTCTCCGATCAGTGCCTCGAGGGTGGCGGCCACATAGGCATCGCCCGAAGATTGCGATCCCGTGGTCGCGCGCGAGAAGCGCCGCAAGTAAGGAAGGTGCGGTGCGATCCGCGTTGAAAGCGTCATTCTAATGATCTCCCCGATCGCGCTTTGGTCCTTAATGCGGGGTAAAACGTGTGATGCTGCAAACTCGTTCCGCAAAAGTTGGAACTTTTTTTGATCGAGCGCATTTTGGATCGCACAGGCGAATATAAATAGACGGTCAGGGCAATGATTATGAAGGAAAAGGGCTCGACACGGGCACAAGGCCGCGTGCGGTATGGCCAGGTGGACGACGGGCTCGGTCCAAACACCGATATCGGGGCTCGGTTGCGCTCGCTCTACGGGGCTGTGCAGGACGAGGGCATACCGACCAAGTTGCTGGATTTGCTGGAGCAGCTCGATCAGGCTGAGACCCGGCAGAAGAAGATCCCTCAGGGGGAATGACGGCATGACCGCTCCCGAACTGTCTTTCAAGCGTGAGTTGCTGGCAACGCTGCCGAGCCTTCGTGCTTTTGCAGTGTCCCTTGCCGGGCGGCACGACCGTGCCGACGACCTGGTGCAGGACACTGTTCTCAAGGCATGGGCCAAGCAGGAGAGCTTCGCGCTCGGCACCAATATCAAGGCGTGGCTCTTCACCATCCTGCGCAACGAATTTTACAGCCAGATGCGCAAGCGCGGCCGCGAAGTTCAGGACGTCGACGGCGTCTTCACCGACCGGCTATCCGTGCATCCGAGCCAGTACGGCTCGATGGACATGCAGGACTTCAAGAAGGCGCTCGATCGTTTGCCGGACGATCAACGCGAGGCGCTGATCCTGATCGGCGCGTCCGGGTTCTCATATGAAGAGGCCGCCGAAATCTGCGACTGCGCCATCGGAACCATGAAGAGCCGTGTCAGCCGGGCGCGTGCCAGGCTTCAGGAAATGCTCGAGATTTCCGGGGAAGCCGACTTCGGACCTGACGCCGTTTCCTCCCAGGTCATGACTCACAATCTCTGACGGGCTGCGGTTGCAGGCACGCCCGCAAAAGCTCCTCGGCGATGAAGGGCTTTATCACCGTGGCCAGTCCGGGATGCCCGGGATGGCCATGGCGGTGGGTGGCGTCGAAGGACGTGAGGACGACGGCGACGCCGCTTGCATCCAGTTTGGAGACCAGGGCTTCGGCCGTGGGGCTGGAATCGGGGACCTGCACGACGGCGATGTCGAAGTCGGCAAACTGGTCGGCGAGGGCCAGCGCCTCTTCAGTCGAGCGGGCAAAGGTGGTCTTGGCCACGTTGCCGGATTCCAGGATGTGTTGAATGTCGATGGCGACGAGGAACTCCTCTTCGACAACGAGGAGACGCTTTCCGCGGAGCATGCTGCAAGTCCCTTGTTCGCAATGGGTGACTATGGAGCGCGTCGCGGGGCAGCGTCATTTAACTAAGACATGTGGTGGATCGGGAGACGCGGTTGAATCGGACGCCATCAACGACCCGGCAAGTGGCCTGCGAGCAATGCCCGTTGCGCGCCCTCCCGCACTTTCGCAACTTCACCGACACCGAGCTCAAATTCGTTTCCAGTTTCAAGACCGGCGAACTGGTGGCCGAAGCAGGAGCCGTGATTCTCTCAGAGGGGGCGCACAGCGCACACCTCTTCACGCTGCTCTCCGGATGGGCTTTCCGCTACAAGACCCTCGAGGATGGGCGCCGGCAAATCCTCAACTACCTGGTGCCGGGCGATCTCGTGGGGTTGCAGGGGTCGGTGCTGGGCGAGATGGAGCATTCCGTGGAAACGCTTGCGCCGTCCGCGTTCTGCATCTTTCAGCGCAGCCGCCTGCCGCAACTGTTCCGGAACCATCCTGGCCTGGGGTTCGATGTGACCTGGCTCGCCTCGCGTGAAGAACGCATGTTGGACGAGAACCTGCTCAGCGTTGGCCGGCGCACGGCGCTCGAGCGGGCGTCCTATCTTCTGGCCTTCATTCACGAGCGCGCGCGTTCGGTCCTCGCGCCGCCGCCCGCGCGGCTGTTGATCCCCATCACGCAGCAGCACGTAGCCGATACGCTCGGGCTTTCTATCGTCCACACCAATAAAACCTTGCGCAAGCTGGCGGCCCGCAATCTCATCAAATGGCACGATCGGGCATGCGAGGTGCTCGATGTCGAGGAACTCAAGGCAATCGCGGGATGGGACGGCCTGCCGGAGGGGCCGAGACCCCTTATCTGACCCAGGAGGTCTGGCTTGCATTTCGTCGGCATCTTCAACAGGGACGGTGGCACCTTCAAGACCACGGACATGGAGGCGTTCTGCCAGGAGGCGCGCGCCATTTTCGCCCGGCACGGCCACACCCTTGATTGCCGGATCGTGGCGGGCCGCGAGGTTTCCGACGCACTCTCAGAGGCCGCGGGCGAGGGAGAAGTCGACGTTCTTCTCGCAGGCGGCGGGGACGGCACGATCTCGACGGCCGCCGCGGTGGCCTTCCGCACCGGGGTGCCGCTGGCGGTCCTGCCGGCCGGGACCATGAACCTTTTCGCGCGCACACTCGGTATTCCGCTCGTCCTGACCGATGCCCTCGAGGCGCTGGCGGCCGGGGAGTTCGGCAAGGCCGATATTGCAACGGCGAATGGCCAGGCCTTCGTGCATCAGTTCGGGGTCGGCGTCCACGCGCGCCTGGTGCGCATCCGCGACGGGCTGACCTATCACAGCCGGATCGGAAAGATGGCGGCCAGCGTGCGGGCGGTCGGCGCCACGATCATCCGCCCGCCGCGGTTCCTCGCCGAAGTGCAAACGCCCAGAGGCGTCGAGCGATGGGAGGCGGCGGGAATCGAAGTCTCCAACAACCCGGTGGGCGACTGGCACATTCCCTATGCCGACACGCATGATCGTGGCGTTCTCGGGGTCTATATCGCCAAGCCGATGTCCGAATGGACGCTCGCCAAGCTTCTGGTGGCCGTCCTGTTCGGGCGCTGGCGCACGCATCCGGATGTCTCGGAGCGCGAAGTGCGCGAAGTGACGCTGAGCTTTCCCAAGCGCAAGCGGTCGGCCAATGCCGTTATCGATGGCGAGTTGATTCCACTCGACGAGCGGATCGAACTCAAGATCCACCCTGGCGCGCTGGTCGTGGTGGTGCCGCCGCGCCAGCTAGAGCGAAGCGGGACCCTGGTCGACGGCGGTCTCGCCCAGTGACATCAAGGCGCGTTCGATGGCACGCAATTCCTCTCCGTCATCGGGCCGGTCAGGCTCGAGACCTTCGGTGCCGCCACGCTGCTTGGCCAGGGCATCGGCCTCGAGCTGGCGCAGCCTTGCGACCTTGCTCTGCCTGCTCAGCGAGGCGTCACCGAGAACGCTTGCGATGGCTTCGTTGACACCAGGTTCAGGCATGACGACATCCTCGTTCAGACTTCGTTCATCTTAGCGCGCCAGACCTTTTGTGGAAATAAGGCGGAACCATGGACGCGGTGAAGCGTTTGGGCCGTGTTTGGGGGCGCTTATGAAGAAAACGAACCTGTGGTAACACCTGCCATACGGTCACTGCCGGAACAGATCAGGCAAGCCGTTGAAAACGAGAACCGTCGCAGCGCACTTGCGGCGCTATCCGTGCTGGAAGCAGACGCAGACACCGATCTGGACCGGCTGACCCGACTGGGGGCACGAGCGCTAGGCGCATCCCTGGCCTATCTGGGCATAGTGGGGCCCGATGGGCTGCAGGTGCGCGCGGCTTATGGCCTTGACGTGTCACGCTGGACGCATGCGTATGGGCTTTCGCCCGCCGCCTATGCCATTGCGGATGAAGCCCCTTTTCTGCTGGTGGCCGACGCCGTCGGCGATGCCCGCTTTTCCAGCGACGCCATCGTCAGGGACGAGCCGGCGGTGCGCTCTTTCCTGGCCTACCCAGTAACCGTGCGGGGGCAGCGGGTCGGCGCACTTTGCGTGCTTTCGCAAGAGCCGGGCCTGGCGCCCGACGCCGATCAGATCGGGCAGCTCAACGATATTGCCGACCTCATGGGCTCCTGCTTCGAACTGAAGCACGAGGCGCGGGCGAGCGCGCGAACGGCTGCGGCGCTCACCCGGGAGGAGTGGCGGCATGCCCTTACGCTCGAGGCGGGCCAGGTGGGCAGCTGGGTCTGGGACCTGCGAACCGACGAGATGGTCGTAAACGACATCCTGCGCGCCATGTTCGGACTCGAAGGGGTGCGCAATATCTCAGCGCAGGCCTTGATCGAAAAGATACACCCCGATGACCGGGAGGGAGTCGACAAGGCAATCCAGGCTTCGTTCGGCGAGGGGGTCGACTATCATGCCGAGTTCCGGGTGCTCGGTACCGATCGCTGGCTGGTGGCGCGCGGGCGCGTCTATCAGCGCGATGGGGCCGGCAAGCCACTGGTGATGATGGGCATCAATCTCGACGTGACCGAGACGCGGGAAGCCGCCGAGCACCAGCGCCTGCTGCTGCTCGAGCTCAACCATCGGGTCAAGAATACCCTGGCCATGATTCAATCGCTGGCGCGCCAGACGATGCGGCGCAGCCCGGATCCCGAGGCGTTCATTCATGCCTTTTCCGGCAGGCTCAGGGCACTTTCGGATTCGCACGCCGCGTTGTCCGACCGGGACTGGTCCGGCATCGGCATGGAAGAACTCATCTACATGCAGATGGGCGACCAGCTCGAACACGATACCGACCGCCTCCGCCTGGCGGGGCCGGAGGTGGCGTTGCCGCCCGATCATGCCCTTGGCCTCGGCATCATCCTGAACGAGCTGATGTCCAATGCCTTGCGGTTCGGGGCCCTAAGTGTGCCCAACGGCCGGGTGGACGTCACCTGGACGGTCCGCAGCGGCCCGCAACGCTGGGTGGATTTGACCTGGCGCGAGAGGGGGGGGCCGGAAATCGCCGAGCCCATCGAATACGGCCTCGGCGCGCGCCTCATCGAGCGCAGCCTGGCCAAGGTCCTGGAGAGTTCGGTGGAGCTGGGCTTCCCGCCCGAAGGCGCGGAAGCCCGTATCTCGTTTCCGCTATCGGCCTAATCCTGGCTTTCGCCGGGCGGTCGCTCGTGGCGCGAAAAGAAGATCACCGCCGCCAGCGCGGCTAACGGCAGGCCGACACGCCGGATTGTCGGGGAGGAAAGGGCCATGGGGATGGCAGTGAGAGCCGCCGTGGTGATGAGGCTGTTGGCCTCGCTCTGCCGGCGGCGTTCCGCGGCGATCCGCTTGCGATTGGCTTCGGCCATGCGCGCCCAGACATAGATCACGAGCGCGATGACGATGGCCGCTCCGGCAATAGCGAGGGCACCCCAGATCGGGCCAAGCCAACCGGCCAGCCCCAGATAAGCCGCCACCAGCAGGAACGCCACGGCGATCAGGGCGAAAAAGCCGATCGCTCCGGCGACGATGGCCTGGCTCTTGGCGCGATCCACCAGCGCTTCGGCTTCGAGGCCGAAAAGCGTTGCGAACTGGGCGAACAGGTGCATGCGTTATTTCCGGGCAAGCAGGGCCAGGATGAAACCGATGCCGACCGCGCTAGCGACGGCAGTCAGCGGACGCTCGCGAATCGTGTCCTTGAGCTGGCGTTCGAGTTCCCCGGCCTGGCCGGAAAGATCGTCAACCATCTGCTGTCCCTGGGCCACCACTTTGCTCGCTTCGTGCTTGGCGGTTTCCTTGGCGGTCGAGACCTTGTCGTTGCCCATGCGTGCCAGGGTGGCGGCAATGGCTTTGATGTCTTCCTGAAGCTGGTTGACCATCTCTTCAAGATGTTCCTCGCGCTTGGCGAGAGCCGCGCGATTGGCTGCGCCGTTGCTGGTGCTCGCCTTGCGCTGGGTCGTGCGGTTCGGTGCTAGGTCGCCGGTGCTGGCCATAATCAATTCTCCTCGGAAAAGGCTCCCGACTAGAACGGCCACAACGGCAAAAAGTTCCCGAAAATCAAGCCACCCCGGCCGTCTGGACCGGGGTGGCGTTGCGGGCACAAGGGGGGCGACCTTGCCCGCTTGAGCGCCGACGGTTTGCAGGGACCGCCGTTGCCGCGCTCTGAACTATATGCGTCCCATCAGCAGCAAGATGAGCACCACCACAAGGATGATGCCGACGATGCCTGATGGGTAGTAACCCCAGCCCCGGCTGTAACCCCAGGTCGGCAGGGCGCCAACGAGCACCAGAATGATGATGATGAGCAGTATGGTGCCAAGGGTCATGGGACACAGTCCTTGGTCTAGGGCGGCCTAGATGGCCGCCAGCATGGTGGCGCAGGCGACGAGGATGGCGGCCGCAGGAATGATCGCGGCCATGAGCACCATCAGACGTGCACGCCGGGTGTCTTCTTGAGTGGCGAGAGCTGTCGCACCGCGCCGGATGGGGTTCGTGTCGTACATCGTCTTGCCTCCTGGCGGTCGCGCCGCCCGATGCTCTTGAGATGACGCGTCGATACGCGCTGGTGAAAAAACGGCGGCTCCGCGCGAATAGTTCCATCGTAAAATTCGAAGCGATGGTACGACCTTAGTCGTCCCCGGCTACGGCCGGGTGCAGCGATGGCCGTGGCGCCGCCCCTTGCAAGGCTGGGCGGCATGCTTACGTCCAGCACTCGAAAGGACTGGCATGAGCCAACGCCAACCTCCCCGCCGGCCTGCCTATCTGCGTGCCTTGCGCGCGTTGGCCCGGTTTGTCGTCGCCGTGGTGGTCATCGTCTACATGGCGCTGGACGAGTTGCTGTTCCCGCTGTTCCGGCCGTTCATCGGGTGGCTTTCGGGTCTGCGTATCTTCGAGTTGGTGGGCGCCATCATCGCGCGGCTGCCACCCTATGTGGTGCTTGTGCTCCTGGCGGTGCCCTTTGTCATCATCGAGCCCGCCAAGGTTTTCGCCCTCTATTGGGGCGCCACCGGCCATGTCGTTGAGGGAACGGTGCTGCTCGTTGCGGCCGAGATTCTCTCTATCTTTACGTGCGACCGCATCTACCACACCGGGCACGGCCAGCTGATGAAGATCGGCTGGTTCCGGCGGCTGATGGAGTGGCTGGTGGGACTGCGCGACAAGGCGCTGGGCTGGGTCAGGTCCACTGGCCTCTGGCAGGCCGCGGCGAAACACGTCCGGGCAGCGCGCGCCTGGCTGCGCGGCGTTATCGCGTCGCTACGCTGAGCCTTCCTCGTCGGCCTCGTCGAGCCAGGCCTCGATTTCCTCCAGGTCGGCACTGAAGTCATAGCCGACATTACCGAAGACGATCGCGAAGGTGTCGTCGTCGCGCAGCATGTAGCCACCATGGGCGTCGATCTTGGGGTTGCGCTTCTGGGCGATAAGCAGGCTCAGCCCGCGGCGCTGCGCCACCCTGCGTATCCGGCGTTCGACTGCGGCTTGGCTGTTGGCCCGGCTGCCCATGTTTGCTCCTTGCCTCGGTTGGTTCGCTTCCATAGCGATTGAGCGGCGCTTGTGCCAATGCTTTAAGTGTTCATGGCTTTCACGATCCGGCAGCTCCAGTACTTCATTGCCGTTGCCGAGCAGGGGACTGTGTCGGGTGCGGCGCAGACCTTGTCGATCAGCCAGTCGGCGGTGACCGAAGCCATCAAGGACCTCGAGCAGGACCTGGGCGTGGAACTCTTCGAGCGGCATCGGCGCGGGCTGTCGATCACCCAGAAGGGCCACCAGTTCATGCGCCACGCCACCCGCATCCTGGCCAGTGTCTCGGACGCGCGTCGCAGCTTCACCGACGAGGAGGAACCGGCTTCCGGGCTCCTGCACCTTGGCGTTACCTCGCTGGTGGCGGGCTATGTGCTTTCGGACCTGCTGGCGCGTTATCGCCGGGCCTTTCCAAGTGTGGAAGTGACGGCGATCGAGGACAATGGCGACTACCTCGAGCACCTACTGATCGGCGGCGAACTGGATGTGGCGGTGATGGTGATTTCGAACCTGCGCGACCGGGTTGCGTTGCAGGCGGAGATTTTCGAGACATCGCCCTATCGCCTCTGGCTGCCGCTCGGCCATCGCCTGGGCGGAGCCGATATCATCAACGTCGCCGACATTGCCAGCGAGCCGCTGATCATGCTCACGGTCGACGAGACAGAGGAATATACCGGCAAGCTGCTGGGGGCCCTGGGTGCCCGTCCCCACGTGGCATTTCGGACGCGGTCGGTCGAGGCGGTCCGCAGCCTCGTGGCGACGGGCGCCGGCATAGCGTTGCTACCCGACCTCATCTATCGGCCGTGGTCGCTTGAAGGGGACCGCATCGAAAGCCGGGATATTGCCGGCTCCCTGCCGGTCGTGCAGGTCGGCATGGTCTGGCGGCGCGGGTCGGCCCTGCCGCAGGCGGCACGTGACTTCATCGGCATTGCCCAGGCCCAGCACGCGCGCCAGCGCGGGCGTGTGGTATCGGAATAATCGATATTACCATTCTCTCGAATGAATTTGCGAACGGTAACCGCAGGGATACTGTTCTCTCAAGGCATTGGGCGGAGGGACGCCGGATGCCCGCCAAGGGAACGGGAGACTACGTCATGAAATCCATAATCAAGACTTCACTGGCCCTGACTATGGTAGCGGCGTTCAACGGGCAGGTGCTGGCGCAGAACGCCATGACCGCCGTGGGGGCCGGAGAGGGCGAACTCAATATCGTGGCCTGGCCGGGCTATATCGAGCGCGGCGAGTCCGACCCTGCCTATGACTGGGTGACTGGGTTCGAAAAGGCCACCGGTTGCAAGGTCAACGTCAAGACGGCAGCCACGTCCGACGAAATGGTCACGCTGATGAACCAGGGCGGGTTCGATCTCGTGACGGCTTCCGGCGATGCGTCGCTCCGCCTGGTGGCAGGCAAGAAGGTCGTGCCGGTCAATACCGATCTCATCCCGAGCTGGGCGAGCGTCGACGACAGGCTCAAGGATGGCGCCTGGTTCACCGTCGATGGCCAGCATTATGGCGTCCCTTACCAGTGGGGGCCCAATGTGCTGATGTACAACACCGATGTCTTCAGGGAAGCGCCGACCAGCTGGAACGTCGTGTTCGAGAAGATGGATTTTCCGGACGGCAAGTCCAACGAAGGCAGGGTGCAGGCCTATGACGGGCCGATCTACATCGCCGATGCCGCAAACTACCTGATGACCGCCAAGCCGGAACTGGGCATCAAGGACCCCTATGAGCTCAACGAGGATCAGTACGCCGCGGCAATCGCGCTCCTCAAGGGGCAGCGGGCACTGGTCAGCCGCTATTGGCACGACGCCGCGGTGCAGGTCGACGACTTCAAGACCGAAGGCGTCGTCGCTTCCGGCTCCTGGCCGTTCCAGGTGAACACCCTTCAGTTCGACAAGCAGCCGATCGCCTCGACTATTCCCCAGGAGGGCGCCACGGGTTGGGCCGATACAACGATGCTGGCGGCCAATGCGGCTCACCCGAACTGCGCCTATCTCTGGATCGAGCATTCCCTCGATCCCAAGGTACAGGGCGATGTCTCGGCCTGGTTCGGATCGGTGCCGGTGGTGCCAGCGGCCTGCACGGCCAGCGACTTGCTGGGACCGGAGGGCTGCAAGACCAACGGCTTCGATAATTTCGACAAGATCAAGTTCTGGAAGACGCCGACGGCGACCTGCAGCCAGGGAACCTGCGTGCCCTATTCGCGCTGGGTCTCGGACTACATCGCCGTGATGGGCGGCTGATCCGCACACCAGCCTGTCAAACGCCCTCCCCGCCGGGCGGGGAGGGTGCAGCGAGCCGGGGATACATCACCCAATGACTGCAGCGGTTTCTCTTCAAAAGGTGTCGCGCCATTTCGGGCCGATCAAGGCCATGGACGAGGTGGATCTCGATATCGCCCCTGGCGAGTTCTTCGCCATGCTCGGCCCTTCCGGCTCGGGCAAGACAACGTGCCTGCGGGTGATCGCCGGTTTCGAGCAACCGACCTCCGGGCATATCGAGATCTTCGGCGAGACGGCCGAGGGCGTGCCGCCCTACCGGCGCAACGTCAACACGGTATTCCAGGACTACGCGCTCTTCCCGCATCTCAACGTGCTCGACAACGTTGCCTATAGCCTGATGCTGCGCAAGGTTGGGCGCGAGGAGCGCAACCGGCAGGCCGAGGCGGCGCTGGAGCTGGTCAAGCTCGCCGGGTATGGCGAGCGCCGTCCGGGTCAGCTTTCGGGCGGGCAGCGCCAGCGCGTTGCTCTGGCCCGGGCGATCGTCAATCGGCCCAAGGTGCTGCTGCTCGATGAACCGCTGGGCGCGCTCGATCTCAAGCTGCGCGAGAGCATGCAGGAAGAGCTCAAGAGCCTGCAGAAGACCCTGGGCATCACCTTCATCTTCGTGACCCACGATCAGGGCGAGGCCCTGTCGATGGCCGACCGGGTCGCGGTGTTTTCCGAGGGCAGGGTCAGGCAGGTGGGCAAGCCCGAGGAAATCTACGGCAAACCTAATTCGCGGTTCGTTGCGGACTTCGTCGGCTCGTCCAACGTCTTGCCGCCCGAATTCGTCGAACGCGTTTCGGGGCAGCGTAAATGGGCCAGTCTGCGGCCGGAATCCATTCACCTCAACGGCGAGGGCATACTCAGCGGAACTGTGATCTCACGTAGCTATCTCGGCTCGACAACCCGGCTCGGGATCGACCTCAACGGGACGCGGCTCCACGCCGTCGTGCCGTCCGATGACCGGGTGCCGGCGGAGGGAGCGCATGTCGCGATCGACTTTCCGCAATCGGCGCTGCATCTGATGGAGGATGAGGCATGAGCGCGGAAGCGGCGGACACTGGCGCGATCCTGCCGCAGCGCGGTGGCCTCTCCGGCCGGCTCTCCGATCTCTTCTGGAAGCGACCCGGGCTGCTTGTCTTCCTCATGCTCACCCCGCCGGTGCTCTGGCTGGGCATCGTCTATCTCGGATCGCTCTTCACGCTGCTCATCCAGAGCTTCTATTCGCTCGATGAGTTCTCGGGCCTGGTGATCCCCGAATTCACCTTCAAGACCTATGCCGAACTCCTGCGGCCGTCGAACTTCGACATCATCATGCGCACCGTGGTGATGGCGGCGCTGGTGACACTGGCCTCGGCAATCATCGCCTTCCCCATCGCCTACATGGCGGCGCGCTATGCACGGGGAAAATGGAAGGCGCTGTTCTATCTCGGGGTCATGCTGCCCCTGTGGTCGAGCTACCTGGTCAAGGTCTATGCCTGGAAGCTGATCCTGGCCAAGGAGGGCATTCTCACCTGGCTTTTCGAGGTCCTCCACATCACGCCCATACTCGATGCGATCCTGGCGATCCCGGTCATCGGCGGCAACTCGCTTTCCGTCAGCTACATCGGCACCTTTCTCGTGTTCGTCTATGTGTGGATGCCCTACATGATCCTGCCGACGCAGGCGGCGCTCGAGCGCGTGCCGATCAACCTGACCGATGCGTCATCAGACCTGGGTGGCAATCCCTGGCAGACCTTCCGGCATGTGATTTTTCCGCTGGCGCTTCCGGGCATCATCGCCGGATCGATCTTCACGTTCTCGCTGACCCTGGGCGACTACATCATCCCGCAGATCGTGGGTTCCTCGCGGCTGTTCATCGGCCAGGCCGTCTACACCCAACAGGGAACGGCGGGAAATATCCCGTTGGCAGCCGCCTTCACCGTCGTGCCGATCGTGATCATGGGTTTCTACCTCTGGATGGCCAAGCGGCAGGGGGCATTCGATGCGCTCTGATCTCGACAAGGCCCCGTGGGGGCTCAAGCTGGCCGCCGGGGCAGGGCTGCTCTATCTTTTCGTGCCGCTGCTCATCATCTTCGTTTACGCCTTCACCACCGAGGAAAAGAGCTTTGTCTGGCCTCCGCCGGGCCTGACGCTCAAGTGGTTCGCCGTCACCTGGGGGCGGCCCGATGTCTGGGTGGCGCTCTCGCTCTCGCTTCAGGTCGCCGCCGTCGCCACGGCGATCGCCATGGTCCTTGGGACGCTCTGCGCCGCCGCGGTCAGCCAGACCCGGTTCTTCGGGCGGGAGATGATTTCCCTGCTCGTCATCCTGCCCATAGCGCTGCCCGGCATCATCACCGGCATCGCGCTACGCTCGGCCTTCTCGATGTTCGAGATTCCCTTCTCGTTCTGGACCATCGTCCTGGGCCACGCCACGTTCTGCGTAGTGGTGGTCTACAACAATGCCGTTGCCCGCTTCCGGCGGACTTCCGGATCGCTCATCGAAGCGTCGATGGATCTGGGCGCCGACGGGTTCCAGACTTTTCGATACGTGATCCTGCCCAATATCGGCACCGCGCTTCTGGCTGGCGGCATGCTCGCCTTCGCGCTCAGCTTCGACGAGGTCATCGTCACGACATTCACCGCCGGACAGCAGCAGACCCTGCCGCTCTGGATGCTCGAGGAACTTATCCGCCCGCGCCAAAGGCCGGTCACCAACGTGGTGGCGATGGTCGTGGTGCTGGTGACGTTCCTGCCCATCCTGCTGGCTTTCTATCTCACGCGCGACGGCGACCAGGTCGCCGGCGCCGGCAAATAGTGTTGGGAGGAGTCTTTCGATGGAAACGGGCATGCTGATTGGAGCGCGCTTCGAAGCAGGGACGGAGGCGGAGGAGAAGATCCTCAATCCCCGGACGGGCGAGACGATCCTCGCTCTCCCCGAAGCTTCGCTCGGCCAGATAGACGCGGCAGTGGAGGCCGCGGACAAGGCCTTCGCCTCGTGGTCGCGGACCACGCCGGGCCAGCGCGCCGGCTATCTCCTGCGGATCGCCGACGCCATCGAGGCAGATGCTGAGGCCTTCGCGGCGCTTGAGGCGCTCAATTGCGGCAAGCCCATCAATGCCGTTCTCAACGACGAGATCCCGGCGATCGTTGATTGCTACCGGTTCTTTGCCGGCGCCGTGCGCTCGATGCACGGGGCGGTGGCGGGAGAGTACCTACCGGGCCATACCTCGATGATCCGCCGCGATCCGGTCGGCATCGTCGGATCGATCGCGCCTTGGAATTACCCATTGATGATGATGGCCTGGAAGCTGGCGCCGGCCATTGCGGGCGGCAATACCGTGGTCTTCAAGCCATCCGAGCAGACCCCGCTCACCGCGCTCAAGCTGGCAAAGGTCATGGCGGAGATTCTGCCCGAAGGCGTCGTCAACGTGGTTCTCGGGCGCGGCGATACCGTGGGGAACGCCCTCATCAACCATCCGAAGATCGGGATGATCTCGATTACCGGCGACATCGCGACCGGCAAAAAGGTCCTGCAGGCGGCTGCGAAATCGGTCAAGCGGACGCATCTTGAACTGGGTGGGAAGGCTCCAGTCATCGTCTATGACGATGCCGATCTTGAGCAGGTCGTCACCGGACTCAAGGCCTTCGGCTACTACAATGCCGGCCAGGACTGCACCGCAGCCTGTCGTATCTATGCCGGTCCCAGGATACACGATCGTCTGGTGGCCGACCTTTCATCGGCGGTTGCCTCGATCAGGTACAACCAGGCCGACGACACCCTGAACGAGATCGGTCCGCTCATCTCGCGGCGCCAGCGCGATCGGGTGGCCAGTTTCGTCGAGCGCGCCGCCGAGCTGCCACATATCCAGATCACGACGGGCGGGCATGTGTCGGGCGACAAAGGCTTCTTCTACGAGCCCACGGTCATCGCCGGCGCTCTCCAGCAGGACGAAATCGTTCGGCGTGAAGTCTTCGGGCCCGTGGTCTCGGTAACGCGCTTCTCGGATCCCGAAGATGCCATCGCGTGGGCAAATGACTCAGACTATGGCCTCGCATCGTCTGTGTGGACCAAGGATATCGACAAGGCCATGCAGACGGCAGCACGCCTTCAATACGGGTGCACCTGGATCAATACGCACTTCATGCTCGTGAACGAAATGCCGCATGGCGGTCTCAAGCAATCCGGCTATGGCAAGGACATGAGCATGTACGCACTGGAAGACTACACCGCTGTGCGGCATGTTATGATCAACCATGGATAGTGAATAGCGGAGGCGCCATGCGTCGTCGGAGTTTGATCGGCATTGCCCTGGCATTGGGCCTGGGCACGCCTCTTCTTGCCGGGGCTGCACTGGCGGCCGAGGACGCCCGTGCCGTGCTCGATGGATATCTCGCGGCCTGGAATGCCCATGACGCAAGCCGGGCCGCCGAGTTTTTTGCCGACGACGTGGTGTATTACGACGCCTCGGTCGGCAGGCCGATCCAGGGCAAGCAGGGAGCCAAGGAGGGGGTCATCGACAACTTCCTCAATGCCGCGCCCGATGCCCTGTGGCTTCTCAAGGGCGAGCCGGTGGTTTCGGACGGCAAGGTGGCATTCGAATGGGAGTTCTCGGGCACCAATACCGGTGCCTGGGCCGACGGCACTGCGCCCACCAACAAGCCCTTCAAGTTCACCGGCGCGTCGGTGATGCAGGTGCACGACGGCAAGATCACGCTACAGAGCGACTACTACGACGCCCTGGGGTTCTACAAGCAGCTCGGGCTCATGTAGCTGTCCGCGCCGAGGGCGTGGCTGAAAGCAGGCTCAAGGCCGCCCGAATGTCACCTTCGGTGTTCTCCAGGTGGACGCGCATTGCCTCGCCGGCCTTGCGGGGGCTTCCTTGCGTTATGGCGTCGAGGATGCGCTGGTGGGCGGCAATCGTGTCGGCCAGGGTGTGGCCCCGCAATTCGTTGCCGCGACGGCTGATGAAGAAGCTCTCCTGCAGCGGGTCGGCCATGGCTTCGAAGAGGTAGACCAGGATGCGGTTGCCGCTCGCCAGGGCGACGGCTTCATGAAAGCCCATGTCGTATCCCTGGAACCGCAGTTCCGAGCCGGCGGGGTCTCGGCCACTGCGCAATTCCTCTTCGGCCACGCGCATGCCCTGTAGCGCTGCTTCGATCGCGGCAATGGCCGGGCGGCTGGCGCGCTTGGCGGCCAGGGTGGCGGACTGGACCTCGAGCGAAAGCCGCAGTTCCACCAGGTCGAACAGCCCCTTGGCGTCGTACTGCACGATCGCGGTGAGAAAATCGGAAAACACCGCGCCGTTCGGTTCGCGCACCACGGCGCGGCGGCCGCGCGAAACTTCGAGCAGGCCGCGGCCGGCGACCATCTTGACCGCCTCGCGCATCGTCAGGCGACTGACCCCGTAGCGGGCGGCCAGTTCGGCTTCGCTGGGCAGCTTTTCACCGGGCGAGAGCTGGCCGAGAATCAGAGTGGCCAGTTCATGGGCAACGGCTTCCGCTGCGGTGGGCCCTTCGGCCTTTCCGCCTTCGGCGATGCGGGTCAATTTTCCTCCACTTGTCAGATAAGTGTAGCCGGTTTCGGCTTGCTAGCACGAACAGCCCGACGATGTCTGACTTATTTTTGAACCATATAGCAGCGCGGCGTGGGCGTGCAATCGGCGTCTTTCACTTGCTGTGTGAGCAAAATCACTGCTGCGTCGCAGCGGACTTTGCTCATGGTGACGTTGTCATCACTGCATGCGCTTTACAAAGATATCTGACTTAAATAAGTTCTGGTCGATCGGCCTGGGAGGGCTGGTCATGGTCCGCAACAGGACCATTTGCTGGGAGGATTTCTGGAAATCGGTTTCGTGCAGTGCGCGCCGTCTGGCGCTCGCGCCCCTGTCTTCGTGCGCAAAGCACGGCGACGGTGGCGACCTGCGTGGAACCCGTCCGGCGGGCCGCCCGCATGCGTGCAAGATCAAAATCGATCCGACAACTCAGGGAGTTGAGACGTGAAGCTTTTCAAAACCATGGTTACCTTGGCGATCGCCGGTGCGCTGTCGCTGAGCACCGCGGCCTTCGCCCAGGACAAGGGCACCATCGGCATTGCCATGCCGACCAAGTCGTCGCTGCGCTGGATCAGCGACGGCAATGAACTCAAGGCCGCCCTCGAAGCCAAGGGCTACAAGGTCGACCTGCAGTACGCGGAAGACGACATTCCGAACCAGCTCAGCCAGATCGAGAACATGGTGACCACGGGCGTCAAGGCGCTGGTGATCGCATCGATCGATGGCACGACGCTCTCGAACGTCCTGCAGCAGGCCAAGGACAGCGGCGCCCTCGTGGTGGCCTATGACCGTCTGATCCGTGAAAGCCCGAACGTGGACTATTACACCACCTTCGACAACTTCAAGGTCGGCGTCCTCCAGGCTGAATCGCTCCTCAAGGGCCTCGGCTATCCGGACAAACAGGGCCCGTTCAACGTGGAGCTCTTCGGCGGTTCGCCGGACGATAACAACGCCTTCTTCTTCTATGATGGCGCCATGTCCGTTCTCCAGCCGCTGATCGACAAGGGCGTCCTGGTGGTCAAGTCCGGCCAGATGGGCATGGACAAGGTTGGTACGCTCCGTTGGGACGGCGCGGTCGCCCAGGCCCGCATGGATAATATCCTTTCGGCCAACTACTCGGACGGCAGCCGTGTCGATGCGGTCCTGTCGCCCTATGACGGTCTGTCGCGCGGCATCATCTCCTCGCTCCGCGGCGTTGGTTACGGCTCTGCCGACCAGCCCTGGCCGATCATCTCGGGTCAGGACGCCGAAGTTCCCTCGGTCAAGGGCATCATCGCCGGCGAGCAGTATTCGACGATCTTCAAGGATACGCGCGAGCTGGCCAAGGTGACCGCCGAGCTGGTCGATGCAGCTCTCTCGGGCGGTACCCCGTCCCAGATCAACGACACCACCACCTACAACAACGGCATCAAGGTGGTGCCCTCGGTGCTGCTGACCCCCTACACGGTCGACGCCAGCAACTACCAGAAGGTTGTCGTGGACTCCGGCTACATCAAGGCCGACGACCTGAAGTAAGGTCCTGAAAAACAGGGGAGCCCCGTGCCGGTCACGGGGCTCTTCCGCATTCAGGGCCACGTTTGTAAAATCGATCCGTGCTTCATCCGGGCGCGGCTAAGGCAAAGGTTACGCGATGGGCAACACCATTCTGGAAATGCGTAATATCACCAAGACCTTCCCTGGTGTTAAGGCGCTGCAGAATGTCAACCTGACCGTCGAAGCCGGCGAGATCCACGCCATCGTGGGCGAGAACGGGGCCGGCAAGTCTACGCTGATGAAAGTGCTGTCAGGGGTTTATCCCTATGGCGACTATTCCGGCGAGATTTTCTTTGAGGGCCAGGAATGCCGTTTCAGGGGCATCCATGACAGCGAGAGGCTGGGCATCGTCATCATCCACCAGGAACTGGCGCTGGTCCCGCTGCTCTCGATCACCGAGAATCTCTTCCTGGGTAACGAGCACGCGCGGTTCGGCATCATCGATTGGGATGCCAACGAGATGCGTACGCGCGCGCTGCTCAGGAAGGTGGGGCTCAACGAGGACCCCAAGACGCTGATCACCAATCTGGGGGTCGGCAAGCAACAGCTGGTCGAGATCGCCAAGGCGCTCTCCAAGGAAGTGAAGCTGTTGATCCTGGACGAGCCGACCGCGAGCCTGTCGGAAAAGGATAGCGACGCGCTGCTCAGTCTCCTGCTCGAGTTCAAGGCGCAGGGCATCTCCTCGATCCTGATCTCCCACAAGCTCAACGAGGTGGGGAAGGTCGCCGACCGGATCACCATCCTGCGCGACGGCGCGACGATCGAAACGCTCGACAAGGTCGATATCTCGGAGGATCGCATCGTCTCCTCGATGGTCGGGCGCACAATGGATGACCGCTACCCCAGGCGCGAACCGAAGATCGGCGAGCCGATGCTCGAGGTGCGCAACTGGGTGGTCCACCACGCGCAGCACGCCGACCGGCAGGTCGTCAAAGGCGTCAACCTGACGCTGCGCAAAGGTGAGATCGTGGGCATAGCCGGGCTGATGGGCTCGGGGCGTACCGAATTCGCGATGAGCCTTTTCGGCAAGTCCTACGGCAGGAACATTTCGGGCGAGGTGCTCATGCACGGCAAGCCCGTCGACGTTTCGACCGTCGGGCGAGCGGTCGACAACGGCATCGCCTACGTGACCGAGGACCGCAAGAATTACGGGCTTATCCTCATCGACCACATCAAGCACAACGTCACGCTCTCGAACCTCAAGGGTGTGTCGAGCGGCGCGGTGATCGATGACCTGCGGGAGCTCAAGGTCGCCAACGATTACCGCAAGAAGACCAATATCCGCTCGTCGAGCGTCTACCAGAAGACGGTGAACCTGTCGGGCGGCAACCAGCAGAAAGTCGTCCTGTCCAAGTGGCTCTTCGCCGACCCCGAGGTGCTGATCCTGGACGAGCCCACGCGCGGCATCGACGTGGGGGCCAAGTACGAGATCTATACGATCATCAACCAGCTCGCCAACGAGGGGAAGGGTATCGTGGTGATCTCATCCGAGATGCCCGAGCTCCTGGGCATCTGCGATCGCATCTACGTTATGAACGAGGGAAGGATCGTGGGCGAGATGGCCGGCAACGAAGCTTCTCAGGAAAAGATCATGCGCGCCATCGTCCGCGCTGAAGGAAAGGCATCATGACTACCGAAACCGCGACCCCGGCCGCGCAGCCGGAGAAGACCTCCATCCAGTCGGCACTGCAGGCGAACCTGCGCGACTATGGCCTGTTGCTGGCGCTGATCCTGATCATGGTGTTCTTCCAGATCACCACGAACGGCACGCTGTTCAAGCCGGTGAACCTCACCAACCTGGTGCTGCAGAACTCCTACATCATCATCATGGCGCTCGGCATGTTGCTGGTGATCGTGGCTGGCCACATCGACCTTTCGGTGGGCTCGGTCTCCGGCTTCATCGGCGCGCTCGCCGCTGTGCTCATGGTGCAATACAAGGTACCGCCGATCCCGGCGGGACTTCTGTGCCTCGTGGCGGGCGGCATCATCGGGGCGGCGCAGGGGTACTGGATCGCCTATCACAAGATACCGTCCTTCATCGTGACGCTGGCCGGCATGCTGGTCTTCAAGGGGCTGTCGCTGGCGCTGCTCGGCGGTGCATCGGTCGGGCCTTTCCCGACAGAGTTCCAGCTGCTTTCGGCCGGCTTCATCCCCGACGTCATCGGACCGACGACCCTGTTCGGCGTGACGTTGCACACCACGACTATGGTCATCGGCATCGCGGGCGTGGTCGCCATGCTCTATTTCGGCATCCGCAGCCGCGCCAATCGCGAGCGCCATGGATACGAGGCAGAGCCGTTCCCGCTCTTCGTCACCAAGAACCTGATCATCGGCGCGCTGGTGCTGGTGCTGACCTGGCTTCTCGCGTCCTACAAGGGCCTGCCCAACGTCCTCGTGGTCATGTCTATCCTTATCGCGCTTTTCGTCTTCGTGACGCGGCGCACCACGATCGGCCGGCGGATCTATGCGATGGGCGGCAACGAGAAGGCCGCCAAGCTTTCGGGCATCAAGACCGAGCGCCTGACGTTCCTGACCTTCGTCAACATGGGCGTGCTCGCCGCCCTGGCGGGCCTCATTTTTGCGGCGCGCCTCAACACCGCCACGCCCAAGGCCGGGCAGGGCTTCGAGCTCGACGTCATCGCGGCCGTCTTCATCGGCGGAGCCTCGGCGATGGGTGGGGTGGGGCAGGTGGCCGGCGCGGTCATCGGCGCCTTCATCATGGGCGTGATGAACAACGGCATGTCGATCATGGGCGTCAATATCGACTGGCAGCAGGTCATCAAGGGCTTGGTGCTGCTGGCCGCCGTGGTGTTCGACGTCTACAACAAGAACAAGGGCTGAGCGGGATTTCGGCCAATGCAAAAGGGCGCCCGAGGGGCGCCCTTTCGTTTTGCCTATTCGGCGGCCTTGGCCGCCAGGACCGGCGTCGGCAGGGGCTCGGGCTCGTGTGCCGCACCGGAGGCATTCGCGTCGTCGAGCTCGCGTTCCAGCCGGTGCTCTTCCTCGGCCTTTGGCTTGGAGAAGCGGGCCAGCAGCAGGTAGGCGACAGGCGTCAGGTAGAGCGTCGAGACGGCTGCCGGACCGAGGCCGCCGATGATCACCCAGCCGAGGGCCGCGCGCGATTCCGCGCCGGCGCCGTGGGCGATGACGAGCGGCAGGCCGCCGAGCACCGTTGCAATCATGGTCATGAGCACTGGCCGCAGGCGGATATTGGAGGCCTGCTCGACGGCCTCGCGCACCGATAGGCCGCGGTCGCGCAACTGGTTGGCGAATTCGACGATCAGGATGCCGTTCTTGGCCATGATGCCCACGACCAATATGAGGCCGATCTGGCTGTAGACGTTGAGCGTCTGGCCCGTCAGCAACAGGGCATAGACCGCGCAGGCGAGACCGAACGGCACCGTCGCCATCACGATGATGGCCGACCACACGCTTTCGAACTGCGCCGCCAGCACCAGAAGGATCACCACGAGGGCGAAGCTGAAGGTGATCAGCAGGCCGTTGTTGGATTCGCCCAGCGTGCGCGCCTCGGCTAGCGGCAGGATGGTCGTCCCTTCGGGCAGGAGCGGCTTGGCGATGGCGAGGGCCATGTTGTAGGCGTCGCCCAGCGGCAGGCCATCCAGGCTCGCCGTGACCGAAACGGCGCGGCGCTGCTGTTCGCGGCCGAGCGAGGGCGCGATCGGGGCTTCCTTGAGCGTGGCGATGCTAGAGATCGGCACGTATCGGCCGTCGCTGGTCTTGACGAAGATCGATTCCAGGTCGCCCGGATCGTTCACCTTGTTGGTGGTGGACATCATGGTGACCGAGTAGCTCTCGTCGTTGATGAAGACAGAGCCGACGTCAGTACCGTCGATCATCGCCTGCATGGTTGTTGCCAGGCCATTGATGTCGATGCCGAGCGCCGCGGCCTTTTCACGGTCGACCGTGAGAGTGAGCTGAGGCTGGGTCGTATCGTAGTTGGAGCTCACGCGCCCGAAGCGCGGGTCCTTCTGCAGTTCGGCGACGATCTTGTTGGCCGTATCGGAGAGCTGGGCGTAGTCGCTGCCCGCCACCGCGAATTGCAGGCCACTGCCGCCGCCGCGAATGCCGAGGCTGTTTGGCGACATGGCGCGTGCCGTGACCCCGGGAACCTGGGTGAGCAGGTTGTTGATCTCGCCCATGATCTGCTGCTGGCTGCGGTGACGCTGGTCCCAGGGTGCCAGGGTCAGCGTCATGAAGCCATTGCTGGTGTTGGAGCCAAAGCCGGAGATGGAGAAGATCGACTGGATTTCCCCGGAGTCTCGGTAGGGCTGGAGCAGGTCCTCGATCTTGCGCATCTGGGTGCGGGTGAAGTCGAGGCTCACGGTGTTCGGCGCCTGCACACGCAGCATGATCGCCGAGCGGTCCTCGGTGGGCGTCAGCTCCTGCTTGAGCGTGCCGAAGACCAGGTAGGCGGAGCCGGCGAACAGTACGGCCACCATCAGCACCGGGAAGGGATAGTTGAGGCAGATATGGACCGTGCGGCGGTAAAAGCCGCCGAAGAGGTTGCCCACATAGGAAAGCGCCCGGTGGAACAAGCCGGGCTTGCCAGCCGAACCGTGCATGTCGTCAGCATGCTTGAGCATGCGCGAGGCGAGCATCGGCCCGAGCGAGAGGGCGACGACGGCAGACAGGCCCACCGCCATGGCGAGGGTGAAGCCGAACTCCCGGAAAAGGCGTCCGGTCTGGCCGGGCAGGAACGAAAGCGGGATGAAAACGGCCGCGAGGGTGGCGGTCGTCGCGATGACAGCAAAGAACACCTCCTGCGTCCCGAGAACAGCGGCAGCGCGAGGGCCTATGCCCATGCCCCTTCGTCGCACGATATTTTCGAGCACGACGATGGCGTCATCCACCACCAGGCCCGTCGCGAGGACGAGGGCCAGCAGGGTAAGGATGTTGATCGAGAAACCGGCCAGATAGATGCCGGCCATCGCCCCGATCAGGGCGACGGGCATGGAAATGGCGGGCACCAGAGTGGCGCGCCAATCGAGCAAGAACAGGAAGATGACGCCCACCACCACGACCACGGCGATGATCAGGGAGCGCTGGACTTCTTCGATGGCACCGTTGATGAAGACGGAATCGTCGCTGGAAATCTTGACGCTGACACCGGGCGGCAGCGAGGGCTGCATGGCGGCGACGGCGGCATGAATGCCCTGGGAGATCTGCACGGTATTGGATTGGGCCTGGCGGATGATCCCTAGGCCGATGCCCTGCTTGCCATCCGATCGCAGGCCGGAGGAGGCGGAGTTCGGCGCAAAGACCACCGTGGCGACATCGCCCAGCCGGGTCTTGCCCTTGATGATGAGGTTCTCGAATTCCTGGGGCGTGTTGACGTCGGCGACGGCGCGGACGTTGATGTTCTGGTTGGCGCCGTTGAGCGACCCCGTGGGCGTATCGAACGCGACAGTGGAGAGCGCATTGCGCACGTCGGCGACGGTGAGGCCCAGGCTGGCGAGCTTGACCTGGTCGATATCGACCTGGAACACGTTGTTCTGCGTCCCGTAGATCTGAACGTCGGCAACGCCTGGCACGGCCGCCAGGCGCTCGGAGATCGTGTTGTTCACCAGGTCCGTCAGATCGCCGATGCTCATTGTGTCCGAGGTCACGGCGAGTTGGATGATGGCGCTGGCGTTCGAATCCGCCTTCACGATCGTGGGCGTGTTGACGTTGTCCGGAAAACGGTTGGTGATGCGCGAAAGCGCGTCGCGGACGTCGGAGGTGGCGTTATCGAGGTTGGTGCCATCGGTGAAGCCGATCGAAACGCGCGAGTTGCCGAATGAGGAACTCGATGAGATCGAGGCGACGCCCGGAACGCGGGCCACGGCACCTTCGATGACCGAGGTGATCTCGCGGTCGACGGTTTCAGCCGCCGCGCCGGTATAGCTTGTCTGGATCGAGAGCTGGGGTTGCTCCACGCTGGGCAGTTCGCGCACTTCGACGCCGAAGAACGCGGCGATGCCTGCCACCACGATCAGCGCGTTGATGACGACGGCCAGAACCGGGCGGCGAACAAACAGTTGGGCGAGGACACCGCCGCGCTCATTTTGGGATTTGATCGACATCGGCCTGTCCCCAATTACTGCTGTGTCGCCGCGGGCTGCTGGCCGCCGCCCTTGTGGGTATTGCCCTGGGTCTGGCCTTGGCCCTGCGCGCCCTGGCCTTGTCCCTGACCCTGCTGCCCGTTCCCCTGGCCTTGCTGTCCGCCACCCTGCCCAAGCACGCGGACCGCACTGCCGTCGGAAAGTTGTAGCACGCCTTCGGTGACGACCTCCTCACCTTCCTTGACGTCGCCCGTCACAAGGATGCCATCGCTGTTGCGCTGGACGATCTGCACCATGCCCTTGCCGACCTTGCCCTCGGCCAGCTTCCAGACATAGGGCCCGGCTGCCGACCACTGGATCGCCAGGGGGTCGACCGAAGCGAACTGCTCGCCGGGGAAGTCGAGCGTCACGGCGAACGACATGCCTGCGCGCATCAGCTTCTGATCGTTGGGAATGAGCGCCTGGACCTGCAGGGTGCGGCTTGCCGGATCGACGCGGTTATCGATGGCATTGACCGAACCGGTAAAGGTCTGGCCGGGGAGCGCCGTGGCGCTGGCTTCGATGGCCATGCCGGGCTTGATCAGGGGAGCGAAACGCTCGGGTACCCAGAAGGTCACCAGGAGCTGGGAATCGTCCTCGATCGTCGTCACCGCGGCGTTCGAGCTGAGATAGTTGCCGGGCGTCACCTGCATCAGCCCCACAGTGCCGCCGATGGGGGCCACGATCGAGCGACGATCGAGTGCCAGCTTGGCGTTGCGGAAGTCGAGAGCAGCCTGGTCGTTGGCGAGTTGGGCGGTCGTGAGCGCCGCTGCCGAGACCGAGTTGGACTTCTGCAGTTCCGTGCTGCGCTTGAGTGCGTCCTCTGCATTCTTGGCAGCGAGGGAGGCCTTGTCGAACGCGATCTGTTCGGCCTGGGAGTCGAGGTGGCCGATAATGTCGCCTGCCTTGACCACGTCGCCGGGTGAAACCAGCAGCTCATTGAGCGTACCGCCCGATTGCGAGGTGACGGTCACCGAGTGCAGCGCCGAGCCGTCGCCGATGGCAGAAAGCTTGTTGTTGATGATGGAGGAGGTGACCGGCTTGGTAGCGACCGTAATCGTCCGCGCGCCGCCGCCCCGTTGCCCGCCGGGAGCACCCTGGCCGCCCTGGCCGCCGGCGCCGCGACCCTGGGGCGCGCCTGCCGTTTGCCCCCCGCTCTGCTGCGACGTTTCGCCGCCGGGGAGGGTGATCCCGACCCGGGCGAGGTTTTCGCGCGCGCCGGGCACCAGGAACACATAGCCGGCAACCGCCAGGACCAAAACGACAATGGTTACGAGCAGTTGCTTTAACAAGCTGATATTCCTTGGCTTTTATCAAAAATGGTCGCAATTGCCAGTATCGCGGCCGCGCCGGTACCAGCGGCCGCGAGAAAGGGCGGACCTGCGAAAAGCCTAGCAGCGCCTTGAAACGCTGCACGTTAAATCGCGGTAAGGCGCGCTAACGCTTGGTAAGGAAGCTATCGCTCGACAGGCGTGGAGGGCGCACCGCCCCATTCCGTCCAGGACCCGTCGTAAACCGCCACGTCGCGAGCCCCGGCAACTTCGAGCGCCAGGGCCAGCGTCGATGCGGTAATGCCCGAACCGCATGAGGTCGTGATGGGCTTTTCCAGGTCTATGCCGCTTTGCGCGAACAGGGCCTTCAACTCATCGGCCGGCTTGAGGATGCCGTCCTGCGTCAGAAGCCCCACGGGGACGTTGAGGCTGCCCGGGATGTGCCCGGACCTGAGCCCCGCGCGCGGTTCGGGCTCGGTGCCCGCGAAGCGCCCAGCCGATCGTGCATCCACCACCTGGCGGGCGTTGGTCTGGACATTGTCCAGCATCTGGTCGAGCGAGCGGACGAAGTCGGCATCGAAATGCGCCGAGAAGCTGGCAGACTCGATGCTGGGCGCGCCGCTTTCGAGCGGGCGCTGCTCGGCGCGCCATTTGGGCGCTCCGCCCTCGAGGATACGCACATCTGGGGCACCCATGGCCCGGAAGGTCCACCACACGCGCGGAGCGGATTGGAGCCCGATCTCGTCATAGATGACGATCGTCTGCCTGTCGCTGATGCCGAGGGCGCCGACCATGCGCTCGAACTCCTCCGGAGTGGGGAGCATGTGCGGCAGGTCGGTGGTCTTGTCGGCTATCGCGTCAATGTCGAAGAAGACGGCGCCGGGAAGATGGCTGACGAGAAAGTCGGCTGCCGGGTCGCGCTTGGCCGCTGGCATGTACCAGCTCGCGTCGACAAGCGCGACAGACGAAGAATGCAGGTTGGCGGCGAGCCAATCGGTAGTGACGAAAGGGGACAAGATCGAGACTCCAGAGCTGCCCGGAAGGATACGGAGCACCACGGTTGATGCAAGGGGCCTGGCCGCGCCTCAGTGGCGTATCTCAGTTGAGAAGCAGGATGTCGTCGGAATTGATCGCCACTTTCACCCGCTCGTTGAGGGCTGGGGGCGGGGTATGCTTGTCGTTGAACGTATCCAGGCTCACCGAGTTCTTGCCGAGGTCGACGCGCAGGCGGATGACGGACCCCAGGAAATGCACTTCCGAAACCGTGCCTTCGAGTTCGATGTCCTGCCCATTGGGCTTGCCTAGCGTCACCGCCTCGGGGCGCAATGTCAGCGATATCGCGGAATTGGTGGCGATGTCGGGAGGCAGACTGGCGAGCACGGCGGATTGCCCATCGATCGAAACGCGCCGCGCTGCAGCATCAGTCACCGTCGCCTCGATCGTATTGAGGGTGCCGACGAACTGGGCGACGAATTTCGTCTGTGGGCGATTATAGATTTCGAACGGGGCGCCGACCTGTTCGACATGGCCGGCATTGAGCACCACGATGCGGTCGGAGATCGAGAGCGCCTCTTCCTGATCGTGCGTCACGAAAACGGTCGTGATGCCCAGGTCACGCTGGATGGCCCGGATCTCCTGGCGCAGCGAGACGCGGATCTTGGCATCAAGCGCCGAGAGCGGCTCGTCGAGTAGCAGCATGCGTGGGCGCGGGGCCAGGGCGCGAGCGAGGGCAACGCGCTGCTGCTGGCCTCCCGACAGTTCGAAGGGAAACCGCTTATCGAAGCCGGAGAGACCGATCAGCTTGAGCATTTCGGCCACACGGGACTGCCGCTCTTCCTTGCCGACGCCGGCGACCTTGAGGCCGAAAGCGACGTTGTCGGCGACATTCATGTTGGGGAAGAGGGCGTAGGCCTGGAAGACCATGCCGATCTGGCGCTGGTTCGGGTTGAGGTCGGTAATGTCCTTGCCGTCCACGACGATGCGTCCGGTCGTCGGGCGCTCGAAGCCGGCGATCATGCGCAGGATCGTGGTCTTGCCGCAGCCCGAGGGGCCGAGGAGGGAGATGAACTCGCCCTTGTCGAAGGCCAGGTCGACTCCGTGGATGACGGTGTTTTCGCCGAATTTCTTGACGATGTTCTCGATGGAAAGAAACGGCGTGGCCATCAATCGGTCCTGGCGGCGGTTTTGGGGGCGAAGCGGGCGAGAAGCTGGATCATGCCCATGGCGCCCCAGGTGAAGACGAACGAAATGATCGCCAGCGCTGCCGGCTCAAAGGCGCGGTTGGCGCCTACGTTCTGGAGGTAGGGGCCGAAGGCCGGGCGATTGAGGAGGCTGGCGATGGTGAACTCGCCCATGACGATGGCGAGCGTCAGGAAGGCGCCCGAGAGCACCGCCACGATGATGTTGGGGAAGATGACCCGGGAAATGATGGTGAACTGGTTGGCGCCCAGGATATTGGCCGCTTCGGTGAGCGTCTGCACGTCGATGGTGCGCAAGCCCGTGTCGACCGCCCGATACATGTAGGGCAGCGCCAGCGCCACGTACCCGAAAGTCAGCAGGATGTCGGTGCCCAGCGCACTGCCCGTCAGGGGCAGCCAGCTCGAGGAGTTGTAGAGCTTGATGTAGCCGAAGACGAGGATGATGGCGGGAATGATCAACGGCAGGAGCGTCACGAACTCGATGATCGGCCGAAGGGCCGGAAGGCGCAGGCGCACCAGGTAGGCGGCGGGCACGACGATGAAGACACCGACCAGGATGGCCGCCAACCCCACCACGAGCGAGTAGGTGAACGTCGCCTGGAAGCGACCGTCCGAGAAGACGTTCATGTAGGCATCGAACGTGTAGCCCTCGCGACGGATGCGCAGGGAGAATTCGAACGTTGCCAGCAATGGGATGAGGAAATAGGCGGCGCCTAGGGCGAAGATCACCCAGGCCCAGGGTTGTCCGCGCTTCTTCATTTCAGCCACCGTTCCGCCCGCGTCCGGACGATGAGATAGAGCACGTTGGCGAACGCGGTGACCACGATCATGCCCAGAGCCAGTGCGGCGCCGAGGCCAGGGTTGTGCAGGACGTCGCCACGGATCTGCGCATAGAGCAGGATCGGCACGATGTTGAGCGAGGAGCCGGTCAGCGCGTAGGCCGTGGCGATGGCGCCGAAGGCATTGGCGAAGAGCAGCGAGAGCGTGCCCAGTAGGTTGGGCCAGAGCACCGGCAAGCCGACATAGCGCCAGAATTGTGCCGGTGTTGCGCCAAGCGTCGCCGCTGCCTCGCTCCATTCCTTCTTGAGGCCATCGATGGCCGGCGCGATGATGAGGATCATCAGCGGTATCTGGAAGTAGAGGTAGGTAATCGTCAGGCCCCAGAAACTGAGGATGTTGAAGCCGGCCTTGTAGATATCCAGGCCGATCAGCTTGAGGATCACGGTCATCAGCCCCAACCGCCCGAGGGTGGCGAGGAAGGCGAAGGCCAGCGGAATGCCGGCGAAGTTCGAGGCCACGCCCGAAAAGGTGAGGACGGCCGAGCGGATACCCTCCGGGAGCCGCCCGCGGATCACGGCGAGCGCGATCACCAGGCCGATCACTGCGCCGAGAAAGGCGGAGGCGGCCGAAACGCGGATGGAAATCCAGAAGGAGGCGACGATCTGGGGAGAGCCCAGGTCGAGGATGTTCTGAAGCGTGAAGTTGCCGGCATCGTCGAGGAACGCCGCGCCCACGAGAAACAGCGTGGGGGCGATCAGGAACATCACGGCAAAGACGAGAAACGGCACAACCCCGAGGAACTCGCTCAGGCGCATGCCGCCGAAAAAGCTCAAGGGGTTGGGGGAGGCGGCGACAACCGGCCCGGATTGCTCCGAGCCGGCCGTCTTGTTGGCGATCGGGCCAGCGGTGTCCGTATTACTGGACATTGGCCCCGACGACCGAGTCCCAATCCTTGGTGATGATCGCCTTGGCGGCGTTCTGTTCATCCACGGTTGGGAAGACGGCCTTGGCGTAGTTGGCGGCCGGCGGAAGTGCGTCGAGCAGTTCCTGCGGGATCTTGCCGTTGTCGGCCAGGTCGTTGAAGCGGATCGGGTGGCAATAGCCCTTGAGCCAGCCAAGCTGACCTTCGTCCGAATAGAGATACTCCATCCAGAGCTTGGCCGCGTTGGGGTGCGGGGCGTAGGCCGAGATGGCCTGGACGTAGACACCGGCGACCACCGCATCGGACGGGATGATGACTTCGGCCTTGGGGTTGCCTGCAAAGCCATCGCGCCAGGCCAGGGCGTTGTAATCCCAGGCGATGACAATCGGGGTGGTGCCCTGGGCAAGCGAGGCGGCCTTGCCGATCACGGGCACGAAGTTGCCCTTGGCGTTGACGTCGGCGAAGAACTTGAGGCCGGCATTGGCGGCGTCCTCGGCGGTCTTGCCGCCAGCGGCGAGGCCGGCAGCGTAGACGCTCTGGATGGCCTGGGCCGAAGCGCGCGGGTCGCCGGCGAGGGCGACGGCGTTGGCGTAATCGGCACCGGTCAGTTCAGCCCACGAGGTCGGAGCCTTGGAGACGAGGTCGCTGTTCACGAGGAAAGCCATGGCGCCGTAATAGTCACCGTACCAGTAGCCGTCGGCATCCTTGGCGCTGTCGGGGATCGTATCCCAGGTGGAGACCTTGTAGGGCTGGATGAGGCCGTCGGCCTTGGCGGAGGGACCGAAGGGCAGGCCGACGTCGATCACGTCGGGAGCCTGGGGACCGGTGTTGTCCTTGTTGGCCTTGATGGCTTCGATTTCATCGGCCGAGCCGGCGTCCGGGTTCAACTCGTTGACGGTGATGCCGGGATACTTGGCCTTGAAGCCGTCGATCACAGCGCCATAGCCGCACCAGTCGTGCGGCAGCGCGATGACGGTGAGCTGGCCTTCGCCCTTTGCGGCTTCGTAAAGCGCATTGAGATCGGTCTGAGCGAATGACGGGGCGGCCGACGCGATGAGCGCTACGACCGATACCGACACGACACACGCTTTCTGGAAAGTCATCCTGCGTCTCCATGTTGTTATGTCTTGGTGACTTATTGACGGCGTCGCCAAGGACCGCGGCTGCTTACGTTTGCCAGATGACACTCGCATGACAGATTTCCGACGATGGCGTTAAGCGCGCGCAAGCCCCAAAAGGCAACTTCTACGGGGACTTACGAGTCCTTCGGCAAATGGCCGGATCCGGGTTCCCTCCCACACCGTGATCTTGATTAAGCACTGAATGTGACACTTCGTCCAGCATGTACACGGACCAATTGTTTCACTGAAATGGCGCCGGGAAACGCAAGGAAACTGTGAACAAGACCTGGGCTCGTCTTGGGAAACGCTGTTTTTCATTTGCGCGGCGGAGAACTGGTCGGCCTTCATCGGCGCGCTTTGGGAGGAGCACGTCATGATGAAATGGATTCTTGGGCTGGCCGCAGGTCTGCTCACCGCCGGCGCCGCATTCGGAGCCGGCATCGTCGAATACAAGCTTTCGGCGCCGAGCCCGACCTTGGGCAGGCCCATACCCTATGCGGTCTACAAGCCGTTTCCATTTCCCGCCGAAGGAGAGCGGTGGCCGGTCGTCTACCTGTTGCACGGCCTGACCGGAGCGGATGGCGACTGGTTTACCTGGGGTAATCTGGGTCCCATTCTCGACCGCGCCATTGCCGAAGGACGCATCAAGCCGATGGTGGTGGTGGCGCCGGGGGCGGGCGACAGCTGGTATGTCGACAATCCCGATGCGGGCGGCCTGGGGCTGGTCGAGACCGCTTTCACCACCGACCTGATAGCGGCCATCGATGCCAGCCTGCCTACGGCAGCCTGTCGTGAAGGTCGCGCGATAGGCGGGCTTTCGATGGGCGGATGGGGCGCCTTGCTGATGACCTTCGATCACCCCGAGCTCTTCACGGCGGCGATCAGTCTTTCAGGTGCGCTGCACCAGCCCATGGTCAAGGACGATCCGCGGCTGCGCTGGGACCTGGCAGGGCTTTACAAGGGTGCCTTCGGGACGCCTTTCGACATGGCGCGGTTCAACAAGGCCAACCCTTTCAATCACATGCGCGGCCTACGCCGGGCCGAGGACAAGCCGAACTTCTGGCTCTGCATTGGTGATCGTGACTATCCCGATCTCATCGCTGCAAACGTGCTCATGCACCAGAAGCTGCTGGAAGCAGGCTTGGATAGCCATCTGCGCATTGCGGCCGGGCGGCATTACTGGGAGACCTGGCAGCAGTCGATCGTTCCGGCGCTGGAGTGGCTGTCGCCTCAATTGTCGAGCGGCTGCCGTGCCGGTTCTTAGACTCGTTCCAGACTGCGTCGATTTTTCTGGATAACGCCAGTCAGCTTTGTTAGTCCGCCCTCAAACGAGCAGTTTGGAGGACCGGATGCATACCTATCGCAAGGGCGCGCTTTGGGCATTGGGGCTGGCGGCGGGGCTGATGGTCCTGCCCGCGGTTGCCGCGCCGACAGAGGCGGAAGTCATCAAGACCTATGGCGATATCGCGCTGGCGGGCTACGAAGATTCCCTGACAACAGCCAAGGCACTCGATGGCGCGATCGACGCCCTCATCGCTCGCCCTAACGAAGACACGCTCAAGGCAGCGCGCGAGGCCTACAAGGCGGCGCGCGTGCCCTACCAGCAGACCGAGGCCTATCGCTTCGGCAATGCTGTGGTCGACGACTGGGAGGGACGGGTCAACGCCTGGCCGCTCGATGAGGGCCTCATCGACTATGTCGACGCGGGTATCTATGGGGCCGAGAGCGACGAAAATGCACTCTACACGGCCAATGTCATCGCCAATCCCAAGCTGCCGATCGCGGGTGAGGAAGTCGATGCTTCGACGATCACGCCGGACCTGATCGCCAACAAGCTCCAGGAAGCGGGTGGTATCGAGGCCAACGTCGCTACCGGCTACCACGCCATCGAGTTCCTGCTCTGGGGCCAGGACCTCAACGGCACCGGCCCCGGCGCCGGCAATCGCCCGGCTACCGATTACGACACGGCCAACTGCACGAACGGCAATTGCGATCGGCGCGCCCAGTACCTCAAGGCGGCGTCCACGCTGCTGGTTTCCGATATCGAGGAGATGATCGGCAACTGGCAGGATGGCGGGGCGGCACGCAAGGCAGCCGAGGAAGGTGGTCTTGCCGCTATCCTCACCGGGATGGGCTCGCTCTCCTATGGCGAACTGGCCGGTCAGCGCATGAAACTTGGCCTGCTGCTGCATGACCCGGAAGAGGAGCACGAGTGCTTCTCGGACACCACGGCCGCCGTCTACCTCTATGACGTGGAAGGCATCCGCAACGTCTATCTGGGCGCCTACAAGCGCATCGATGGTTCTGAGGTGAAGGGCGCCTCGCTGTCCGAATACGTCGCGGCCACGGATGCTGCTGCCGACAGCGAATTGCGCGGACTGCTCGATGCCAGCGTCAAGACCTTCGAGGGTCTCAAGGAGCGCAGCGAGACTGTCGAGGCCTTCGACCAGATGATCGGGGAAGGCAATGAAGCGGGCAATGCCGCGGTTCAGGGGGGCATCGATGCACTCATCGCCCAGACTCGGGCCATTGAGCGCGTCGTGGCCCTGCTCAAGCTCGACAACGTCACGATCGAGGACAGCGACAGCCTTTCCAATCCGGATGCTGTCTTCCAGTAAGAATTCGACTCCGGGGCGCCGCGCCATTATGGATGCGGCGCCCACCCATTCGCCTACAGGCGCATCGCCAATGCACAAGACCCTCACCGCGCTCCTGGCCCTCGTCATTTCGGCTGGACTTGCTTTTGCGCAGGATGGGGGAGGGGTGCGCTCCGACCTGACGCCGAAGGACCTCGAGAGGGTTCGGGCGGTCACTGCACCCACACAGGATTTCTCCAAGCCCGAGCGGTTCGAACTGCTTCCCGCCGGCGCCGCGACCACCAAGAAGCTCGTCAACCGCGACAGCTTTTCGCTCCCCTCCGCCAACCTTTCGTTCGAGCAGCAGGAGCGCTTCAATCTGGGCAACGGGTTCTTCACCAAGCTCTGGGTTTCGGCGCCATCCTCTACCAAGGCGTCGGACGGACTGGGCCCGCTGTTCAACTCGCGCGGGTGCCAGAACTGCCACCTCAAGGATGGCCGCGGGCATCCGCCCTTCAATCCGGGCGAGAGCTCGGAATCGATGTTCCTGCGCCTTTCCGTTCCGGCAACTACAGCCGCGCAAAAGAGCGCCATCGCCAACCACGAGACCGACGTCATCGCAGAGCCCACCTACGGCACGCAGCTCCAGGAGAGCGCAGTGCCGGGCCTGCGTGGCGAAGGGCACATGCAGGTCACCTATGAAGACGTGCCGGTGACGTTGGGGGATGGAACGGTAGTGACGCTACGCAAGCCCACCTATTCGGTCGCCGACCTCGGTTACGGCCCGATGGCCCCCGACGTGATGCTGTCTCCGCGTGTTACTCCGCAGATGATCGGCCTGGGCCTGCTCGAAGCCGTGCCCGTCGAGGATATTCTTGCCAATGCCGATCCCGGGGACCGGGATGGCGATGGGGTTTCGGGCAAGCCCAACTGGGTGCACGACCCCGTCTCGGGCAAGGTTGCGCTTGGACGTTTCGGGTGGAAGGCAGGCGCGCCCAGTATCCGGGTCCAGGCGGCGCACGCCTTTGCCGGCGACCTTGGCATTTCGACGCCCCTGGTCAACCAGTCGTTCGGCGACTGCACGGCCAACCAGCAGCAATGCCTTTCCATGCCGACGGGCGACAACGCCGCCGGTGAATCCGAAGCGCCCGATCCGATCCTCGACCTTGTGACCTTCTACTCCCAGAACCTTGGCGTGCCGCAGCGGCGCGGCTTCGACGATCCCAAGGTGCTGGCCGGCAAGCAGGCCTTTTACGAAGCCGGCTGTGCCACGTGCCACGTGCCGAAGTTCGTCACCAGCCGGAAGGCCGAGGTGGATGCCCTGCGTTTCCAGCTCATCTGGCCCTATAGCGATCTCTTGCTCCACGACATGGGAGACGGGCTGGCCGACCTGCGGCCCGAGGGCGATGCCCATGGCTATGAATGGCGCACGCCGCCGCTTTGGGGCATCGGGCTGACGGAGACGATTTCAGGCCACACGCTGTTCCTCCACGACGGGCGGGCACGCAGTCTCACCGAGGCAGTGCTCTGGCATGGCGGCGAGGCCCAGAAGGCGCGCGATGCCTTCACCCGCATGACGAAAACCGAACGCGATGCCCTCATTGCCTTCCTGGAGTCGCTCTGATGCGCCTGTTCCTTGCTGCCGCCTTCGCACTTGCCACTACGCCTGTCCTGGCCCAGGCACCCGTCACCACGGGTGAGGTGATTTCGGCCGCGGTTGAGGACTTCATTCGCCCCGGCTTCCACGAACTGGCGACGAGCGCCGCTTCCATGAAGGATGGGATTGCCGCGCTTTGTGCAACGCCCTCGGAAGAGCACCTTTCGGTCGGCAGGGACGGGTTCAAGGCCGTAGTCCTTGCATATTCCGGCGTCGAGTTCGTTCATGTCGGTCCCTTGGGTTCGAACAACCGGATCGAGCGCATGCTGTTCTGGCCCGACCGCAAGGGCATCGCCCTCAAGCAGGTGCAGCAGGCTCTGGCGGCGGAAGACGCGAGCGCAACCAATCCCAAGGACCTGGCGGGCAAGAGCGTGGCCATGCAGGGGTTGGGCGCGCTCGAATACCTGTTGTTCGGTACAGGTGCCGAGGAACTGGCGGGGTCTGGTGGCGCCTATCGTTGCAGTTTCGCCGCTTCGATCGCCGCGCTCATCGGCGAGGTGACTGCGGAGATGGATGCCGAATGGAGCGACCCACAAGGGATCAGCACAGCCCTCGAAAATCCCAGGCCGGATGCGGATGACTACCGTACGCAGACCGAAGTACTCGAAAAGCTCGCTGCCTCGCTGGTTCACGGCACCGAAGCGATCCGCGATCAACGCGTCCTGCCGATTCTGGGGACCAGCGCCGGTCAGCCCAAGCCGAAGTCGGCATTGTTCTGGCGTTCGGGCATGACTGTCCCGGCGCTTGCGGCCAATTTCTCGGGGCTTTCCGATTTCTTTGCCAAGGCACGCTTCCCCGAGGTAATGGGCGCCGACAATGCCTGGATTGCCAATGGCGCCGAATTCGAGTTCGCCAATGCCAAGCGGGCGCTGGCGGTCATCACCTCGCCCATGGATGAGGCTGTGGCCGATCCTAAGCAGTTCAAGGCGCTCGAATATCTGGTGATCGTCACGAAATCCCTGGACACGCTGGTAGGCGAAGACCTCTCGGCGGCGCTGGGCCTTTCGGTCGGTTTCTCAGCGCTCGACGGCGACTGAGGGAGGCATGGCGATGTGGCAGCGAAGGGCATTCCTCAAGGCAGCAGGCGCCGGGTTTGCCGCCTCGCTGCTGCCGCGGCGTGCCGCAGCGCTCGATCGGGCCGAACTTGTCTTCGCCTCCGCCATCCAGCGCCGGCAGGGCGGTTTCGCCGCTGCCCTGGTCACCGAGCGGGGTGACCTGGTTTCCAGCGTCGATCTGCCGGACCGCGGCCACGACATCACTTATTCTCCCGTAACCGGAAAGGCGGTCGTGTTTGCGCGCCAGCCGGGAACGTTCGCGGTGGTATTCGATGCGCGCGGGGGCGACCTGCCAGTTACCCTGACCAGCGTTCCGGGGCGTCATTTCTTTGGCCACGGCGTCTTCTCGCCCGATGGTCGCTTGCTCTATGCCACCGAGAACGATTTCGAGAATGCGCGCGGCGTGGTCGGCATCTTCGATGCTACCGACGGCTATCGGCGGATTGGAGAATTCGACACCTACGGGACCGGCCCGCACGAAATCATCCTGATGCCGGACAACCGAACCTTCGTCATTGCCAATGGCGGCATCGAAACCCATCCGGATTACGGGCGAAGCGAACTCAACATCGACACGATGGACCCCTCGCTCGCGTTCGTGGACTCCTCGGACGGTCGCCTCATCGGCCAAATGCGCCTCTCGTCCGACCTCCATCAGGTCTCTATCCGCCACATGGTGGTCGACTATGCCAACCGCGTCTGGTTCGGCTGCCAGTTCCGCGGACCGGCCGAAGAGCGCCCGCAACTGGTCGGGTATGCTACGCTGGATGGAGAAATCCGGCTCATCGAACTTTCCCACGATCACCTAACCTCGCTCGACAACTATGTCGGCGCCATCGAGGTTTCCGCGGACCGTGCAATGATCGCCGTGTCGTCCTCCACGGGCAACACCATCCTGGCCATCGATGCCGACACCACCAGGCCCCTCGGCAGCACCACAATGCGAAGCGGCTCGGGCCTGGCTCGCGATTCCAAAGGCTTCGTGGCCACCAGCGGCTGGGGCGAAATGATGGGTGTTGCCGGTTCGACAGCTCCGCACCATCAGTTCGATTTCAATTTCGACGCCCACTTGCGTCGCGTTGGCTAATCGCTGTAGACCTTGCACGGGAAACTTCCAAAGCGCTTTGGAAAAGGGCGTGCGGGAGCGCAAAGAACAGCCTAGCCTTTTTCGTCTCGGCCAAGAGGAGGGGTCGCGGCGAGCCGGAAACCACCCTACCTCTCTGGAGATCTCGATGCCGATCCGCACGCTCGTTTGGGGCGAAAACGTCCACGAACAGAAGAACCAGGTTGTCGCGGACAACTATCCGAACGGAATGCACAACGCGATTGCCAAGCTGCTTTCGCCCGATTCCAACATCTCCACCGCAACCGCCACGCTCCAGGAACCCGAGCATGGCCTGACGGTCGAAAAACTCGCCGATACCGACGTGCTGATCTGGTGGGGTCACGCCGCGCATGGCGATGTCCAGGACGAGATCGTCGAACGTGTCGCCAAGCGCGTTTGGGAAGGCATGGGCCTGATCGTCTTGCATTCCGGGCACTTTTCCAAGATTTTCAAGCGTCTGATGGGAACGCCTTGCGCGCTTTCCTGGCGCGAGGCGGGCGAGCGTGAGCGCCTGTGGGTCGTCAACCCGGGTCACCCGATCGCCAAGGGGCTGCCGCAGTATTTCGAGCTCGAGAACGAAGAGATGTACGGCGAACCCTTCTCGGTGCCCGAGCCGCTCGAGACCGTTTTCGTCTCCTGGTTCCAGGGCGGGGAAGTGTTCCGTTCGGGCCTTACCTATCGTCGCGGCGCCGGCAACATCTTCTACTTCCGTCCGGGCCACGAGACCTACCCGACCTATCACGACGAGACGGTTGGCCAGGTGCTGCGCAACGCGGTCAACTGGGCCTACAACCCAAACCGCTTTGAGTGGATCACCGACGCGCCGAACCGTCCGGTCGAAGAGGCGATCGAGAAGATCGAGGAACGGGGTCCCAAGCTTCACCACGGTCGTGGCCGCCAGGAGGGGATGCGCTAAATGCGTCTGCTGATTTTGGGCACTGGGGGCATGGCCAACCAGCATGCCAAGCACTTTGCCGCCATCGACGGCGTCACCTTGGTGGGTGGCGTCGACGTCGATCCGAAGCGGGTCGAGGCGTTCAATACCGCGCACAACATCCCCAACGCCTTTCCATCGCTCGATGCGGCGCTGGCCTGGGGCGAGTTCGATGCCATCGCCAACGTGACGCCCGATGCGATTCACCATCCGACCTCGATGGCGGCAATCGCGGCCGGCAAGCACGTGTTCTGTGAAAAGCCGCTGGCGACGGACTATGCCAAGGCCATGGAGATGACCGAGGCCGCCGAAAAGGCGGGCGTGGTCAACATGGTCAACCTCACCTACCGCAACGTGGCCCAGCTTCAGCGTGCGCGCCAGATTGTGCAGTCGGGTGAGATCGGCAAGGTCAAGCACGTCGAGGCCAGCTACCTGCAGAGCTGGCTGGTGTCCAAGGCCTGGGGCGACTGGCGCACCGAAAGCCAGTGGCTGTGGCGCCTGTCCAAGAAGCACGGCTCGAACGGCACGCTTGGCGATATCGGCATCCATATCCTGGACTTCGCCGTCTATGGCGCGGGCAGCGATATCGATCATGTGTTCTGCCGCCTCAAGACGTTCGACAAGGCACCCGGCAACAAGATCGGTGAATATGACCTGGACGCCAATGACAGCTTCGCCATGACGCTGGAGCTCGAGAACGGTGCCTTGGGCGTGGTGCACGCCACCCGCTGGGCTACCGGTCACTTCAACGAGCTGCGGCTGCGCGTCTACGGGGAGAAGGGCGGCGTGGAAGTTCAGCACCGCCACGACTGGAGCAAGCTCCTAGTTTGCTCAGGCGAAGATGCCGAGACAGGCACCTGGAAGGAAGTCGCGGTCGAACCGGTCGAGACCAACTACCAGCGTTTTGCCAAGGCCGTGGCTCAGGGCAAGACCATGGAGCCCAGCTTCCGCCACGCGGCCAACATCCAGAAGGTGCTCGATACCGCCGTCGTCACCGAACAGGATCGGCACGAACACACGGTCTGAGCCGCTGTGACCGAGATGATCGGGCCCGCCACGGCGGGCCCTTTCTTTTTGTGCCCAGCTTGAGCGGGATCGGCAAACTCAGGCGCGGCCATTGCAACCAACCCCTTGGTTCCCCAATTATTCCCCCGACCAACATGGGGAGCGTCACATGGGAATTCTCTGGGCCATCATCATTGGCTTTATCGCCGGCATCATCGCCAAACTCCTGACAGGAGGAGGCTCGGAGCCGCGCGGCTTCATCCTCACCACCGTGCTCGGCATCGTCGGCGGGGTCGTCGGCACATGGCTCGGGCAAGTCGTCGGGCTCTATGGCCCGGGTGAGAATGGCGGCTTCATCGCCGCCATCGTCGGTGCCGTCGTACTCCTCTTGATCTGGCGCGCATTCGTGCGCAGCACCGCCCGCTAGGCACTTCGCACCTCCCCGGTCGTTCCAGTCGGCCGGGGAGAGCTTATTTATAGAAGCCCTCGCGCAGATTGATGCCGTGCTCGAGCCAGACCTTCATGGCGCACAGCATTCCCGTCCAGCCTTCGCAATTGCCATAGGACGCCTTGAGGCCCTTGGCCGTCTCGCGCCAGCCTTCCTCGGTGATCTGCACAAGCGTGCGGCCATCCTCCAATTGTTCGAATGTCATGGTGACTGTGGTGTCGTGCGGGGAGGCCGTTTCACCCTCGGGCGCATCGTCTGCCGCGCCCCAGTGCAGCACGATCTTCTTGTCGGGTACGACCTCGACCACCTGCACGGGGAAGGCCCCGGGGAAATCCGCAAAATCCCAGGTCACGGTCGAGCCGGTCTCGAGCCGCCCCTTCGCGCCTCCGGTCGTGAAGAAGTGAGACAGGTGTTCGGGGTTGACCACCGCCTCGAAAACCTCGCTTGCCGGTCGGGCGATGCGTCCGGCGACGTTGAACTTCAGATCCATCTTCCGTCTCCTCTCGGGAAGGCCTTTCTGCTTGCGTTCGAAGAACATATGTTATAATTATATAACATGTCAAACGACGCAGAAAATGACAAGATTTTCAAGGCGCTGAGCAATTTCCGCCGCCGCAATATTCTCGATGCGCTCAAGGATAATCCGCAGACGACCGGCGCGCTGTGCGATGCCTTTGCCGATCTCGACCGCTGCACGGTGATGCAGCACCTCAGGGTGCTCGAGGAGGCTGACCTCATCATCGTCAAGCGCCAGGGGCGGGAACGCTGGAATTATCTCAATCCGCTGCCGATCAGGGAAATCTTCGATCGCTGGATCGGCCAGTACGCTGGCAACGCGGTGGAGAAGCTGGGCCGGCTCAAGTCGGATCTTGAAGGGTAGGGACGCGGGGCTGGGGGCTGGCAACGCGCCGCGATTCAGTTATCGTCCCCCCGCGTTTTTCCCGGGGGGAGTGAAGCATGCGCAGCGCTTTGATCGTCTATGGAGGCTGGGAAGGGCACGACCCGGAAGAGTGCGCGGCGCTCTATCGACGCTGGTTGCACGAGGATGGGTTCAGCGTGCGCGTGGAGAACAGCACCAAGGCATTTGCCGATCCTGCCATTCACGACCTGTCGTTGATCGTGCCCATCTACACCATGTCCAGGATCGAGAAGGACGAGGTCGAGAACCTCACCAAAGCGGTTGAGAACGGCGTGGGTCTGGCCGGCCACCACGGCGGCATGAGCGATGCATTCCGCGATGCGGTCGAGTACCAGTTCATGGTAGGGGGGCAGTGGGTGGCGCATCCTGGCAACATCATCGACTTCACCGTCGACGTGACCCGGCCCGACGATCCGATCATGGCGGGCATCAAGACGCCCATGGCCTATCGCAGCGAGCAGTACTACATGCACGTCGATCCTTCCAACGAGGTGCTGGCGACCACCACCTTCAGTGGCGAGCACGCATGGTGGATCAAGGATGTGGTGATGCCGGTGGTCTGGAAGCGCCATCACGGCAAGGGCCGCGTGTTCCACTCCACGCTCGGGCATTCGGTCAAGGAATTCAGCGAGTTCCCCGATATGGCGACCATCGTCCGGCGTGGCATCAACTGGGCGGCGCGGGACGAACAAGCCCCGTGATTCCTACGGCGTAAGTCGCTGACAAGTGACTTGAAACTTCCCTTCGAAGCGTGCCGTTTCTTTGCAGGCACATGGAGGGTGAATATGTCTGCCGAGACCGCCGGATCGACAAGCGAGGCAAGCAGGCCCCAAAAGGGGCCGCTGGTCTATCGCCAGGCGCTGCTGACGCGCATTACGCACTGGACCTGGGCGATCGCGCTCTTTTTCATGCTGCTTTCGGGGCTGCAGATCTTCAACGCCCATCCCGCGCTCTATATCGGGCAGGAGTCCGGTTTCGAATACGACAACGCCGTGTTGGCAATGTACGGCGTTACCAAGGATGGGGCAGCCGTCGGCCAGACCCGGGCCTTCGGCCAGACTTTCGATACGACCGGTGTTTTTGGGGTGAGCGGCACGCCCGAGCGGCCGACCTATCGCGGCTTTCCGAGCTGGGCGACCATTCCGTCCTACCAGGATCTGGCGACCGGTCGGGTTGTCCACTTCTTCTTCGGCTGGATATTGGTCGCCGCTCTCTTCGTCTGGTTCCTTTCCAGCCTCGTGAACGGTCACATCCGGCGCGACGTGCTGCCGATGGGGGAGGACATCAAGGGATTGCCGCAGGATGTCGCAGACCACGCGCGCCTGCGGTTCCACCATGGCCGCAGCTACAACGCGCTTCAGAAGATCGCCTACAGCGTCGTGTTCTTCATCCTCTTCCCCCTCATCATCACCACGGGCCTCACAATGAGTCCGGGAATGGACGCCGCTTTCCCCTGGCTGCTCGACCTCTTCGGCGGACGCCAGACCGCCCGCACCATCCATTTCTCGGTCATGGCCCTGCTGGTGCTGTTCTTCATCGTGCACATCCTGATGGTCTTTGCCGCTGGTCCCATCAACGAACTGCGCTCGATGATCACCGGGTGGTACCGCACCAGCCCCAATACGCCGCGCCAGGAAGGAGACCGCCCATGAGCAAGCTGATGGTGACACGTCGCCGGTTCCTCGGCCTGAGCGCCGCTGGCGCGTCTTCGCTGGTCCTGGCCGGCTGCGACCAGTTCGATTTTCTCGGAGACCGCGAAAACCAGGTTCGTGGCGTCCTGAGCAAGGCCAACGATCTTACCTATCACGTGCAGCGGGCGCTGGTCGGCCAGCAGGCGCTGGCCCGGGAATATTCGGAGAGCGAGATCCGGCAGGGTCAGCGTCCGAACGGCTCGCGCGATCCGGATACCGCCGAGTATCTAGCGCTCAAGGCAAACGATTTTGCCGACTACCGGCTCAAGATCACCGGACTGGTCGAAAACCCCGCGAGCTACTCGCTGGCGGAGCTGCGCAACATGCCAGAGCGCACTCAGATCACGCGCCACGATTGCGTGGAAGGCTGGAGCTGCATCGCCAAATGGACAGGCACCCAGCTCGGTCCGCTGCTCGATGCGGCCAAGGTCAAGGCAAACGCGCGCTTCATCGTGTTCCATTGCTACGATGACATGGGATCGCTGTTCTCAGGCCCCGAGCTCTATTACGAAAGCTGCGACTTGGTGGATGGGCACCACCCGCAGACCATTCTTGCCTACGGCCTCAACGGGCAGACGCTGCCTGTTGCAAATGGAGCGCCGGTTCGCGTGCGCATCGAGCGGGCGCTTGGCTACAAGCAGCCCAAATATGTGCATACCATCGAGCTGGTCGACGGGTTCTCCCAGTTCGGCAAGGGCAAGGGCGGGTATTGGGAAGACCACGGCTATGATTGGTATGGCGGCATCTAGACCCGGCGGGGACCAGCCCGCATAGCTCCCCTGCAAATCCAAAAAAGCTGAATTGCCTTGCTTTTCGGCGGCGTTTGCACCATCTAGCGAGCATCGTCACCGGCGTGGCTATTTGCCCAGCGCCCAGACAGGTGACGGACTTCTCTTCTTATCGATCGATGCGGTGGGCGGCGAAGTCAGGTCTGGAACGGTTTTCCGGACAGTGAACCAGCCGTCGCGGGAATGAGCCCGCCGCTGCATTATTGATCCCGCCGCCCCACCTTGGGTCGGCGCCGCGCGCGCTGCACGTTCGGCGCGCCAAACGAAAGACATTTCGCTTTGACAGCAACTTTTGAATCCCTCGGACTTCCGGGCCCGCTGCTTGCTTCGCTCGCAAAAGCCGGGTTCGATACCCCCACCAAGATCCAGGCCGAGGCTATCCCCCACCAGCTCAAGGGCAAGGACATCCTGGGCATCGCCCAGACCGGCTCGGGCAAGACGGCGGCGTTTGGCCTGCCGATCCTGGCCGGCCTGCAGGCGCTGCCCGGCCGCCCGCGTCCGATGACGGCGCGCGCGCTCATCCTCGTTCCGACGCGCGAACTCGCCGTCCAGATCGACGAAGCGCTGCGCAAGATGGCCGGCAGCATGCGGCTCACCACCGTGCTCGTGCTGGGTGGCGTGTCGCGCTACAATCAGGTCCAGAAGCTGGCCAAGGGCGTCGATATCTGCATCGCCACGCCCGGCCGCATGAAGGACCTCGTCGATGACGACAAGGTGTGGTTGAGCGAAACCCGCTGGCTGATCCTGGACGAAGCTGACCGCATGCTCGACATGGGCTTCATCGGCCCGGTCAAGGAAATCGCTTCCAAGATCAGCTGGAAGCGCCAGACGGCCCTGTTCTCGGCCACCATGGCGCCCGAAATCTCCAAGCTTGCCGAAGGGTTGCTGCGCGAGCCGGTTCGTGTCGAGGCCACCGTGCCGGGCACCACCGTCGCCGAGATCGAGCAGCGCGTCATCATGGCGGGTTCCAAGGCGAAGCGCGAAGAGCTCAACAAGCTTCTCGGGGACGCCGCGCTCGAGCGCGTCATCGTCTTCACCCGTACCAAGCACGGTGCCGACCGCGTCACCAAGAACCTGTCGATCGATGGTTTCGAGGCCGCGGCCATTCACGGTAACAAGAGCCAGAACGCCCGCCAGGCAGCTCTAAAGGGCTTTTCGTCCGGCCGCGTGCGCATCCTTGTCGCCACCGATATCGCGGCGCGTGGCATCGACGTTCCGGGCATCACGCACGTCATCAATTACGACCTGCCCGATGATGCCGAGAACTATGTGCACCGCATTGGCCGGACCGGGCGCAATGGCGCTTCGGGCGTGGCCATCACGCTTTGCGATGGCACCGAAAAGGGCCAGTTGCGCGACATCGAGAAGCTGATCCGCAAGAGCCTGCCGGTTTCCGGCGATCTTTCGATCGTGGAAGTCGATCCGCCCAAGAAGGCCAAGGGCAATAACGGGCGCAAGCCCAACCCCAATGCCGGGGCCCCCCGTGCGCGCAAGCCGGCCGGCAAGACCCTGGCCGGCTTCAACGATGGCACGCGCCATCAGGAACCGGCGCCGCATCGCGCCCACGGCGACAAGAAGCGCAAGGACGGCGAGGCCGCCCGTACCCGCAACGGCCAGCCCGGTGGCAAGCCGGCGGCAGCCAAGCAGGGCAAGCCGCGCTGGAACAAGAACCAGAAGGATGCCGGTCGCGCGCGTCGGGCCGAGGGTGGTCGTGGCCGTGGCGAGCGCGTCGCCTGAGGCTCTCAGATCCATTCGAAACTGGGAAAAGGCGGCCATTGGCCGCCTTTTCCGTTTAGTTGCCGGCTTCCACGCCCGGCACGAGCGAGCCGCGGCTCGAGCCTGTGGCCGGGGGACCACCATTGCCGCCATCGGGGGGAGGGCCGCCCGGAGGCGGGCCACCGGCACCGCCAGCGTCGCCCAGGTTGGAAGAGGTCGCGCTCGGGTCCACGCCGATGATCATCGCCACCAGGTAGGCATCGGCCAGTTCCTTGACATAGGCGAAAGAGGCGCGGGTCGCCTGGGCGGCTATGTTGTCGTTGGTGTTGATGGTGTCGCGTTCTTCGGTGCGGTCCGAGTAGGGCGCGACGTTCTTGTAGATGAACTCGGAAAGCGCATCCGGGAAAAAGAGCTGGCCAGTCAGGATGTTGGTCTCGTCGAGGAACACCTTGAAATGGATGTGGGTGGTGCGTCCCCGGTACCAGCCGGGATAGACGGTGGTGAACTCGGCAACCCCGTTCGCGTCGGTCATCTGCGTGCCGCGCATGAAGGTCTCGCCCGTCGTGTCGACGCCACCGGTCTGGTTTGCATAGCCTGAATAGACCCCGGTCGCGTCCGCATGCCAGATGTCGACGCGAGCGCCTGAGAGCGGCTTGCACTGGGCGTCGACCACCTGCAGCCGTACCTGCGTCTTGACCCCCGGGCGGCCCTCGGTGATGTCCCGCCGGTCGAGGGCGGGATCGAAATAGTAGGGACCTTCAGTGACTTCCGGCGTGATGACGCAGACGTCGGCGCCGGGAAGCAGCCCGGCGGTGTCGGCGCTGGCTCCCGCTTCCTGGGCGAAAGCGCGCTGAGACATGAGGGCGCCGCCTGCGGCTGTCACGGCGACCAGGGAGAGGGCCTGGCGGCGGTTGAGGCGGAAAGACGGTTTGTCCGGGTCTGGCATGGGCTCGGGTTCCTTGCTGTTGGCATCCGATTGGTAGCCCAGCCGCGCCGGTTTGAGGCGTTACAATTCGGAGAGGCTGGTCAGGTCCCGGCAAGGTGGGACGAAACGCATAATCGTCAAAGAGCGGATTCTGAACGGCATCTAAACGCGTTGTTGCGGCGTTGTTCAAAGCAAAGCCGCCAAGAATGGCGGCATCAACGTGCCCGGAGAAGCCGGGCCGCTTTCAGGGACGTGCCGAGATGTTCAAAGTGTTGTTGACCGTAATGTTCGTGGGCGTGATGGCGACGCTCACTTTTGCCGCTTCCAATGCCCCCATGCCGACGACGCTCGAGGTGCTGCAATGAGCGAAGGATCCCCTTTCATGCAGGTCGTGCTGACGGTCGTCTTCGCCGCTGCCATGTTCATCCTTGTCTTCGCCGCCGCCAACACCGAGGCGCCGGCGCCAATCGCCGACATTTTGACGCCGACACAGGTGCAGGCGGGGTCTTCGTTCTAGGCCAGGGGGATGCCCTTGTCGCCCTTGCCCTGCTGATAGACCGCCGAAAGGTCGGCGTAGAGGGCACCAAGATCGTCCATGCGCGACAGCAGGCTCTCGCGGTTGCCGCGATCAAGCGTGGCGATCATGCGGCCAAGCGAGTGGCTCGTCCAGAAGGCGTTGCTGGCGTTGTAGAGCGGGGCGTCGGACGGCGTGCCGGGCGGCACGAACACTTCCTTGAGGATGCGGATGTCGTGCGGGATGGCGAAGCTGTCGCGGCTGTCCTGGTGGCTGAAGAGATAATAGAAATTGTCGTAGCCAGCCCATGTGATAGCGGAGAGGCATAGCGAGCACGGCTCGTGGGTCGCCAGGAAGATGCAGTCCTTGGGATCGGGAAGGGTCGAGCGATTGAGTTCGTAGAGCTTCTTGATGGCGTGCATTTCGCCGTGCCAGAGCGGGTTTTCGGTCTCGTTATTGGTCTCGGCTACTACAACCGACAGGTCCGATTTCCGCAGGATTGCCGCCCCGAAAATCTTGTTGCCCCTGCGTACGCCCTCGCGCGTCTTGGGCGCGATGTCGTTCTCGATGACGTCGAAGAGGCGGGAGATGAAGGCGGCGGTTTCCATTGTGGCTCCGAGATAGGATGGCACGAAGGTGCCGGGGCCCGGGGTCGTGGTCAAGCCCGCCGCAGCTAGTCCCTGGCCAGGGTCATCAGCGGATTGCCGTTGGCGTCGGTGAGCAGCAGATGCTCGCCCTCCTGCCTATAGGCGGCGACCGCCGCGAGCGCGGCGAAGAAGGCGGCCTCCTGCTGCATGGCGGGTTCCGGGCAGGCCATGCGCGTGGATGCGGGCGAGCCGAAGCTGATGCTGTTTCCCTCGACGCTGGCCTGGGCGAAATAGTTGTTGCAGCCACCCTTGCCGCCGGCGCGACCGTCCTCGGCCACCGAGAGTGTCGGGCGGGCCTTGTCGTTGGTCGGGTTGCCCTTGATATCGAGCACGCGCCAGGTGACCCCGAAAAAGTCGGGACTGGTGGTTTCGGGCTGTGTCACTGCGGCCTCGTCTGCCTTTGGCGGTTGCGGCGCTGGCGTCATCGCGCCGGTATTCGCGACAAAGTCGAGGATGATCTGGATGGGCTCGGCGGGCGCCAGCGGATCGATCGGATACTGGGTGGTATTGATGAAGACCAGTCGGTCGTCCGAAGTGATGCGGGCGCTCAGCGCATAGTTGTGTTTGGGGTTGATGACCTTGTCGTCGAAATTGAGTGTGAAGGTCAGGGGCACCTGGCCGGGGCCGGTGAGGCGCGCCGCGGCGTGAACGGTCGCGCGGGCGTCGGCGAGCGAGACGTCAAGGAGTTGCACCTCGAGGGCTGCATTTGGCGGCAGCGCCATGCGCTCGCGGTAGGTGACCTCGCCAGTGATCGAAACGGGCGCGGCCGTGGCGGATAGCGAACTCGCGATCAGCAGGCCAAGGGCGGCGAAAACCAGGTTCGGGCGTATGCGCATCGTGCACTCCAAGTGTTTGACGGCGTCTCCCCCACCGTCCTGAAAAGTGCCCCAGCCAGGTTGTTATGCAGCAAATGCTGCGATCTTGCGACGCGCGAGCGCTTTTTAAGTAAAGATCGCGTTCGTCATTGTGACGCGATAGGGCGTCTCGAAGAAGTATTCTTCGAGGTTATTGCCATCACCTCCACGGTCGACCACCAGGAAATCGCTGACTTCCTCTAGCGGCGTCAGCACCCCGTGCCAGGTATTCATGGCGATGTTTACGCCCTCGCCGGGTTTGGTCAGGAAGGCGCGTGGTTGGGCTGGCACCCCTGCATTGTCGGCCGCCACGATCACCAGAAACGGTCGCGGGCTCAGCGGAAAGAAGGCCTGGCTCCCGAAGGGGTGGCGCTCGACCATCGTCAGGTCGAGCGGCAGGGCGTAGGGCTGGCCCCGGAAGATCGAGATCAGGGGGCGCGGATGCGCGCCGCCAAGTTCGACCCTGGCGAGATCGTTGTAACGCTCGGTCTTTCCGGCGTTGATGAGATAGTGGTCGGCGCCTTCGACGGCGATCACCTGTCCGAAAGGGGCAAAGGCTTCGCGGGTGAGGGGCTCAATGTCGATCGTGGTCATGCGGTCTCTTCCGGCTAGGCGAGTTTGCCCCAGATGCGGACGCGGGAAATGCCGCCGTCGGGGAAGATGTTGAGCCGGATGTGGGTCACGGGGCCCGTGGCGTTGACGGCTTCGAAGACATGGATGTGGTCGGCCTGGAGCTTGGATTGGGGCAAGAGCTCGGGCCAGAACATGGAGGAGGTCACCACCGCCTCCTCGAGCGCGTCGCTGCCCGCCGGCATCTCTCCGGCCAGGATCGAGGCGCTGTCGGGGAAGTTACCCTTGTAGTGGGCGGTGTCGAGCTCGACCTTTTCCACGATCCCGCGCGCGCCCAGCGCGATGATGATCCAGTCATTGCCCGGCACGCGGCGGCGGCGGGTCTCCCAGCCATCGCCCATGTCCAGCCCGCGGCCCGGGGCCAGCAGCCGTCCGAAGGCGCCGTAATGGGCATCCGAATAGGCCACCACGTGTCCGCCATTGAGGCCCGAGGCCAGGTCGATGAGCTTGCCGGCATGGGCGGCGGCATCGATATGGGGCTCGCCGAAGACGCGCAGCCGGGCCACCCCGCCATCGGGGTAGATGTGCAGGCGCACATGGGTCCAGACCTGGGCCGAGCGGCTTTCGAGATAGTGGTGGGCCGAGGGTCCTAGCGGGGTCATGGGCAGGATCTCGGTCCAGGCGGTCTTGTCGTCGGGCTCGCCCGGCACGTCGCAGGCCTCGATGCGGGCGGCGGGCGGATAGTTGCCGGTGAAGTGGGCGGTGTCGATGTCAAAGCCGCGGATGACGCCGGCGGTGGCGAGCCTGACCACGGCATAGTCGTGTCCGGGCCCGCGCTTGCGGCGGCTCTCCCAGCCGTCCATCCATTTGCCGTGATCGTCGTACTTGTCGGGGTAGAACACCGCCGGCGCATCGGCCAGCATGCGCCCGACCTCGGCGAAGAAATCGTCAGTGGCGAACAGCGCCCGGGCACCCAGCCCCGCAGAAGCCAGGTTCACCGCATTGCGGGCAAAGGGGGGAATTTCGGACGCGGACATGTTCTGCCTTCGATTGATGGAGCCGTGAGTTAGCCGGACGGCGCCGCGATGGTCAACGGGCTGCGCTCGTGGACGTTCCGGCTGTCCTCAGGTGCCTGGCTGCGGCGGTGCATGCCGTAGTCGCGCATCACAGATGCCACCCTCAGGCGATAGTCGGCGAAAACGCCCTCACGTCCCTGTCGTTGCGCTTCGCGATGCGAAGCAAGGTTGCGCCAGCGCATTACGGCCTCCTCATCTTCCCAGAACGAGAGCGATAGAATCTTGCCCGGTTCGGAAAGGCTCTCGAAGCGCTCGATGGAAATGAACCCCTTCATCTCGGTGAGCTCGGCCTTGAGGGCGGCAGCCAGCGCCAGGTAGTCGCCCTTTCGGCCGGACGCGGGGGAGACTTCGAAGATCACCGCGATCATAGCCGCACCATGGAGCTGTGCGGCGCCGAAGCTAGCCGCAGGAAGAGCCGGTCCTCACGGTGGATGAATCTTTCCCGGCGCGCAAACTCGTAGTTCTCGCGCCCCAGCACATCTTCGCGCAGGCGGGCACGGTAGGCCTCATAGGCGGCGAGGCTTTCGATATTGTAGATGCCGTAGGCGGTGGTGGCGGATCCCTCGTGCGGCGCGTAATAGCCGATGAGGTCGGCGCCGTTGCGTGGAATGGCCTGTCCCCAGTTGCGCGCGTAGTGCTCGAAAGCCTCGACCTTGTTCGGGTCGATCTCGTAGCGGATGAAACAGGTGATCATGGTCGGGCTCCGTCGTATTTGAACGGGCCGGTTCTAGCGCATTGCCCGACGGGCATGGTTCGGTTAGCATCGAAGTATGAAAGATGGACCTGTCATAGCCTCGGTCGCGGCGCTTCTGGGCGATCCGGCTCGCGCTAACATGCTGACCGCTCTCATGGATGGCCGTGCGCTCACCGTGAGCGAACTGGCAACGGCGGCGGGCGTCACGCTGCAGACCGCCAGCGGGCACCTGTCGAAGCTCGAGGGCGCCAATTTGCTGACGACCGAAAAGCAGGGACGACATCGCTATTACCGTCTCTCGGGGGGCGATGTTGCCCAGGTGCTCGAAGGCCTCATGGGCCTGGCGCAACGTACGGGAGCGGTGCGGGTGCGCACGGGGCCGAACGATCCGGCGCTGCGCCAGGCCCGCGTCTGCTACGACCATCTGGCGGGTGAACGCGGGGTGGAACTGTTGGGGGCCCTCGTCGATCAGCATATCGTTGCCGATCGCGACAATCCGCTGCTGACCGAGAAGGGCCGCGGCTTCTTTGCGCAACTGGGTATCGACACGACGCATCTCTCGTCCGGTAGGCGCCCGCTTTGCCGGGCGTGCCTGGATTGGAGCGAGCGGCGCAATCATCTCGGTGGGGCGCTCGGCGCGGCGATCCTCGAGACGATGCTTGAGCGCGGCTGGGTGAAGCGCGACCAGGGCCGCGTCCTGGCGTTCAGCAGCGACGGGCTGAAGCAGTTCAGGTCAGCGTTCGGGATGGCAGGCTAGGCGCGTCCGTCCGGCTTTGCCTTGGGCGTCAGCAGCGCCACGAAATGCAGGTCGCGGTCGAAGATCCAGCCGAACGGGGGCGGATAAAGGTTGAGTGCCTCTATCCGGCGCACCTCCTGGAGGCCGGACTTCTGGAACGCGATATCCCACTGTTCGGGCGTGAGGTAGTTGTAGGGCAGCCTCACGTCGTGTCCGCGATTGCCGACCCAATCCATGAGCTGCAGCGTCGGCCGCGCAAGGGCGCCTTGGACTCGGTGGTCCTTGATCACGACGCCCTGCCGCGCCACGCGGGCGGCTTCGCCCATGATGGCGGCCGGGTCGTCGGTGTGGTGGAGAACATCGACGATGGTCACATAGTCGAAGGCCTTGTCGGGAAAGGGCAGGGTCACCCCGTCATAGGGCTCGACCGGGATCAGCGTCGTGGGCCGGATCAGCACGTCGACGCCCTGGATGGCAAGGTCCGGCCGCAAGGCCATCAGCGCCCGGGCGATCGAGCCGTCGCCTGCTCCAAGGTCAAGGACGGTCCCCGCCGTGGGGATGATGGTCGCCAGATGGTGCGCGAGAACCTTCACACGCCGCCTGAACACGGCGCGGTCGTGCAGGGCATTGAGCGAGCTCTTAGCCCTCGCCAAACGCCCAGATCCGCAGGATGAAGAAGTTGACCGCCGAGGTGAGGCCGGTCACGACAAGTGCGGCCGCCACGCTGGGCAGGCCGACCACGCCATAGGCGACGAACGAGAACATGGCGGCGAGCGTCAGGCCCACCAACTGCACGGCGACGTAGCGCGGCAGCGCCCGCCCGTGTGGGGCGGAGGAATTGAAGGAGTAGCGCCGGTGGAGCAGATAGACCGGGCCGATGAAGGCGCCGTAGCACAGGGCGCTCACCACCCAGTCGGCCAGCGGCAGCCCGAGGCTCACCATGAACGATGACACGGCCACGAATGCCAGCGCCGCGCCCCCGCCGATGGCGATAAAGGCCAGGGCCTGCGGGCCGAGGCTCGTTTCAGCGATGGTGTGATCCTGGTCTCTGGCCAGGCTTTCGAGCAGCGTGCTCATGACACTCGTCCTTCATCCTACGCGAGCCGTCATACGCCGCAAAACTCAATATCGGATGACTGGCGCGACCGGTCTCGCGCCTTCCGTGCGCTATGGTTTGCAAACCCTCAATTCACAATCCGGGCTATTGTTGGCACGCTCCCCCTTTTTATTGGCCGCTGTTGCAGATTAACTTCTCGGTAACCCGGCTGGGACGCGGAGGGGACGGGCCTCCGTTATCGTGACGTCACCAAGCCGTGGAAAAACCGTCGACGGAACAGTCAGCCAAAGGGATAATCAACAATGCAAAAATTGGTTCTAGGGGCGGCGGCAGTCTCGCTTGCGCTGGGGTTCTCCGCCCCCGCGCGTGCCGAATTCGCCCTCAATATCCTGCACATCAACGATTTTCACTCCCGGTTCGAATCCATCACCGGCTCGGACTCGACCTGCAATGCCGAAGGCGAATCCAAGGGTGAATGCTTTGGCGGCATCGCGCGCCTGAAGACGGCGCTCGACCAGACGCGGGCTGACCTTAAGGCCAAGGGCGAGAACGTGATCTTCCTCTCGGCCGGGGACGAATTCCAGGGCTCGCTCTTCTATACGACCTACAAGTCCAAGGTAGTCGCCGACTTCTTCAACGAGCTGGGTCTCGATGCGGCGGCGACGGGCAACCACGAATTCGATGACGGGCCGGAGGAATTCTCCAAGTTCATCGAGACGGCCAACTTCCCGATCATCGGCGGCAATTTCAACGTCGCCAAGGAGCCGCTGCTGGCCGGCAAGATCGTCGGTGTCCATATTCTGGACGTGGGCGGGGAAAAGGTCGGCCTCGTCGGCGCTCTGGCCGAGGATACCCCGGAGATCTCCTCGACCGGCCCCAACGTCGCCTTCGAGAAAGCGGTGACCTATGTGCGCGGCGCCGTCGAGGCGCTCGAGGCGCAGGGCGTCAACAAGATCATCGTGCTTTCCCACATCGGCTACACGGTCGACCAGGCGCTGGCTGAGGCCGTGCCGGGTATCGACGTGATCGTGGGCGGTCACTCCCACACGCTACTCTCCAACACGGACGAGAAGGCCGCCGGCCCCTATCCGACAGTCGTCAAGGCGCCGGATGGAAAGGACGTACCGATCGTGACGGCCGGCCAGTACGGCAAGTATCTGGGCGACATCAAGGTCGTCTGGGACGATGAGGGCAATGTCATTTCGGCCAAGGGCGATCCGATCCTGCTCGATGCCTCGATCAAGCCGGACGAGGGGTTCGTCACCCGCGTGGCCGAACTGGGCGCTCCCATCGAGGAACTCAAGGCCAAGGTTATCGGCAATGCCACCGAGGCGATCGAAGGTTCGCGCGAAATCTGCCGCGCCATGGAGTGCACCATGGGGAACCTGGTGGCCGACGCCATGCTCGACCGCGTCAAGGACCAAGGCGTGACCATCGCCATCCAGAACGGTGGCGGCCTGCGGGCCTCGATCGACCAGGGCGACATCACCATGGGCGAAGTGCTCACGGTGCTGCCGTTCTCGAACACGCTCGCCACCTTCCAGCTCAAGGGTGCCGACGTCGTGGCTGCCCTGGAAAACGGTGTGTCCGATGTCGAGAACGGCGCCGGGCGCTTCCCGCAAGTTGCCGGGCTCAAGTTCACCTGGACCAAGGACAAGCCGGCCGGCGACCGTATCATCAAGGTCGAGGTGCAGGATGGTGATGCGTGGGTGCCGATCGATCCGGCAAAGACCTATGGCGTGGTCACCAACAACTTCATGCGCACGGGCGGCGACGGATATGCGGTGTTCAACACCGCCGGCATGAACGCCTATGACTTCGGCCCGCCGCTCGAAGACGTCCTGGCCGACTTCATTGCCAAGCAGGGTGGCGACTACAAGCCCTACACGGACGGCCGCATCGCCGAAGTTAAGTAGGTTCCTGCAAGGAAGCTTCCCTCCCCCGAGTGGGGAGGGGAGCAAGCTTCAGGACGGCTCCTCAGGGGCCGCCCTCGATCGACCTCAATCGGGCAGCATGGCCCGCAGCCGCAGCAAGGCGATGCGCTCGACCTGGGTGCAGGCCGTGAGGAACTCGGTCTCCGGCGTGTTCCCTACCCGACGTTCGAAAGCCTCGAGAATCTGCGCCTTGCTGTGATCGCGCACGGCGATGATGAAGGGAAATCCGAACTTGGCGGTATAGGCCGCATTGAGGTGGGTGAACTTTTCGCGCTCGGCGTCGGTCAGCGCGTCGAGGCCGGCGGACGCCTGTTCGGCGGTCGAGGCCTCGGTCAGGCGCTTGGCCGCGGCGAGCTTTCCAGCCAAGTCCGGGTGCGCCTGCAGCACGCCGAGCCGCTCGGCCTGCCCAGCCATGCGGAACTGGCTGCGCAGGGCGAAATGCAGGCCCGTTGCCGTGTCGTTGGCCGGTCCCAGTTCGCCATCCCAGGCGCGTTCGGCGATCCAGGGTGAGTGCTCGAAGATCGAGCCGAACTTTTCAATGAAGGCGGGTTTGTCGAGCGCTGACGGCACGAGCTCGCGCTTCACATAGGGATGTTCCTTGGCCCAATGGCGTGCGACTTCGATACGCGTGGGCGTCCAGACCTTCTCGAAACCCCTGATGTAGTCGATGAAGCGCTTGAGGCCCTGGAAGCGCCCGGGCTGGCCGACCAGCCGGCAGTGCAGCCCGATGCTCATCATCTTGGGACTGCCGGCCTTGCCCTCGGCATAGAGGCAATCAAAGGAATCCTTGAGGAACTGGAAGAACTGTTCGCCATCGGCAAAGCCCGAGGCGGTCACGAAGCGCATGTCGTTGGCGGACAGCGTATAGGGGATGATGAGCTGGGCATGGCCCTTGTGCTCGCGCCAATAGGGCAGGTCATCGTCATAGGTATCGGAAACGTATTCGAACCCACCTTCTTCCGAAACCAGGTCGACCGTGTTGACCGAGCAGCGCCCGGTGTACCAGCCGGTCGGGCGCTGACCGGTCGCCGCGGTATGGAGGTGGATCGCCTCGTGGATCTGCGCGCGCTCGACTTCGACGGGCATGTCCTTGTGCTCGACCCATTTGTAGCCGTGGCTGGCGATTTCCCAGCCGGCCTCCTGCATGGCCGTCACCTGCATGGGTGAGCGGGCGAAGGCGGTGGCGACGCCATAAATCGTCACCGGAATCTTCTCTTCAGTGAACAGCCTGTGGAGGCGCCAGAAGCCGGCCCGAGCGCCATATTCGTACATCGACTCGATGTTCCAGTGGCGCTTGCCGGGCCAGGGCACGGCGCCCACCACGTCGGCGAGGAAGGCTTCCGAGTTCTCGTCGCCATGCAGGATGTTGTTTTCCCCGCCCTCCTCGTAGTTGAGGACGAACTGCACCGCCACACGGGCGCCACCCGGCCAGTTGGCGTTGGGGGGATTGGGGCCGTAGCCCTGCATGTCGCGAGGATAGCGCATCATTTTGGAATCTCTCGGCTGGTTTGCCATGAGTTATGCCTCAAGCCTTCCCGATCACAACAGGTCAAAAGTGGACCAGTTGGTAAAAAATTGTGCGCTGCCTACTTGGAAGGCAGGCGTTTTTTTCCGATAGTCGGCATAGGCAAGCGAGGGATTATCGCCCAATGACGACTACCGGGCGTCTTACGACACACGTGCTCGATACCATGCACGGCAGGCCGGCCGCGGGAATGCGGATCGACCTGTTCATGGTCCATGGCGACCATACGCACCACCTGCTCTCCAGCTTTACGAACGCCGATGGGCGCGTCGACCAGCCGCTGCTCGATGGAGAGCGTTTCCATCCGGGTGCCTTCGAGCTCAATTTCCATGTCGGGCAGTATTTCGAGCGCATGGGCGTTGAGAGCGAGAACCCGTTCCTCGATATCGTGCCGGTGCGCTTCATCATGAGCGAAGAGGCCCACTACCACGTGCCGCTGCTGGTTTCGCCCTTCGCCTATTCCACCTATCGGGGAGCTGAGGGATGACCGATACCCGCTCCTTCGTGCGTTTCCTGCTGAACGAGGAAGAGGTCACGCTCTCGTCGTTCCCCGCCACGCGAACCCTGCTGGATTACCTGCGTCTCGACCGGGGCCTGGTCGGCTCCAAGGAAGGGTGCGCGGAAGGCGATTGCGGGGCCTGCACCGTGCTGGTCGGCCGCCTCAAGCGCGGCGAGCTCGTCTACGAGAGCGTGACGGCCTGCATCACCTTCCTGGCCTCGCTCGAAGGGTGCCATGTCGTCACCATCGAGCATCTGTCGGCGGCCAATGGCCCGCTCCATCCCGTCCAGCAGGCGATGGTCGATTATCACGGCTCCCAGTGCGGTTTCTGCACGCCGGGCATCGTGATGTCGCTCTATGGCCTGTGGATGCGCAAGCCCGACGCGAGCACCGGGGAGATCGAGACGGCGCTCCAGGGCAACCTCTGCCGCTGCACCGGCTATTCGCCGATCGTGCGCGCGGCCCACGCCATTTCGTCCTACGGCGCGGCCTCGGCCGATCCGCTCGTTGCCGAGCGCACCCGGATCAAGGCGCGCCTCGAGGGTTTCCGCGACGGCAAGCGCGTCGAGGTCGGCGAGGGCGGGGACCGCGTCATCGTCCCGGCCAGTCTCGACGACTTCGCGGAAGCCTATGCGGCCGAGCCATCGGCGACGGTCGTCGCCGGATCGACCGATGTCGGGCTCTGGGTCACCAAGTTCATGCGCGAGCTCGGCCCCCTGATTTTCGTGGGAAACCTGCCCGAACTACAGACCATCGAGGAAGGTCCGGGCGGCATCCGGCTGGGCGCTGGCGTCAGCTACACTGACGCGGCGCCCGTCATTACCCGCTACTTCCCGCAGCTTGCCGACTTCTGGAACCGGATCGGCGGCGAGCAGGTGCGCAACATGGGTACGGTGGGCGGCAATATCGCCAACGGCTCGCCTATCGGGGACAGCCCTCCGCCGCTGATCGTGCTGGGCGCCCACATCATCCTGCGCAAGGGCGCGGCGCGGCGCGAGGTGAAGCTGCGCGACTTTTTCATCGCCTATGGCAAGCAGGACCGGCAGCCGGGCGAGTTCGTCGAGAGCATCACCATTCCCGCCCTTCCGGCGGATGAGCATTTCGCCAGCTACAAGATTTCCAAGCGCAAGGACGAGGATATCTCTGCCCTTTGCGGAGCCTTCCGAGTCTTCGTCAATGATGTGGGAACTGTAGGCATGGCCCGCATTGCCTTCGGCGGCATGGCGGCGACGCCCAAGCGTGCCATCCATGTCGAAGAGGCGCTGGTCGGCAAGCCCTGGAGCATGGAAACCGTCGAAGCGGCCATCCCCGCCTTTGCCGAGGACTTCCAGCCGATCTCGGACATGCGCGCCTCGGCCGAATATCGCCTGCTTGCCGCGCAGAACCTGCTGCGGCGTTTCTTCCTCGAAACCCAGGGCGAAGCCTCGCGGCTGGAGCGGGGGGCGGCATGAACAAGCTCGATATCCGCAACACCGGCAAGCTGCACGAATCCACCAAGCACGATTCAGCCGATAAGCACGTCGCCGGCCGTGCCGAATACATCGACGACATCGTCGAACCCAAGGGCACGCTGCACGCCTATCTCGGCCTTTCGAGCCGCGCCCATGCCGAGATCGTTTCGATCGATCTCGAAGCCGTCCGCGCCGCGCCGGGCGTCGTCGGGGTTCTCACCGCTGCCGATATCCCAGGGGAGAACGACGTCTCCTCGCCCCACAAACATGACGATCCGGTGTTTGCGGAAGGCAAGGTGCAGTTCTACGGCCAGCCGATGTTTGCCGTCATCGGCACGACACGGGACGCCGCGCGCCGCGCGTCCAGGCTCGCCAAGATCGAATACCGCGATCTTCCCGCCCTGCTCTCGATGGAGGCTGCCGTCGAAGCCGGAGCCCGCCTCGTCACTGAGCCGCTCAAGCTCGAGCGCGGGGACGTGACCGCGGGACTGGCTGCCTCCGAACGCAGGGTCAAGGGCCGCGTCAAGATTGGCGGGCAGGAGCACTTCTATCTCGAAAGCCAGATCGCCCTTGCCCATCCGGGCGAGGACGACGACGTGGTGGTTTATTCCTCGACCCAGCATCCGAGCGAAATCCAGCTCATGGTCGCCCATGTTCTCGATGTTCCCCAGCACGCGGTCACCGTCAACGTGCGCCGCATGGGCGGCGGGTTCGGCGGCAAGGAGACGCACGGCAACCTCTTCGCGGCCGTCGCCGCGCTGGCCGCGCGCAAGTTCAATCGCGCCGTCAAGCTGCGTCCCGACCGGGACGACGACATGGCGGCCACCGGCAAGCGCCACGACTTCATGGTCGATTACGACGTCGGCTATAATTCGGACGGCAAGATTCAGGCGGTCACCGCTACCTATGCCGCCCGGGCGGGCTTTTCGGCCGACCTGTCGGGGCCGGTGACCGACCGTGCCCTGTTTCACTGCGACAATGCCTACTGGTATCCCGCGGTCCGCGTGAATTCGTTGCCGCTCTACACCAACACGGTCTCCAACACCGCGTTCCGCGGTTTCGGCGGGCCGCAGGGCCTGGTAGCCGCGGAGCGCTGGATCGAGGATATCGCCTACGACCTGGGCAAGGATCCGCTCGAGATCCGCAAGGCCAATTTCTACGGGATCGACGAGAACAACGTCACGCCCTACCACCAGGTGGTGGAAGACAACATAATCCACCGGATCGTGGAGGACATCGAGACCTCCTCGGACTACCAGGCGCGGCGCGCAGCGATCCTAGCGTTCAACAGGACCAGCAAGGTCCTCAAGAAGGGCATCGCGCTCACCCCGGTCAAGTTCGGCATCTCTTTTACCGCCACCTGGTACAATCAGGCCGGCGCGCTGGTGCATGTCTATCGCGACGGCTCGATTCACCTCAGCCATGGCGGTACCGAGATGGGGCAGGGGCTCCACACCAAGGTCGCGCAGGTTCTGGCCGATGCGTTCGGCGTTCCGCTGGACCGGGTCAGGATCAACGCCACCACCACCGGCAAGGTGCCCAATACCTCGGCCACAGCCGCATCCTCAGGCACCGACCTCAACGCCATGGCGGCGCTCGATGCTGCCAACCAGATCAAGACGCGGCTTCTTGCCCATGCCGCCGAGCAGCGCTCCCTGTCGCCCGATCAGGTGCTGTGGGAAGGCGCCGGCATTCGCGCCGGCGGTGAACATGTGAGTTTCGAGGACGCCGTGAGCTCGGCCTACATGGCCCGCGTCCAGCTTTCTGCCGCCGGTTTCTACAAGACCCCCAAGATTCATTGGGACCGCTCGACCGGTCGCGGGCGTCCCTTCTACTACTACGCCTATGGTGCTGCCGTATCGGAAGTGACCATCGATACCCTGACCGGTGAGTATCAGGTCGAGCGCGCCGACGTGCTCGAGGATGTCGGCCGCTCGCTCAATCCGGCGCTTGATATCGGCCAGGTCGAAGGTGGCTTCATCCAAGGCATGGGCTGGCTCACTACCGAGGAACTGGTCTGGGACGCCAAGGGCGAACTGCGCACCCACGCGCCCTCCACCTACAAGATCCCCGTCGCCTCCGATGTCCCGCCCGTCTTCAACGTGCGCCTTGCCGAGTGGTCGGTGAACCGGGAAGCGGCCATCGGCCGGTCCAAGGCCGTGGGCGAGCCGCCGCTATGCCTCGCCATGTCGGTGGTGGAGGCGCTTTCCATGGCCGTCGCCAGCGTCGCGGACTACAAGGTCGCCCCGCGCCTCGACATGCCGGTCACGCCAGAGCGCGTGCTGATGGGCGTCGAGCGCATGCGGGGGGCGAAATGATGGCCCCTGGCTCACCCCGACCCTCAATCCCTTCCCGCAGGGGGAAGGGAGGCGATGAGGCGCCCTCAGGCGGGCAGGTCTTCCTCCGTCTTGCGGGGCGGGAACAAGGGTGGGTGTGCCCCACCCGCCATCTCGCCAGCACGGCCCACCCATGACTCTGCGCGCCCCGGACATCGCCGCTTTCCTTTCGCGCGAACCGGTGGCCATTTGCGCCGAACTTCTCGTTGTGCGCGGCTCCTCGCCGCGCGAGGCCGGCGCCTTCATGCTTATCTCGCCCACTGCCATTCTCGGCACTATCGGCGGGGGCGCGCTCGAATATCTCGTGATCGACCACGCGCGGAAGGTCATGCGCGAGGGTCTGGCGCCCGATACCCTCGATATCCCGCTCGGGCCCGAGATCGGCCAGTGCTGCGGGGGGCGGGTCGAGGTCGGCCTTTTCAACATCACCCCGGCCAAGGCCCGGGAGATTGCCGCCCGTGTCGAAGCGGAAGACGCCTCCCGGCCCCACGTCTACGTCTTCGGTGCCGGCAATGTCGGCCAGTCGCTGGCTCGGGCGCTTGCGCTGCTGCCGGTGCGCGCGCACGTGGTCGACACCCGCCCCGACGAACTCATGGGCCTGCCCGATAACGTCGCCGCCATCGCGACGGCGCTCCCCGAATCTGTCGTGCGCAGCGCGCCGGAGGGATCGAGCTATGTCATCCTCACCCACGATCATGCCCTCGATTTCCTCATCGCGGCCGAAGCCCTCAAGCGCGAGGACGCGCCCTATGTCGGCATGGTGGGCTCGCGAACCAAGCGCGCGCGGTTCCACACCTGGTACAGCGCCGAGGGCGGCAGCGAAAAAGCCTTTCAACATTTGATTTTGCCCATTGGCCGGCAAGGTCTTGGGGACAAACGCCCCGAGGTTATTGCGGCGCTGGCGGTGGCTGAGATTTTGGTACACATTGGCAGTCGGGAAGCAATTCTGCATGCGCGGCGGGCCGAAGCGAAGTTGGGAGCCGCCTTTGGACGTTAGAGCGCCGCTGCGCCTGGAACTCGTCGGAATCACCAAGCAATTCCCCGGCGTTCTGGCCAACGACCATGTGAGCTTTGGCGTCAGGCCGGGCGAAATCCACGCACTTCTGGGCGAGAACGGCGCCGGCAAGTCGACGCTCGTCAAGATGATCTACGGGATCATGCAGCCCAATGCCGGCGAAATCCGCTGGAATGGGGTGGCCACGGTCATCCCCAACCCGAAATTCGCCCGCAAGCTCGGCATCGGCATGGTGTTCCAGCACTTCTCGCTTTTCGAGGCGATGACGGTGCTCGAGAACATCGCGCTGGGCATGGATGCCAAGATTCCCGCCCGCACCCTCGAAACCAGGGTGCGCGAGGTGATGGCGAACTATGACCTGAACCTCGATCCGCACCGCATCGTCTCCACGCTTTCGGTGGGCGAACGCCAGCGCATCGAGATCGTGCGCGCGCTCCTGCTCAACCCGAGCCTGCTTATCATGGACGAGCCGACTTCGGTGCTGACGCCCCAGGAAGTCGAGGCCCTCTTCCTCGTGCTGCGGAAGCTGGCCTCGGAGGGGTGCTCGATCCTCTACATCTCCCACAAGCTCCACGAGATCAAAGCCCTGTGCGATACAGCCACGATCCTGCGCGGCGGCAAGGTGGTCGATACGATCGACCCCAAGGTCGAGACCTCGCGCTCGATGGCTGAGAAGATGATCGGGGCCGGGCTCAAGGACATCGTCAAGCCCAAAGGGCGCGAGTTCGGCAAGGAGAAGCTGGTCGTCAATCGTCTCTCGATGGCGCCGGAAGGGCAGTTCGGCATGGCGCTGGACAATGTCACCTTCTCGGTCCGTGCCGGGGAAATCTTCGGCATCGCGGGCGTCGCCGGCAACGGGCAGAACCTGCTGCTCGATTCGCTTAGCGGCGAGCTGATCGCCGCCGACCCGAGCGCCATTACCATTGACGGTGCTCCGATCGGTGCTCTCAACCCCAATGCGCGGCGCAAGCAGGGCCTCTGCGCCGTGCCCGAAGAGCGCAACGGGCATGCGGCGGTTGGCGATTTCTCGCTCTCGGATAATTCGGTGCTCACCGCCCGCGACAGGCTGGGGATGGTCACCGCTGGTCTCATCCGGGCCGGCGCCGCCAAGACCTATACGGACGACGTGATTGTCTCGTTCGCGGTCAAGGCGCTGGGGCCGGGGGCTACGGCAGGGTCGCTTTCGGGCGGCAACCTGCAGAAATACATCATGGGCCGCGAGATCATGCAGAAGCCTTCGGTGTTCGTGGTCAGCCAGCCGACCTGGGGGGTCGATGCCGGCGCCGCCGCGGCCATCCATCAGGCGATCGTGGACCTGGCGACGACGGGATCGGCCATCGTGGTCATCTCGCAGGATCTCGACGAACTGCTGACGCTGTGCGACACGCTGGCCGTCATCAATGAGGGGCGCCTTTCCCATCCGCTCAAGGTTGGCGAGGCGTCGGTGGAAGAAATCGGCCTGCTCATGGGCGGTGTCCATGGCACGGCTGAGCAGGTGCATATCGCGCCGGGGGGCGACATTGCAGTTCAGGCTTGAAAAGCGGCTCCAACCGAGCCGGTTCATGCTCTATGCCACGCCGGTGGCGGCGGTGATCCTGACGATGATCGTCGGGGCGATCGTCTTCTCGGTGCTCGGCTATGACGGGCTGGGGGCGGTGCGCGAGATTTTCCTCACCCCGCTCACCAATCCCTACAAGTGGCAGGACCTGGCCGTTAAGTCGGCCCCGCTCATCATCATCGCGGTCGGGCTGGCTATCGGCTATCGCGCCAATGTGTGGAACATCGGGGCGGAGGGCCAGTACGTGGTCGGCGGGCTGGCAGGAACCGGCGTCGCCCTGGCCACCTACGACATGAGCGGCCCGTGGATCCTTCCGCTGATGATCCTGGCCGGCATCCTGGGCGGCATGGCCTGGATCGTGGTGCCCGCCTACCTGCGCACCCGGCTCAAGGTCAACGAGATCCTCACCACGCTGATGCTGACCTATGTCTCCATCCAGCTTCTCAACTACCTCGTGGCGGGGCCGTGGAAGAACCCGATGGGCATGGGCCAGCTCCAGACCAAGCTCTTCACCGACTACCAGACCTTGCCCTACATCATCCCCGGCACCATCGTGCAGCTGGGGACACCCATCGCCATCCTGGTGGCGCTGGTCGCCTGGTTCGTGATGTCGCGTTCGGTCTTCGGCTATGAAGTGCGCACGGTCGGTGCCGCGCCCCATGCGGCGCGCTATGGTGGGTTCGTCGCCAACAAGACCATCTGGGCCGTGATGCTGATCAGCGGCGGACTTGCCGGTCTCGCCGGGGTGCTCGAAGTCGCAGGCCCCTTCGGGCGCATGGTGCCGCAGTTCCCCACCAATTACGGGTTTACCGCCATCATCGTGGCGTTCCTTGGCCGCCTGCATCCGCTCGGCATCATCCTTTCGGGGCTGGTCATCTCCATCTCCTTCGTCGGCGGGGAGGTCGCGCAGACCACGATCGGGCTTCCCAATGCGGCGGTAGGCATCTTCCAGGCGCTGATGCTGTTCTTCATCCTCGCCAGCGACATTTTCGTGCGGTACCGCGTCAAGCGGGTCGTGCCGCAAACGGCGGAGAGCGCGGCATGAGCACCGATCTCATCATCGCCATCATCATCACCGTCGTCGGCGCGGCAACGCCGCTGCTGCTCGCGGCGCTGGGCGAACTCGTCGTCGAAAAGAGCGGCGTGCTCAACCTGGGCGTCGAGGGCATGATGCTCACGGGTGCCGTGGTGGCGTTCGCGGTCACCTATACCAGCGGCAATCCCTGGCTGGGCGTGCTGGCCTCGGCTTTTGCCGGCGCCGCCGTTTCCATGATCTTCGGCTTTCTCACGCTCTCGCTCTCATCGAACCAGGTGGCGACCGGGCTGGCGCTCACCATTTTTGGCACCGGCTTTTCGGCGCTTTTCGGCCAGCCGTTCACCGGCAAGCCGCTCGAGCCTTTCCGCTCCGTCTTTCCGTCCTGGCTTGCCAACGATCCAGTGTGGCGGGTGATCTTCGGCTATAGCCCGCTGGTCTATTTCTCGCTGATCATGGTGGCGGCGGTCGCCTGGTTCCTCACCCGTACGCGCCCGGGCCTCATTCTGCGCGCCGTGGGGGAAAGCGATACGTCGGCCCATTCCATCGGCTATTCGGTCATCGGCGTGCGCTACGCCGCGGTGGCCTTCGGCGGGGCCATGGCCGGCATTGCCGGCTCGTGCTTCCCGCTCATCCTCACCCCGCAATGGGTCGAGCGCCTGACCGCCGGACGCGGCTGGATCGCGCTGGCGCTGGTGGTGTTCGCCGCCTGGCGTCCGTACCGGCTGCTGCTGGGTGCCTATCTCTTCGGCCTGATTGCCACCATCGAGCTCTATGCCAAGGCCGCAGGCGGCAATTTCAAGATCATTCCATCCGAGGTGTGGGCGTCCATGCCCTACCTCGCCACCATTCTTGTGCTGGTCCTCATTTCGCTGCGGCGAAACGGCAGCTCAAGTGCTCCGGCCTGCCTCGGCAAGCCGTTTATCCCAACCAACTAATCCACTGGGGCCCCAAGGGAGGGCGCCAGATGCTGACAGGAGAGAGCCCCTAATGACCATCATTACCCGCCGCAACATGCTCAAGGCCGGCGCCGCGGCCGCGGCCCTGCCGCTCATCGGCATTCCGCGCGCCTTCGCGCAGGAAAAGCTCAAGGTCGCGTTCGTGCTCATCGGTTCGCCCGACGACAACGGCTGGAACTTCGGCCACGAACAGGGCCGCAAGAAGATGCTGGAAGCGATCGGGGCGGACAAGGTCGACACGACCGTCGTCACCAACGTCGCCGAAGGCCCCGATAGCGAGCGCGTGTTCCGCGAGCTGGCCCAGCAGGGCCACAAGCTGATCTACGCCACTTCGTTCGGCTACGGGGACTATGTCCACAAGGTCGCGAAGCAGTTCCCGGACGTCAAGTTCGAGTGGGCCACCGGCAACGCCACCGCCGCCAATGTCTCGACCTATAATGCGCGCTTCCACGAGGGCCGCGCCGTCATCGGCACCATCGCAGGCCTGATGACCAAGACCAACATCGGCGCCTATATCGGCTCGTTCCCGATCCCGGAAGTGCGCATGGGCATCAACGCCTTCGCCATTGCCGCTCGCAAGGTGAACCCCGAGTTCAAGCTCAAGGTCGTCTATGTGGATTCCTGGTTCGATCCGGCCAAGGAAGCTGACGCCGCCCGTGCCCTCATCGACCAGGGCGTGGATGTCATCACCCAGCACACCGACGGCCCGGCGGCCCTGCAGGTCGCCGAAGAACGCGGCATCGTTGGCGGGTTCGGCCAGGGCGCCGACATGAGCGCCTTCGCGCCGAATGCGCACCTGTCGGCCATCATCGACAACTGGGGTCCGCACTACATCAAGTCCGTGCAGTCCGTCCTCGATGGCACCTGGGTCGAAAGCTCGGTGTGGGATGGCCTGGCTTCGGGCGAAGTCGAGATCGGGCCCTTCAACAAGAAGATCCCGGCCGATGTCGTCGCCAAGGCCGAGGCCGTCAAGGCCGGCATCATCGACGGCTCGATCCATCCGTTCGCCGGTCCGCTCAAGGACAATACCGGTGCCGAACGCGTTGCTGCCGGCGACGTGATCGACGACGGTGAGTTCTGGGCCGTCGACTGGTACGTCGAAGGCGTCGAGGCCTAACATGCAAATGGCAGGGAGCGGCAGAGGACTGCCGCCCCTTGCCTCACTACGCCACTGACCTTCCCCGTGCGAGACGCGGGGCCTGTTGCACCGCTCCAGTCGAGCGGATGCATCCGTGGGTCCCGGCCTGAAAGCCGAGGAAGTGTGGTGGGGATACTCCTGAGACGCGGCTGCGCGACTCCGCCTCTCTCGCCGACCACCCTCTAGGACCTGACCGATGCCCGACTACATCATCTTTTGGGAATGGCTGAGCTTCGCGGTGCGCTGGGCGCACGTCATCACCGCGATCGCCTGGATCGGCTCGTCCTTCTACTTCATCGCGCTGGACCTGGGTCTCAGGAAGACCCCGAGCCTGCCCCCGCTCGCCCATGGCGAGGAATGGCAGGTGCACGGGGGCGGATTCTACCACATCCAGAAGTATCTGGTGGCGCCCGACTTCCTCCCCGAGCATCTCACCTGGTTCAAGTGGGAGAGCTATTTCACCTGGATCACCGGGGCGATGATGCTCGCGGTCATCTATTATGTCGGCGCCGACCTCTACCTCATCGACCGGCACGTGCTCGACGTGCCCAACTGGGTCGGCATCCTCATTTCCATCGGCTCGATCGGCTTCGGCTGGGTCGCCTACGATTTCCTCTGCAAGTCGCCCATCGGCAAGTCCACCACGGGCCTCATGCTGGTGCTCTTCGCCATTCTCACGGCCATGGCCTGGGCCTACACGCAGGTCTTCACCGGCCGCGCCGCCATGCTGCACATGGGCGCCTTCACCGCCACCATCATGGCCGCCAATGTCGCCATGATCATCATTCCCAACCAGAAGATCGTGGTCGCCGACCTAAAGGCCGGCAAGGTGCCCGACGCGAAGTACGGCAAGGTCGCCAAGCAGCGCTCGCTGCACAACAACTACCTGACGCTGCCCGTCATCTTCTTCATGCTTTCCAGCCACTACCCGCTGGCCTTCGCCACGCAGTGGAACTGGATCATTGCCTCGCTCATCTTCCTTGAAGGCGTGGTCATCCGCCATTTCTTCAATACGCGCCATGGTCGCAAGGGCAACCCGACCTGGACCTGGCCGGTGGCCGTGGTGATCTTCATCATCATCGCCTGGCTGTCCTCGGCGCCCAAGCTGGGCGATGCGCAGGAGGCCGTCGCCTCGCGCGCGGCCGAGCCGTTTCTCGCCGCCACCCATTTCGCGGCCGCCAAGGATGTCGTGATGGGGCGCTGCTCGATGTGCCATACGGCCGAGCCGTTCTATGAGGGGGTCTACGAGGCGCCCAAGAACGTGCATCTCGATAGCGACGCGGCCATTGCCAACCACGCCACCGAAATTGCCCTGCAGGCCGGGTTCTCCCACGCCATGCCGCCGGGGAACGTCACCGAAATCACGCCCGAAGAGCGCGAGCTGCTGCTGGCGTGGTATCGGGAAGGCTCCGGCAAATGAGCCGCACGATCCTTCGCGGGAGGGTCTTCACCTTCGTCGATGAGCCGCAGGGCATCGACGATACGGCCAGCTACCGCTACCTTGAGGATGGTGCCGTCACCATCGAGGCGGGCAAGGTCGTGGCGGTCGGCACCTACTCGCCGGCCGAGGCGGCTGGTTGCGAGGTTATCGACCACCGGCCCAACCTCATCCTTCCCGGCTTCATCGACCTGCACCTCCACTATGTGCAGATGCAGGTGATCGGGTCCTATGCCCCGGCGCTGCTGGACTGGCTGCACACCTATACGTTCGTGGAAGAGCAGAAGTTCGGCCGGCAGGGTCACGCGGAGGTCATTGCCGCCTCGTTCTTCGACGAACTGATCCGCAACGGCACCACGACGGCTGCGGCCTATTGCTCGGTGCATCCGCAATCGGTGGATGCCTTCTTCAGCGAGGCGGCACGCCGCAACATGCTCATGATCGGCGGCAAGGTCATGATGGATCGCAACGCGCCCGAGGCGCTCCTCGACACGGCGCAGTCCGGCTATGACGACACCCGGGCTCTCATCGCGCGCTGGCATGGCAAGGGCAGGGCGCATTATGCCATTTCGCCCCGCTTCGCCATCACCTCGACGCCGGCCCAGCTCGAGGCCTCGCGCGCGCTCGTGGCCGAGCACCCGGAGTGCTATGTCCAGACGCACCTCTCCGAGAACGACGCCGAGATCGCCTATTCCATGGAACTCTATCCGGATTCCAAGGACTATCTGGGCATTTACGAGGACTATGGCCTGTTGGGGCGCAAGACCCTGCTCGGTCATTCCATCCACCTCAATCATCGCGAGGCGCAGTGCATGGCAGAGACCGGCTCGGTCGCCGTCTTCTGCCCCACGTCCAACCTTTTCCTCGGCAGTGGCCTGTTTGACTACCAGCGCCTGCACAAGACCGGCGTGCGCATCGGCATCGCCACCGATATCGGCGGGGGCACGTCCACTTCGATGCTGCGCACGCTCGATGAGGCCTTCAAGGTCGTGCAGTTGCGCAAGCAGCAGCTCTCCCCGCTCAATTCCTTCTACCTGGCGACGTTGGGGAACGCCCGCGCGCTGGGGCTCGAAGACCGCATCGGCTCCATCGCTCCCGGGCGTGATGCTGACCTCGTCGTTCTCGATAGCAAGGCCATTGCGCACATGGCGCTGCGCATGCAGACGATTTCCGGGGTTGCCGAGGAGCTCTTCCTGTTGCAGACGATGGGGGATGACCGTTCCGTGCGCGAAGTGTATGTCGCGGGCGAGGCGCTGAAGTCCAAACTCAACTGACGGGGAGCAGGAATTGGCCGGATATGTCGAGAAGTCGGGGCTGAAGGTCGACTCCCTTCTGGTGGACTTCATCGAAAAGGAGGCGTTGCCGGGAACCAAGGTCGATCCCACCCGCTTCTGGCTCGGGCTGGCGCTCTATGTGGCGCATTTCGCCCCCCGCAACCGCGCGTTCCTCGCCATTCGGGATAACCTGCAGACCCAGATCGATGACTGGCATCGCGTGCATGGGCCGGTCGCCAACAATCCGGCCGCCTATCAGGCCTTCCTGCGCGAGATCGGCTATGTCGTGCGCGAGCCGGAGGATTTCTCGATCGAGACCACGGGGCTCGATCCGGAGATTTCCCAGATCTGCGGCCCTCAGCTCGTGGTGCCGGTTTCCAACGCCCGCTACGCACTCAATGCCGCCAATGCCCGTTGGGGCAGCCTTTTCGATGCGCTCTACGGTACCGATGCCATTTCCCAGGAGGGGGCGTTGGCGCCCGACAAGGGCTACAATCCGGAGCGCGGGGCGGCGGTGTTCGCGCGGGCAGCCGAGTTCCTCGACGAAGCCTTCCCGCTCGCTTCGGGAAGCCACGGGGATGTGACGAGCTACGCGCTCGACTACGCCAATGGGATGTGCGGGCTCGTCATCGACGGCGGCAGCAAGCAATTGGCCGATCCTTCCCAATTCGTGGGCTACCGGCAGGTCGGGGAGGAGCTGGTGCTCCTCTTGAAGCACAATGGCCTCCATGTCGAAATCAATGTCGACCGGGCCAATCCCATCGGCAAGACGCACAAGGCCGGCGTCGCCGACATCGTGGTCGAGAGCGCGGTGACCACCATCCAGGATTGCGAGGATTCGGTGGCCGCGGTCGATGCCGCCGACAAGGTCGCGGTCTACCGCAACTGGCTGGGCCTGATGAATGGCACGCTCGAGGAGACCTTCGAGAAGGGCGGCAAGACCATCACGCGCCGTCTCAATGCCGACCGGGCCTATACCGCCCTCAACGGGGCGACACTGACCCTCAAGGGGCGCTCGCTGCTGCTGGTGCGCAATGTCGGGCACCTGATGACGACCAAGGCCATCCTCGACCAGGACGGGCAGGAGATCGGCGAGGGGCTGATGGATGCCGTGGTCACCACGCTCTGCGCCCTCCACGACAAGACCAATTCGGCCACCGGCGCCATCTATATCGTCAAGCCCAAGATGCACGGGCCCGACGAAGTCCAGTTCTCCTGCGACATCTTCGGGGGCGTCGAAAAGCTGCTCGGGCTCGCGGACAACACCATCAAGATCGGCATCATGGACGAGGAGCGCCGTACCAGCGCCAACCTCAAGGCCTGCATTCACGCCGCGCGGCATCGCGTCTTCTTCATCAACACCGGGTTTCTCGACCGCACGGGCGACGAAATCCATACCTCGATGGAAGCAGGTCCAGTTCTGCGCAAGGACGACATCAAGGCCGAGAAGTGGATCGCCGCCTACGAGGATCGCAATGTCCTCATTGGGCTCGCCTGCGGTTTTTCGGGCAAGGCCCAGATCGGCAAGGGCATGTGGGCCAAGCCCGACGCCATGGCCGAGATGCTCAAAGCGAAGATCGGCCACCCGCGTTCGGGCGCCAACACCGCCTGGGTGCCTTCGCCCACCGCCGCCACGCTCCACGCGCTGCACTATCACGAGGTCAACGTCTTCGAAGCCCAGAAGCGGCGCCATAACGAGGCGACGCCGGGTCTCGACGTGCTGTTCTCCATGCCGGTCCTCGACCCCTCCACGCTCTCGCGCGAGGAAATCGAGCGTGAGCTGGAGAACAACAGCCAGGGCATCCTGGGTTACGTCGTGCGCTGGGTGCAGCAGGGCGTGGGCGTGTCCAAGGTTCCCGACATCAACAATGTCGGGCTCATGGAGGATCGCGCCACCTGTCGCATTTCGAGCCAGGCCATCGCCAACTGGCTGCGCCATGGCGTGGTCAGCAAGGACGAAGTGGTTTCGACCTTCGAGCGCATGGCCGCGGTCGTTGACGAGCAGAACGCAGGCGATCCGATCTATCGGCCGATGGCAGGCAACTTCCAGTCGATCGCTTTCCTGGCCGCGCTCGACCTGGCGCTCCACGGCGCCGAGCAGCCCTCCGGCTATACCGAACCGATCCTCCACAAGCGCCGCCTGCAGGTGAAGGCCCGCGACGCAGCGCGGGCCTGATCGGCCGGGGCGCGCGCGACCCCTAGCTCACGAAGTCGAAGGCGTCGACGTCGAAGAGGCCGCGATCGGTCATCTTGAGGTGCGGGATGACGGGCAGGGCGAGGAACGCAACCTGCAGGAAGGGTTCGGGCAGGACACAGCCCAAGGCCTGGGCGGCCCCACGCATATGCTCGAGCTGGCGCGCGACCGCCTCGAAGGGTTCAAGGCTCATCAGCCCCGCGATCGGCAGCGCCAGTTCCGCCGTGATCCGGCCCTCCTGGGCCACCACGAATCCACCGCGCAGCTCGCGGATACGGTTGACCGCCAGGGCCATGTCGTCATCGTTGACGCCCACCACGGTGACGTTGTGGCTATCATGGCCGACCGAGGAAGCGATGGCGCCCGACTTGATGCCGAAGCCCTTGACGAAGCCGTGCCCGACATTGCCGTTCTTGCCGTGCCGCTCGACTACCGCGACCTTGATCACGTCCTGGGCGGTGTCGGGCTGCAGGCCCGTGTCGTCCTGCGCCAGCGCGGCGCTGTCGCGGAAGGTGAGGATCAGGCCGGGCTTGACCCCGATGACCGGGGTTTCGTTGCGCCCCGGTCGGGCCGGAGAGTGGAAGGTCTGGGCGGTCACGGGCCGGGCCTTCATGGAATCGAGCCCGACCGGTTCCACCGGGCGACGCTCGGCAAAAAGCTCGGGCACGACCAGTCGGCCGCCGGTGACGACATCGCTCACCCGGCACTCTTCAAGGCTATCGAGCAGGGCGATGTCGGCGCGCCAGCCCGGTCCCAGCAGGCCTCGGTCGCGCAGCCCGAAAATGGTGGCCGCCGAGTGGCTGGCGGCGCGATAGACGTGATGCAGCGGGCGGCCCCTGGCGATCAGCCTGCGGATCGAGGAATCGAGGTGTCCTTCCTCAGCGATATCGAGCGGGTTGCGGTCGTCGGTGCACAGGGCCACGAAGCTGGAAGTGTTCTCGTCGAGGATTTCGGCCAGGGCCTCCAGGTCCTTGGAGACCGATCCTTCGCGGATGAGGATCGCCATGCCCTTGGAGAGCTTTTCGCGGGCCTCGCGGGCGCTTGTGGCTTCATGGTCGGTGCGGATGCGGGCAGCGAGATAGCCGTTGAGGTCGAGCCCCGAGAGCAGCGGGGAATGGCCGTCGATATGACCGTCCTGGAAAGCGTGCAGTTTGTCGATGACATCCGGGTCGGTCGCCACGACGCCCGGAAAGTTCATGAACTCGGCGAGCCCGATGACCTTGGGATGATCGCGGAACGGCAGGAGGTCGGCGATGAGCAGCTCGGCGCCCGAGGTCTCGAAGGCCGTTGCCGGAACGCAGGAGGAAAGGTTGACCCGCATATCCATCACCGTCTGCTCGGCACAGTCGAGGAAATAGCGCAGGCCCTGGGCGCCAAGCACGTTGGCGATCTCGTGCGGGTCGCAGATGATGGTGGTCACTCCGTGCGGCAGCACGCAGCGGTCAAACTCGAACGGGGTCACGAGTGAGGATTCGATATGCAGGTGCGTGTCGATGAAGCCGGGCACGGCGAAGCGGCGACGCCCGTCGATCTCGACCTTGCCCTGATAGGCGGCGTGCGTGCCCACGATGCGGTCGGCGACGATGGCGATGTCGGTCTCGGTGATCGCCCCCGTGATCACGTCGAGCATCCGCACGTCCTTTATGACCAGATCGGCGGGTTCCTTGCCTGCCCCCGCCCTGATCATGCGCGTGAGGGTTTGCTTTGAGGTCATGACGCTACCGGCCTTCGCTAGTCAAAAAAAACACTTTGCCGTTCGGGTAGCCCCGGTCAAGGGGGAGGGGAACCGCGGGCGATTGCTGGCGTTGGTGATTTCGAAACAAAAGAAAGGCGCCACCATGCCAACCTATGATCCGCACAAGTCCACAACCGAAGTCCGCCAGGGCAACCGACGGCTCATGAACATGCGGGTCCTGGTGTTTTCGCTGATCGGCATCGTGCTGCTCTTTGGCATTCTCTATCTCGTATTCGCCCTCAGCGCGCCGCCGACCGCGCAATGAGCGCGAGGCTTCGCAAGGTCACCCGCGACGACCTGACCATCGTCAGGAAACGGCGCGGGCGCGGTTTCTGCTTCCTCGACGCTACCGGCAAGCTGGTGTGCGATGCCCCATTTAAGCAGCGCATGGCCGACCTGGCGATTCCGCCTGCCTGGCGGGACGTGCATGTGGCGCCCCGTGCCAACGACCACATCCAGTGCGTGGGGATCGATGAGGCCGGGCGGGCGCAGTACATATATCATCCCGATTGGGAGGTGCGCCGGTCGGCGCGCAAACAGCGGCGGCTGGCGGCCCTCTCGGCGGCGCTGCCGCGTATCCGTCGCCGCGTTCGCAAGGACCTCGGCGCGCCGGCCGGGTCGGCGGAATTGGCCCAGGCCATTGCCGTCGCCCTTATCGATAGAACGGCGATGCGGGTGGGCAGCGAGCAATATTTGCGTGCCAACGGCACGCGCGGCGCGGCAACGCTGTTTTCGCGCGATGTCGTGGTTGACGGCGACAGGGTGGAGCTTGCCTTCGTCGCCAAGGGTGGCAAGCGCACGGCCTATGCGCTCAAGGACCGGGCGCTGGCCGACGCCATTGCGCGGATCAAGGCTCTGCCGGGGAAACGCCTTCTCGTCTATCGGGACGCGGACGGCATCGTGCCGTTGCGCACCAGGACCATCAACACGTATCTGCGCCAGATCACGGGTGCCGACATTTCGGCCAAGGATTTCCGTACGCTGCGTGCCAGCGCGCTCGCCGCCGAGGTCTTGGCGAGCATGGAGCCCGGGGCTTCGGAATCGGCACGAAAGCGGCAGATCGCCGGGGTCGCCCGCCAGGTGGCGGAAGTGTTGCGCAACACGCCCGCCATCAGCCGCAAAAGCTACATCGCCCCGGCGCTGTTCCAGCTCTTTGACAGCGGCAAACTGCAGATGCTCTGGTCGGCCTCCCGCGGGCGGGCCGAGGAACGCCTTGGTATCCTCCTGGCGGAGGTGGCCTGATCAGGCCACCCGGCGCCGCCGTGTCCTCGTCCTGGCGTGGCCTTCGGCAAAGAGTTCCGCCGCTTTTTCTGGGCTCACGGGAGCCGAGAGCAGGTAGCCCTGGATGGTGTTGCAGCCCATGTCGCGGAGCACGCCGAGCTGCGTCTCGGTCTCGACGCCCTCCGCCGTCACCTCGATCCCCATGGCATGGGCCAGGGTCACCATGGCCTGGACGATGGCCGAGGAGGTCTGGTCTTCGCCCAGTTGGCTGATGAACGACCGGTCGATCTTGATGCGGTCAACGGCATAGCGCTTGAGGTAGTTGAGCGAGGAGTAGCCGGTGCCGAAGTCGTCGAGCGCGATCTTGATGCCGGCCGCGCGGAAGGTGCGCAGGGTTTCGGTGGTCACCGTTTCGTCCTGGAGCAGGATGCCTTCGGTGATTTCGAGCTCGAGGTCGCAGGGGCGCATGCCGGTCAGCGCCAGGAGCTCGAAGATGCGCGACTGGAACTTCGGATTGCGCAACTGCGCGGGCGAAATGTTGACGGCGATGGTGCGCTCGGGCCAGCGCCCGCCCATCTCCATCGAGCGGCGCAGCACCGCATCGCCCAGATCCTCGATGAGGCCGGAGCTTTCGGCCACCGGGATGAACTGGCCCGGCGAGATCGGGCCGTATTTGGGGTGCGTCCAGCGGGCGAGGGCCTCGGCCCCGATCACCTTGCCATTGGCATCGAACAGCGGCTGGAAGGCCACCGAGAGCTGGTCGTCACGCCGCAGGGCCTCGCGCAGTTCGGCTTCGACGGTATGGCGTAGCTGAAGCAGTTCGTTCATATGCTCGTGGAAGACCACGGCCCGGTTGCGCCCGGCGGCCTTGGCTTCATAAAGCGCGATGTCGGCCTTGCGCACCAGGTCGTGGCGCGAAGCGGCGGGGTCGGTGTTGCAGATGATGCCGATAGAGACGCCTACGAAGACCTCGCCACCCTCGATGGGGAATGGCTTGGCCATGGCTTCGATGACGCGCTCGGCCCGCCGCTGGGCGTCGGCTTCCCCGGCGCTGCTGTGGCAGATGACGGCGAATTCGTCGCCGCCGATGCGGGCGATGAACTCGAGCCCGTGCGTGAGCTCGATAAGGCGTTCGGCCACGAGCTGGATCAGCTGGTCGCCGGCATGATGCCCGCGGGTGTCGTTGACCTGCTTGAAGCGGTCGAGATCGAGAATGAAGAGCGTTACCGGCCGGGCGCGACCCATGGCGCCGATGGCCTTGCTCAGCGTCTCCTCGAAGAGGCTGCGGTTGGGCAGGCCGGTCAGCGTGTCGTGATGGGCCAGGTGCTGGGCGGCGCGACGGCCGTCCTCGATGGCCTGGGTGGAGTTCCAGAGCTTGGCGATCAGCATGATGATCACCACGCCGCCCACGAGGAAAGCGATGCCGAGCACCGGCAGTGTCTCGAGCAGCGTACGGTGGCCGGGACGGTCGGGCTGCCACTGGAAGAAGGCGATCAGGCGGCCCGAATTGTTGAGAATGGGGAACAGCGCCCGGTCGTCCTTTGGGTCGGTGGCGCGCGAGAACCCTGCCTGGCTGAGCGGATAGCGGTTCTCGATATCGTGGGCGAAGCTGGCGTTGAGGAAGCGCACGCTCACGTGGAGGAAGTGCGATCCCGGTTCCTGCTGGATGGCCCCGCTATCGGACATCAAGGGCATGACGCTGATGATGGCGGGGAAACCCGAGACCATGGCGAAGTCCGAGACGTGGGGAACGCGACGGGCGGCGCCCGTCTCGAAGGCTTTGAGCCCCCCATATGCAATCAGTTCGCGCATGCGGGCTACCAGCGGCTCGTAGGCTTCTCGATCGCGGTCGTAGACCTCGGTCATCGAGGTGGTACCTGCGCTCATCGCGTAGACCGGCTGGTCCTTGGCATTGAGCAGGAACGCGCGGTCGTGGCCGAAATATTCGTGCATCCACAGGCCAAGATTGGCATCGACCCAGGACTGGTTGTACTTGAGCTTGGTGTTGATGATGGTGGTATCGCGCGCCGCGACGCTTTCCTGGTCGTGGGGCAACAGTTCGAGCTGCTCGGAAAGCACCTTGTTGACCATGACCGTCTCGCGCTCGAGGGCGCGCTGGTCGCTGTTGGCGGTGGACCACAGCACGAAGCCGAGCACCCCCGCCATGACGAGCAGCAGCGACAACACTACCGGCGCCAGTATGCTGGCGGATAAGTGCCAGCCTTTCCAAGTGGTCAATCTCATATCTTGGGCCGCCCCCCAGACGATATTTTCTAGTTTGCGTCCGCTAAACTTGCGGACTGGTTACCAATCATGTCGCAACCTCACGCAGCATCGGGACGAGCCTCCGTTCCCGTTCCGCCTGCGAGGATGGCCTCCATGGCCTCGATCGAGACAGGGCGCGATACAAAAGCGCCTTGCAGACGATCGCAGCCGATGCCGGCGAACCGGTTCTCCTGCAGGATGGTGTCGATGCCCTTGGCTGTGACGGTGATGTTCATGGCGTGGGCCAGGCCGACCATGGCCTCGACCATCGCTAGGGTCGAACGATCTTCGTTGGCGTCCTGCGCGAAGGCGCGGTCGATCCTGATGTGGTCCACGTCATATTGCTTGAGGAAGTTGAGCGAGGAATAGCCCGTGCCGAAGTCGTCGAGCGCGATGCGGATGCCCGCGGCCCTGAACTTGCGAAGCACTTCACCTGCTCCTTCCGGGTCACCGAGCAGCACGCGCTCGGTGATTTCGATCTCCAGGTTGCCCGGCCGCATTCCGGTTTCCGCCAGGATGTCGAAGACGCGCGAGAAGAATTTCGGGCTGCGGATCTGGGCCGGCGACACGCCGACCGAGATCACCCGGCCCGGATGGTTCGAGCCCAGCCGGCAGGCGGCGCGCAGCACGCGCTCGCCCAAAGGCTCGCTCAGTCCGCAGCCTTCGGCGACCGAGACGAAGAGGTCGCGCGGCACCCCGCCCATCTGCGGGTGCTGCCAGAAGGGCAGGGCCTGTGCGCCCACCGTCTCGCCGGTCATGGCGTCGATGATCGGCTCGAACATCACCCCGACCTGGTCGGGCGAGCGTAGCGCCTCGCGCAGTTCGGCCTCGATCGAGTGGCGCTGGTGCACGGCGACGTCCATGCCCGTGTCGTAGACCATGGCGCGGTTGCGACCGCCTGCCTTGGCCTCGTAGAGCGCGATGTCGGCGCGCCGGACCAGCTCGACCGGGGAGGTCGATGCGTCCCCGACCAGGCCGATGCCGATCGAGACGCCCACGCTGGCCTCGTTGCCGAAGATTTCGAAGGGCTGGCCGATGATCTCGATCAGCCGGTGAGCCAACGCCTCGGCCTCGGCGGGGCCCGAGAGGGACGGTTCGATGATGGCGAATTCGTCCCCGCCCAGGCGCGCAATCATGCCGGGGCCGGAGACGGCGTTAGCCAGCCGGCCGCCTACGCACCGGATCAACTGATCGCCCGCCGGATGACCGAGGGTATCGTTGACCTGCTTGAAGCGGTCGAGATCGAGCATGAAGAGGGCCAGGTAGCCGCTTCGGCGCTCGTCGGCGGCGTGCAGGGCGAGCTGCGCCTCGAACCCGGCGCGGTTGGCGAGCCCTGTCAGCGGGTCATGGTTGGCCTGGTGTTCGGCCCGGATACGGCCGGCGTCGAGTTCGGTGGAATAGCGCCAGAGGCGGTCGAGCAGGATCACGATGAGGATGCCGGCGAGCAGCAGCGCTCCGCCCAGCACCGGCGCGGTCTCGGAGAGCAGGCGCTTGCCCGGCCAGTCCTGGCGCCATTCGAGGAAGGCGATGATGCGGCCCGCATTGTTGAGCAGCGGCAGGGTCGCGCTTTCCGGGTCACCACTGGCCGCGGTGCGGAAGGCGGCGTCGTCCACCAGGTTGCTCTCGCCGACGTAGCGCGCGTAGTCCCCATCGAGGAAGTCGATGGCAACGTGGAGGAAGGGGCGCTCCGGGTAGGTCGCGGTATCGGCGATGGGGGCGACGGTGACCATCGCGGGCGTTCCGGCGATGACAACATAGTCCTGGGCCGAAGGCATGCTGGCGCGTGCACCGCCCAGATAGGCGCGCAGCGCCCCGGCGGCGATCTCGCCGCGCAGCCGAACGACCAGGGGCATGATGCCCACCATGTCGGGCTCCAGGAATGAGGGCGTCACCGCATGTCCGTCCTGCATCAGGGAGACGGGGCGGTCATCGCCATCGAGCACGGCGGTCTGCTCGTAGCCGTAGCTGTCGTAGAATTCGGTGCCGAGGTTCTCGTCGATCCAGTCCGGGTCGAAATCGACGCTGGTATGGGCCACCGTCTCGTCCCAGATGGTCCAGGATTCCTGGTTGGCGACCTGCTGGGTGAAGTAGCCGCGCATGGCGTGGTCGATGAGCGCGGCCTGGCGCTGTACGGCGCGGGCGTCGCTGTTACCGGTCGACCAGAGCACGAAACCGCCCACGGTGGTTGCCATCGCCAAAAGCGAGAGCACTACCGGTATGACGATCCCTGCCGCGACGTGCCTGCGTTCTGCCGGCGGTAACCCAATGCCCAATTGAGAGCCCTCGACATTCTTGTCGGCTGACAATCTAGGGAGTGGGGAATTTCCGCTTTGTTACTGCAAGAGTTTATCGAAAAGTCTGGTAAACGAATTACGTAAAAGAACGCCGGCATTAATCCTTGAAAAGGACTTCTCGATCCTGCGTAAAATTGGCCAGCAACGGGATGCTGGCGCCGCCGAGCGCCCGCGCGGCGTTGCCGATCGTGCCTTCCTCGACGCGGAATGGGGAAAGCCCCTGCTGGTTGACCCGCTCAAGTGCCTCGCGCGTCCGCCCGATGATGGCCTTGCGCACGAAATCGGGAAAGGCGCCGTCGATGATGACGGTCTCGACGTCGATCACTGCCACCGCCGCCACGATCGAGATGGCGAGGCTTTCGCCGACCTCGGAAATCCACTCGTCGAGCGCCGGGCCGAGGTCGTCGCCCCAGTCGTCGGGCGAGAGCCAGAGCACTTCGGGGTTGCGGCCCTGGGCGATCAGCTTGCGTTCGAGCACGTAGATCGAGGCTACGTTCATCAATTGGGGGATGCGGCGCCCGCCGGAGGGGGCGGCGGGCGCGGGCATGGAGCCGAGTGCGCCCGCGTTCTGCGTGCGTCCGGGGAAGAGGTGCCCGTTGAGCACCAGCCCGCCTCCGATGAACGAGCCGATATAGACATAGAGATAGTCGAGAAAATCCGAGCCGCGCCCGAAGATCAGTTCGGCGGCGCAGGCGGCGGTGATGTCGTTGTGGAAATAGACCGGCCATGGCAGCACCTGGGCGAGCTCGGCGCGGATGTCGACGGTGCGCCAGGCGTCGATGTCGCCGCGCGGGGCGCCGATTTCCTCGGGCCAGGTCCACATTTCGTAAGGAGCCGCGATGCCGACCCCGGCCATGCGGCGCGCCCATTCGGGCGGCAGGTCAGCCATCATCTGGTCGATCCCTTCGCGCGCGAAAGCCATGATGCTTTCGGGCCTGGGATAGGGATAGGTCTTGTGCAGCAGTTTGATGATCTCGCCGGTGAAGTTGATGAGATAGAGATCGACGCTGCGCCGGCCGATCTTGAGGCCGAAGGCGAAGGCGCCCTCGGGATTGAGCGAATAGGGAACCGAGGGCTGGCCGATGCGGCCGCGCTGCGGGTTGCCCTTGAGCAGGAGCCCGTCGGCTTCGAGCTGGTTGGCGATGATCGAGATGGTCTGGGGCGATAGCCCCGTCATGCGCGCGATATCGGCCTTGGGCAGGCTCTTGTGCCGGCGGATCAGGGAAAGCACCAGGCGTTCGTTGTAGAGGCGCACGCCGGTCTGGTTCGTGCCACGGGTGAAACCGCTGGCGCGCACCGCCTTGTCTTCTCCCTCCGTCCGCGAGGCCATCGCTTGCTCCGTTAACGTTTGCGGCATCGCGCCAGACGACACCGCTGCGCGAAATCGAGGCCGTGATAGCCGCGACGCGCCCGTAAGTGCAATCGATTACAGAGGTTTCCTCCCTCTTGCATGTGCACATTGCCGCGCCCCCGTGGCGCAAGTCAATAAATAAATCCATTGGATTAATTTATTGACAGGATCGGCTATGCGACTGAGTATGCCGTCACGGACGATGGCTGCGGGCAGGAGGATGCGCGCGTCGTTTCGTCCCGAGCGCAGGGAAGGGGGGCGAGCGAACAGCCCCATCCGGCGCACCAACCCCGGGAGGATTTCATGGGTAGACTGACTCTGCTTAGGGCCGTCGCAGCCGCCACCGTGATGGCGGGCCTGCTGGCCGGGACTTCCGCCTATGCCGCCGACGTGGTCGGCCTGATCACCAAGACCGAAGGCAATCCGTTCTTCGTCAAGATGCGAGAAGGCGCCCAGGCCAAGGCTCAGGAACTCGGGCTCGACCTGCGCACCTTCGCCGGCAAGTTCGACGGCGACAATGACAGCCAGGTAGCGGCCATCGAGAACCTGATCGCGGCCGGTGCCAAGGGCTTCGCCATCGTGCCATCGGATTCGAGCGCTATCGTTCCCACGATCAAGAAGGCCCGCGATGCCGGGCTGCTCGTCATCGTGCTCGATACCCCGCTCGACCCGATGGATGCGGCTGATGCCACTTTCGCCACCGACAACCGCAAGGCCGGCATGCTGATCGGGGAATGGGCCAAGGGCACGCTCGGCGATGCTGCGGCCAATGCCAAGATCGCGTTCCTCGACCTCGCCACCAACCAACCGACGGTCGACTACCTGCGCGACCAGGGCTTCATGCAGGGCTTCGGCATCGACGTTAAGGACCCCAATAAGTACGGGGACGAAGACGACCCGCGCATCTGCGGCCACGAAATGACGGGCGGCGCCGAGGACGGCGGGCGTACCGCCATGGAAACGCTGCTCCAGAAGTGCCCCGATACCAATGTCGTCTATACCATCAACGAGCCTGCCGCCGCCGGCGCCTACCAGGCGCTCAAGGCCGTGGGCAAGGATGACGGTTCGGTGCTCGTCGTCTCCATCGACGGCGGTTGCCCGGGCGTGGCCAACGTGAAGGCCGGCGTCATCGGCGCCACCAGCCAGCAATATCCGCTCAAGATGGCCTCGCTCGCCATGGAAGCCATCCAGAAATTCGCGGCAACCGGCGAAAAGCCGACCGTGGATTCCAAGCTGGGTTTCCTCGATACGGGCGCCACGCTCATCACCGACAAGCCGGTGGCCGGCGTGGACTCGATCACCTCCGAAGAGGGCGCCAAGCTCTGCTGGGGCTGATCGCCACCAACGCAAATCGCGCCGCATCCGTGCGGCGCGATTCAACTCGAAGGCTGGCACGGTACCGATCCTTGGGAGGGGGTAGGCAATGAGCGACGACGCAAGCGGTTCGGCAGCAGCCGAAAAGGGACTGGAGGGCGCCCATCACGGGGTGGCCAGTTTCGAGACGGACGACAAGTCCCCGATCCGGCAGTTGCAGCATTTCCTGCACAATTATCCCACCGCCATTCCCTTCATCGTCCTCATCATCGGCATCCTGATCTTCACGCTCGCTGCCGGGTCGAAGTTCTTCGCGCCGTTCAACCTGTCGCTGGTGCTCCAGCAGGTCACCATCATCGGTGTCCTCGGCATCGCCCAGACCCTGGTCATCCTCACCGCGGGCATCGACCTGTCGGTGGGAGCCATCATGATCCTGTCCTCGATCGTGATGGGCAGGCTGGCGGTCGTCGGCGGCGTACCGGTGCCCATCGCCTTCACGCTCGGCCTGGCGACCGGCGCCATCTGCGGCATGATCAACGGTGTTCTGGTGGCCCTGGTGCGGCTGCCGCCCTTCATCGTCACGTTGGGAACCTGGAGCATTTACGGCGCGCTCGTCATCTACGTGTCGCGCTCCGAAACCATCCGGTTCCAGGATATCGAGGCCACGGCGCCCTTCCTGCAGGTCCTGGGAACGACCATGAAGCTGGGCGGGGGCGCTGTGCTGACCTATGGCGCCATCCTCATGATCGTGCTGGCGGTGGTGGTCTGGTACATGCTGTCGCGCACCGCCTTCGGGCGCCACATCTACGCGGTCGGCGATGATCCAGAGGCGGCGCGCCTTGCCGGTATCAACACCAGGGGCACGCTGATCGGCGTCTATACCCTGGCCGGGCTCATCTGCGCATTGGCCGGCTGGGTGACCATCGGCCGTATCGGCGCCGTCTCGCCCCTGGCGGGGCAGAACGCCAATCTGGATGCCATCACCGCTGTGGTGATCGGTGGCACTTCGCTCTTCGGGGGACGCGGCTCGATCGTCGGCACGCTGGTGGGCGCGCTCATCGTGGGCGTGTTCCGCAACGGCCTGGCGCTGGCGGGCGTGGACGTGCTCTGGCAGGAATTCACCGTCGGCATTCTCATCATCCTCGCGGTCACCATCGATCAATGGATCAGGAGGGTTTCGGCATGAACGAGGCGATTGCCCCCATTCTTTCGGCGCGTGGGCTCAACAAGCGCTATGGGCGCGTGGTGGCGCTGGACAATACCGATTTCGACCTGATGCCCGGCGAGATTCTGGGCGTCATCGGCGACAACGGCGCCGGCAAGTCCACGCTGATCAAGGCCCTGTGCGGAGCGGTGATGCCCGATTCCGGCGAAATCCGGCTGGATGGCCATCCGGTGCATTTTCGCTCGCCCATCGAGGCGCGGCACGCCGGTATCGAGACGGTCTACCAGAACCTGGCGCTTTCGCCGGCGCTTTCGATCGCCGACAACATGTTCCTGGGGCGCGAGATGCGCATGAGCGGGTTCATGGGGCGGTTCCTGCGTACGCTCGACCGGGGCGCCATGCAGCGGATCGCGCGCGAGAAGCTGTCCGAACTGGGGCTGATGACTATCCAGAACATCAACCAGTCGGTGGAAACGCTGTCTGGCGGCCAGCGCCAGGGCGTGGCCGTTGCCCGCGCCGCAGCCTTCGGCAGCCGCGTGGTGATCATGGATGAACCCACGGCCGCGCTCGGCGTCAAGGAAAGCCGGCGCGTGCTCGAACTGATGCTCGACGTCAAGCGTCGCGGCTTGCCGATTGTGCTCATCTCGCACAACATGCCCCATGTCTTCGAAGTCGCCGACCGCATCCACATCCATCGCCTGGGCCGCCGCATCGCGGTGATCGACCCCAAGGCCTTCTCGATGTCCGATGCTGTCGCGATCATGACAGGCGCCATGAAACCGCCGGCGGAGATGGCCGGCGCAAGCTGAAAGCACACCGATGACTAAAGCCCAAGCGCTCGTGCTCGAGCGCCAGCACGAACTGAAATTGCGCGAAATCGACCTGCCGATGGACGTCGGCCCGGGCATGGTCAAGATCAAGATCCACACCGTGGGCGTCTGCGGGTCTGACGTTCATTACTATACCCACGGACGTATCGGTCCATTCGTGGTCAATGCGCCCATGGTGCTCGGCCACGAGGCTGCCGGCACGGTCGTCGAGGTCGGGCAGGGGGTTACCCATCTCAAGGTCGGCGACCGCGTCTGCATGGAGCCGGGCATTCCCGATCCCAATTCGCGCGCCTCGCGCCTGGGCATGTACAATGTCGATCCGGCCGTTACCTTCTGGGCCACCCCACCGATCCACGGCGTCCTCACCCCCTATGTCGTCCACCCCGCCAACTACACCTTCAAGCTCCCCGACAATGTGAGCTTTGCCGAGGGCGCCATGGTCGAGCCCTTCGCCGTGGGTATGCAGGCCGCCACCAAGGCCCGCATCACCCCCGGCGACACCGCCGTCGTCCTCGGCGCCGGCCCCATCGGCACCATGGTCGCCATCGCCGCCCTTGCCGGCGGGTGCGCCCGCGCCATCGTCGCCGACCTCGCCCAGCCCAAGCTCGACATCGCCGCGCGCTACCAGGGCGTGATCCCGGTCAACATCCGCGAAAAGAACATCGTGTCGGAAGTGAAGCGCCTCACCGACGACTGGGGCGCAGATATCGTTTTCGAGTGCTCGGGCTCGCCAAAAGCCTGGGAAACCATCATGGACCTGCCGCGCCCCGGCGGCACCATCGTCGTCGTCGGCCTCCCGGTCGAACCCGCCGCCTTCGACATCGCCACCGCCTCCACCAAGGAAATCCGCATCGAAACGGTCTTCCGCTACGCCCACCAATACGACCGCGCCATCGCCCTTTTCGCCTCGGGCCGCGTGGACCTCAAACCGCTCATCTCGGAAACCTTCGCCTTCGAGGATTCCGTCGCCGCATTTGACCGCGCCGTGGAAGCAAGGCCAAGCGACGTCAAACTGCAGATTCGCATGCCGGACTGATGGACGAGGGGGGACAGCATGCCGCCGCAGCTTCAATCTAAGCCGATGTCCCTCTCTCTCCACCCCCACCGATCCTCCCGGCCGCAGAGCCGGACCACATTGCCCGTTCCCACTCGAGCCGAGTGGTGGGCGGGAAACGCACCAGCACGTCTCCCTCCCCCTAGTGGGGAGGGAACAAGGGTGGGGGGAAGACCCAAGCGCGATGCCCGCGACTCCAACACCCGTTGCACGTCCTCCGCACCAAACCCACCCCCCAATCAGCTAACTACCTGAAAACCCCGTCACTTCCCCATTAACCCACCGGCCAACAGCTTCTCCCGCCATCCACCAAGGAGCACCACCATGGACCTCGGCCTTCGCGACAAGGTCGCCATCATCACCGGCGGTTCGGTCGGCATCGGCCTGGCGGTTGCCGAAGGACTGGCAGCCGAGGGCGCCAATCTCGTTCTCGTCGCGCGCAATCCCGATCGCGTCGACGCCGAAGCGGCCCGCATTGCCGATAAGTACGGCATTCTCGTCCATGGCGTCGCCGCCGATGTGGCGACCGCCGAGGGTTGTAATGCCGTCATTTCGGGAGCCCAGAAGGCGTTCGGCGGCGCCGACATTCTCATCAACAATGCGGGCACGGGCTCGAACGAGACCATCCAGGAAGCTACGGATGAAAAGTGGCAATATTACTGGGATTTGCACGTGATGGCCGCCGTCCGGCTGGCGCGGGGCATCGTGCCCCAGATGAAGAAGCGCGGGGGCGGCGTGGTGCTCCACAACGCTTCGATCTGCGCCGTCCAGCCGCTCTGGTACGAGCCGATCTACAACACCACCAAGTCCGCCCTGATGATGTTCTCAAAGACGCTTTCCACCGAAGTCGTGGGCGACAATATCCGGGTCAACTGCATCAATCCGGGGCTCATCCTTACGCCCGACTGGGTCAAGACCGCGCGGCAACTGGCGGGGGAAGACGGATACCAGGCGCACCTCCAGGGCGTCGCTGACGAATACGCCGCCATGAAGCGGTTCGGAACGCCAGAGGAACTGGCGCATTTCTTCGTTTTCCTCTGCTCGGACAAGGCGACCTATTCGACGGGGTCCACCTATTTCGTGGATGGAGGCATGCTCAAGACCATCTAGCGTCCGGGGGGAACATGGATTTTTCGAGTGCGATCGGACTGGTTGATACCCATACGCCGCAGCACATCATCTTCATCCGCCTCATCCTGGCGGCGCTTTTCGGCGGGATGATCGGGTTCGAGCGCGAGATGCATCGCGAGGGCGCGGGGTTGCGTACCCATATTCTCATCGCCATGGCTGCGTGCCTGTTCACCCTGCTCACCATCGAACTGTTCGAAACCTTCGGTGGTTCGCCCAATAGCCGCGCAGATCCTATTCGCGCCGTGGAGGCGGTAACCGCCGGGGTCGCCTTTCTGGGGGCAGGCGCCATCTTCCGGCGGCCCCACGACGTCAAGGGCATCACGACGGGAGCGGGCATGTGGCTGGCGGGCGCCGTCGGGCTGGCGACCGCGCTCGGCTACTACATCGTCGGGTTCGTGACGGCGATCTTTGCCATCATTGTCCTGTCGGTCCTCCAGGCCTTGAAGACGCGGATCGACAGCCGCGCGGCGCCCGATCAGGATGAGGAACACTAGCGGGGCGCCGACGTTGGTTAAGCAGCACCAAGCAAGGAGAGCATAAATGCCCGCTCGTTCCAAAGCCCAGCAGGAGGCCGCCGGCGTCGCCCTCGCCGCCAAGCGCGGCGAAGCCAAGGTCGGCGACCTCAAGGGCGCCTCCAAGGAAATGTACGATTCCATGAGCGAAAAGGAGCTCGAGGAGTTCGCTTCCACCAAGCGCAAGTCACTGCCGGAGCACGTCTCCAAGCGACATTGAGGCCGTGCAGATTGTCATACAATTTGTTAACGTTGGTTTCGATCCGGTGACAGACAATGCCCCTAGGGCCCAATGCTAGGTAAACCGTTTCACTATTCTTAAGAGTTCAACGGCTTAGTGTTGGGCAGACTATAGGGGGCCTTTATGTCGTTGATCGCCAGCATGGCAGGCGCGCACAACGCTTACCTCGTTCTTCTTGCGGCAGTTGTCTGCGTGATGGGCGTGGCCGTTGCGATCCGTCTGTTGCTGCGAGCCAGAGCTGCGCATGGCGGTGCGCGGTTCAGTTGGCTCTTCATGATGGGCGTTGCCGGTGGCGCGTCCATCTGGTGTACCCATTTCATCGCCATGATCGCCTATCAGCCAGGCGTGCCGGTCAGCTACGATCCGGTCACGACGGCGCTGTCCGCCATGATCGCCATGGCTGGCTGTTTCCTGGCGGGCGGCATTGCCGTGGAGCAGCGACTGCCGCTCTCCTGGGAGGTCGGCGGCCTCGTCTTCGGCGCATCGGTGAGCCTGATGCACTTCATCGGCATGTCCGGCTACGTCATGGATGGCGGCCAGCATGTGATGGTGTTTTCGGCCGGGTATGTCGCCATGGCACTTTCGCTGGCGCTGCTGCTCGGCCTCGCCGGTTTCTCGCTCCTCAAGAAGGGTGCGTCCCGCCGCAACTTCCTCGCCGTCAACTCGCTCCTGACGCTTTCGATCGTCGGCCTGCACTTCACGGGCATGGCGGCGATGCATGACGTGGTCTTGTGTCTTTCCGGGTTCGTCGATCACACCTCAGGCCTGGGCCTCGCCTTTGCGGCTGGCGGCATGGCGCTCCTGATCCTGGGCACCGGGCTTGCCAGCAGCTTCCTCGACTCCTCGGTGCGCAAGGAAACCTCGGACCGCGTGCGCGAGATCATCAACCACGATGCGCTCACGGGGCTACCCAATCGCGATTGGTTCGTGCGCGAGGGGGTGAGCCTGGTCAGCGATGGGGTCAACGACATGCGCCTGGCCGCGGTCGTCATCAACATCGACCGCTTCCGCGACATCAATAATATCCTGGGTCATGCCGAGGGCGACCGGGTGCTGCGCACCATCGCCAACCGCTTCAAGAGCGCCCTGATGCCGACCGAGATCGTCGCCCGTACCAGGGGCGACGAATTTGCCGTGATGCGCGCCGTGTTCGACGACATGGACGTGCCCATGCTCATCAAGCGGCTGCAATCTGCCATCGCGATGCGGCTGGAAACGCCGGATGGCGGGCTTGAAGTGACCGCACGCTTCGGCGTGGCGATCTTCCCGGACGACGCTGACGACATCGAGGCGCTGCTCGACAATGCGGACCTCGCCATGAGCCGGGTCAAAAACCTTCACAACACCGATGTCGGCTACTACCAGGCCGATCTCGACGAGCTGGCACGGCAGCGCCGCACGATGGTGGTCGAGCTCAGCCGCGCCATCGAATCCGATCAGTTCGAGCTCCACTACCAGGTCCAGAAGCACGTGCAGACGCACGAAGTGGTGGGCTACGAGGCGCTGGTGCGCTGGCGCCATCCCGAGCGGGGCATGGTCTCGCCGATGGAGTTCATCCCGCTGGCCGAGCATTCGGGCCTCATCGTGCCGCTGGGCGAGCACGTGCTGCGTCTGGCGTGCCGGCAGGCTGCGGCCTGGCCGCGTCCCTACAAGGTTGCCGTCAACGTTTCGCCTGTGCAGATGCTCGATGACAGCCTGCCGCGGCTGATCGAGCAGGTGCTCGACGAAACCGGTCTCGATCCGTCCCGGCTCGAGGTCGAGATCACCGAGAGCACGCTCGTGGCCGATCCGGAGCACACCGTGCGCATCCTCAAGGCCGTCCGTTCGCTGGGCGTGTCGGTGGCGCTCGATGACTTCGGCACGGGTTATTCGACCCTGGCCTCGCTCAGCCTCTTCCCGTTCGACCGCATCAAGCTGGACAAGGCGTTCCTCTCCGAGATCGATCGCAGCCCGCAGGCCAAGGCCATCGTCCAGGCCGTTCTTACCATCGGCAAGAGCCTCAATATTCCGGTGCTTGCAGAGGGCGTGGAGCGGGAGGATCAGATGGAGCTGCTGCGCGAGGAAGGGTGCTCGGAAGCGCAGGGTTACCTGCTCGGACGGCCCGCGCCCACCATCACCATTCCCGACGTGGTGGTGCCCCTGCGGCTCGTCGACCGCGCCAGCGCCTGACCGCTCCGCACTTCAGGAAAATACAAGAGGGGAAGTCCTTGCCGGGACTTCCCCTCTATTGTGCCGGTACGTTCGGGAGGAAACGCCCGGCTTTGGTCGGTCCCGTGCAGGTCCCGCCGCAACTGTCTGCGGGGGTCTGCCGACCGCCCTGAAGGAAAGGAGAGCTCCGCCGGAGCGGAAGCTGGGGAGCCCACTGCGGAGCACTCCTTTCACCCGCACGCAGTCTCCAAGGGAGAGACTACGCACCAACTCGTTTGGCGCTGCGTGCCCAGAAGTCGAGCAGCGCCTGCATTTCCCGATGGTATTCGGCTCGCTCGCTGTGGCGCCCGAACACCGCTGCCGCGCCTGCTTCCAGCGCAGCGTTCCGGTGTACGGCCTCGAGCGAGTGGACCATCGCCACCAAAATCGTGCCGTTCTCTTTTGCGCGCTCGGCATGGCGGGCGATGAACTGTGCGGTCGCGTTGGAGCGCGCCTTCAGATCCACCACAACCAGGCTCGGCGCCGTCTCGCCGCCGGCCAGGATCGCGTCGAGGGTTCTGCCTCCGCGATCACCGTTTCCGAGCCAGCGGGCTCTGTATCCGTTCCCCGCCAGCGTCCTCAGGAACAGCCGGGCGGAATGGACATTGTCATCCACCAGCGCCACCGGCGCGGGTGCTCTCGTCAGATCCGACATATAACCTCTAAGCCGCCTCGCGAACGGGTATGCACTTGCTACGATGCCGATCGCGAACCGGGTAGTCACGCAAACGCCTTGAGGCCCTTACGGGCCGGATTGGCTTGCAAATGCGCCTGTTCGCCCCGAGCGGGAAGGTGCCGACACGTTAAGTGGCGCTAAGTCCGGCTTGCGTTTTACATGTAAATCGGTTGAACTTCCGGGCTTGGGGGCAAGGGGAGGACCAGGCTTGGTGCAGCCTGAAGTTTCGGTTGCACGGATCAGGGCTGCTCTGGACGATGTCCTGGGCTGGCCCGAGATGGCTCGTTCTCCGCAACTCGCCCAGTTCCTGCGCTACATCGTGGATGCTCGGCTTGATGGCCGCGAGGCCGCCATCAAGGCTTATTCGATTGCCGTGGACGTTTTCGGGCGCCCGCCCGATTTCGACCCGCAGTCCGATCCCATCGTTCGGGTACAGGCACGACGCCTGCGGACGCTGCTGGATCAGTATTACGAAGATGGGCGCATGCCCCACGGCGTGCGCATCCGACTGCCGGTCGGGCGCTATGTTCCCGAGTTCGAGGTGTTGGCGGAGGGGGAGGACGCTCCGGCGCTGGCCGCCGTGCCGCTTCTTGAAACGCCGCCGCCTGCGGCGATATCACCCGAGCCCACGAACTGGCGGTTTCGTTCCGGCGTGCTGATCGGGGCGTTCTTCGCCTCGGCGCTGGCGGGGCTTGCCTATATGATCATGGTCGTTGGTCAGCCCCTGCCGCCTGGCCTCGATTCGCCTCCGCCCCAGGAGCCGCAGGTCACGGTGGTCGACTTCCAGAACCTGGCGGGCGACGAAGGAAACGCGGTCGCCGGAGACCTGGCGCTGGCGCTTGTCAGCGATCTGGGCCATTTCGACGACATCGAGACCAAGTATGGCGTCCCCGAGGCGCCCCGGGCGCAGTCGCCGCAGGAGAATCCCTCCAGCCCCGATCTCTACGTGCTCTCGGGAATTACCCGCGTCGTCGACGATGCCGTCGAATACGGAGCGATCCTGACGCGCAGCCAGGACCAGAGCGTACAGTGGAGCTATGCGGTTTCCCGGCCCATGGCCGAGGCCAGCCAGCCGCGCGCGGTCGATGAAGTGTCGCGCCGCATGGCGCTTGTCCTGGGCAGCCCGCGCGGGCCCCTGCACCAACAGGCGCGGCGATGGCTGGCGCTGCATCCCAATTTTGCCGCCGCCGCGACGCCCTATATCTGCCGTGTGGCTTTGGAGGTCTACCACGACAGCGGCCGGCCGGCGGATGGAATGGCCGCGCGCAACTGCATCGCCGCGCTGCCGGCCGATGAACAGATCGCGCCGGCGGCCCTCGCCGCGAGCGCCGCGCTCACGATGGACATGGCGCCCCCCGAGGCCGTCGCCGATCAGGCCGAGAACGCCAATCGGCTGACCGATGCGGCCCTTGCAGCGGCGCCGATATCGAGTTTCGTGTGGGAACAATCGGGCAGGGTCGAAGAGGTAGAAGGCGATCTCGCCAAGGCGCGCATGGCCTATTCGTCGGCCGTGCAGCTCAACCCGGCGAGCGCCAACGCCCTGGCGGCGCTCGGGCGTCTCCTGGCGCTCGGGCCGGATTGGCAGCAGGGCGCCCAGATCGCTCAGACCGCGATCACCGAGACGCCGAGCCCGCCCGCCTGGTATTTCGCCGCTCCCGCGCTCAATGCGTTGCGTGGAAGGGACTATGACCAGGCGCGCAAGTTCGGCGAGACGCTCGCACAAAGCGACCGCACGCTCGGGTCGGTCATCGTGGTAACGGCGGCGCTGGAATCGGGGCAGACCGATGTCGTCAGCCGCTATCTGCCGCAGGTGCTCGATCATCAACCTTTCCGCGCGCACGGCATTCTGCCGGAACTGGGCAGGCGCCTTTCCGATTCCAGTCTATTGGCGTCGCTTGCCGGCGGACTGGAACGGGCAGGGGTGCCGCCAAAGGCGTTGACCGGGCCCTATTGAGGTGGTGCTGTTGCGCCAGCGGCAAAAAAGACTAGACCCCGCGATCGCGGGTTGGGTGGAGTAGGTTACTTTGGTTTTTCGTGCATTGGTGACCGACAGGAATGCGGCCGGCGAGATCGCCTCGTCGGTGCAGTCGGTCGATGAGTCTGCCTTGCCGGCCGGCAACGTGCTGGTCGCGGTCGAATGGGCCGGGCTCAACTACAAGGATGGGCTGGCGCTGGCCGGCAAGGGCAATATTGTTCGCGCCTTCCCCCATGTGGCAGGCATCGATTTTGCCGGACGCGTGGTCGAGAGCCGCAACTATCGCTATCACCCCGGCCAGAGCGTCATCCTCACCGGCTGGCGTGTGGGCGAAACCCGCTGGGGAGGCTATGCCGAGCGTGCACGTGTCGATGCCGAGTGGCTGGTGCCCATGCCGAGACGGCTATCCGCGCGCACCTCCATGATGCTGGGCACGGCCGGTCTCACCGCCATGCTGGCGATCAACCGCCTCAAGGAAGACGGCCTGACCCCTGCCAGGGGCGACGTGCTGGTGACCGGTGCATCGGGCGGCGTCGGTTCGATCGCCGTCATGTTGCTGGCTCGCCTCGGCCATCGCGTCGTGGCCGTAACAGGGCGGCCCGAACAGGCCGAGCATCTCACGCGGCTCGGCGCCAGTGAAATCATCGATCGCAAGCAACTGCTCGAGGCCTCCGGCAAGGGGCTCGACACCGAACGCTGGGCCGCCGCCATTGATCCGGTCGGCGGTGAAGTGCTCTCCCAGGTGCTCAAGAAAATCCGCTACGGCGGCGCGGTCGCTTCGATCGGCCTGGCCGGCGGGGCCAATTTCGATGGCAGCGTGCTGCCCTTCATCCTGCGCAACGTCACGCTTTTCGGCATCGACAGCGTCATGCAGCCCTATGAGGCACGCGTCGCTGCCTGGGAGCGGCTGTCGACGCTTTTCGTGCCCGGTGCCTATGAGCCGATGGTCAGCGAAAAGCATCTCGAGGATCTGCCGCGCGAGGCGGCCGCCATCCTGCGCGGGGAGGTGGCCGGGCGTATCATCGTCAATCCAAAGGCGCCGCGTGACAATGTCGTGCCGCTTTCCACGCTTTCGGGCGCATGATAAATTTTGACTGTCCGGTCAAATAATCTGCGCTAACAATAGACTTCGCCGGGCTGTCTGAGGGGACCCATGCAGAAGATTATCGAAGCGCTCGACGAGAAGCGCGCGCAGGCGCGTCTGGGCGGTGGCGAGAAACGCATCGCCACCCAGCACGCCAAGGGCAAGCTCACCGCGCGCGAGCGCATCGAAGTGCTTCTCGATCCCGGCTCCTTCGAAGAATACGACATGTTCGTCACCCACCGGGCCACCGAGTTCGGGATCGACGAAACCATCATCCCCGGCGATGGCGTCGTCACCGGCTGGGGTACGATCAACGGTCGGCAGGTCTATGTCTTCTCGCAGGACTTTACGGTCTTCGGCGGCTCGCTCAGCGAGACCCACGCCCAGAAGATCTGCAAGATCATGGACCTGGCGGTCCAGAACGGCGCGCCCGTCATCGGCCTTAACGACAGCGGCGGCGCGCGCATCCAGGAAGGCGTGGCTTCGCTTGGCGGTTATGCCGAGGTCTTCTGGCGCAATGTGCAGGCTTCCGGGGCCGTGCCGCAGATTTCCGTCATCATGGGGCCGTGCGCGGGCGGGGCGGTCTATTCGCCGGCGATGACCGACTTCATCTACATGGTCAAGGACACGAGCTACATGTTCGTGACCGGCCCCGATGTCGTCAAAACCGTCACCAACGAGATCGTCACCCAGGAAGAACTCGGCGGCGCTTCGACGCATACGAAGATTTCCTCGGTGGCCGACGCCGCGTTCGAGAACGACATCGAGACCTTGCTCGAAGTCCGGCGCCTCTTCGATTTCCTGCCGCTCTCGGCCAACGAGAAGCCGCCGGTCGTCGCCGTCAACGACCGTATCGACCGGGGCGAAACCAGCCTCGACACCATCATCCCTGACAGCGCCAACAAGCCCTACGATATGCGCGAAGTGATCCTCAAGATCGCCGACGAGGGCGACTTTCTGGAGTTGCAGAAGGATCATGCCGGCAACATCCTCACCGGCTTCATCCGCCTCAATGGTTCGACGGTAGGTGTCGTCGCCAACCAGCCGCTGGTGCTGGCCGGGTGCCTGGACATCAACTCCTCCAAGAAAGCCGCCCGCTTCATCCGCTTCTGCGACTGCTTCAACATCCCCATCCTGACGCTGGTGGATGTCCCGGGGTTCCTACCGGGCGTGGCGCAGGAATATGGAGGCATCATCAAGCACGGCGCAAAACTCCTTTTCGCCTACGCCGAAGCCACCGTACCCAAGGTGACCGTCATCACGCGAAAAGCCTATGGCGGCGCCTATGACGTGATGGCCTCAAAGCACATCCGCGCCGACGTCAACTACGCCTGGCCATCAGCCGAAATCGCCGTGATGGGCGCCAAGGGCGCCGTCGAAATCCTCTATCGCTCCGAACTCTCCGACAAGGACAAGATCGCCAGGCGCACCAAGGACTATGAGGACCGATTCGCGAACCCGTTCGTGGCGGCCGAGCGCGGTTTCATCGATGACGTAATCATGCCGCATGGGACGAGGCGCCGGGTGGTGCGGGCCTTCGAGACGCTGAAGAAGAAGAAGGCGTCGGTGCCCGCCAAGAAGCATGACAATATTCCGCTGTGAGCGCTCAACTCGCTGGTTCTTCCTCCCTTAACATCCTGCCGCACCGCGGAGCACATATGTGTAAGTCAGTTCTATATCGAGGGCGGAACTACGTTACGCCGAGCGCGCTGCGCGGGCTCCTCGGAGGGCGCGGCGAATTGGTCTGGCGGGCGAGGCCGTCAGATATTTCAAAGGCGCTCGAACAATGTCTCTGCCCAATCGACGTTGAAGCGACACTGACCTCCGCCGGCTATTCCTGGCGCCAGGGCGATGACCCAATGGAGTACTTCGCCGAGGAGCAAGACTGATGTTCTCAAAACTCCTCATCGCCAATCGCGGCGAGATCGCCTGTCGCGCCATCAAGACCGCGAAGAAACTCGGCATAAAAACCGTCGCCGTCTATTCCGACGCCGACCGCGAAGCGCTCCACGTCCGCCTTGCCGATGAAGCCGTCCATATCGGCGGCTCCCCGGCCAAGGATTCCTACCTCTCCATCGACAAGATCATCGCCGCCTGCCGGCAAACCGGCGCCGGAGCCGTCCACCCCGGCTACGGCTTCCTCTCGGAAAACCCCGCTTTCGCCGCCGCTCTTGCGCAAGCCGGCATCGCTTTCGTCGGGCCGCCGGTCAAAGCCATCGAGGCGATGGGCGACAAGATCACCTCCAAGAAGATCGCCGCCGAGGCGGGCGTTTCCACCGTGCCCGGCCATATGGGCCTCATCGCCGATGCCGAGGAGGCGGTCAAAATCGCCTCCCAGATCGGCTACCCCGTGATGATCAAGGCCTCGGCCGGCGGTGGCGGCAAGGGCATGCGCATCGCCTGGAACGATGCCGAGGCCCGCGAGGGCTTCGAACGCTCCAAGTCCGAGGCCGCGTCCTCGTTCGGCGACGATCGCATCTTCATCGAAAAGTTCGTCACCGAGCCGCGCCACATCGAAATCCAGGTGCTGGCCGACACCCACGGCAACGCGCTTTATCTCGGCGAACGCGAATGCTCCATCCAGCGCCGCAACCAGAAGGTCATCGAGGAGGCCCCGTCGCCCTTCCTCGATGAAGCCACCCGCCGCCGCATGGGCGAGCAGGCCGTCGCCCTGGCCAAGGCTGTGGGTTACGCCAGCGCCGGCACGGTCGAATTTATCGTCGACAAGGACCGCAATTTCTACTTCCTCGAGATGAACACCCGCCTCCAGGTCGAGCACCCGGTGACCGAACTCATCACCGGCCTCGATCTCGTCGAACTGATGCTGCGCGTCGCCGCCGGCGAAAAGCTGCCGCTGACGCAGGACGACGTAAAACTCAACGGCTGGGCCATCGAAAGCCGCCTTTACGCCGAGGACCCTTACCGCAATTTCCTGCCTTCGGTCGGCCGCCTGACGCGCTATCGCCCGCCGGAGGAGGAGAGCAATTCCGCCTTCGTCGTCCGCAACGACACCGGCGTTTTCGAGGGCGGGGAAATCTCCACCTTCTACGATCCCATGATCGCAAAACTCTGCACCTGGGCGCCCAACCGCGCAGCGGCCATCGAGGCAATGGCCGTCGCGCTCGATGAATTCGAGGTCGAAGGGGTAGGGCACAACCTGCCTTTTCTCTCCACCGTCATGGGCCAGGAGCGGTTCCGCGAGGGGCGCCTTACCACCGGCTACATCGCCGAGGAATTTCCCGAGGGTTTCCATGGCGCCGCGCTCGATGAGCAGACCCTCGGCGAGATCGCTGCCTTCGCCGCCTGCGCGGCTTATCGCGTGGATGGCCGCGGCTTCCTCGACGCCGGTTCTGACGAATACGTCCCCAGCCACGCCCGCGCCGTACTGTTGGGCGACCGCCGCTGGCAGTTCGATGTCACCGAAAAGGACGAGGAGTTCTGGCTCTATCACGGTGGCGGCCGCACGCTGGTCGAGATGCGCTGGGAGCCCGGCGACACCATTGCCCGCGCCCGCGTCGATGGCACCGTCCACCGCATGAAGGTCGACCGCCGCACCTCGGGTTTTCGCATCCGCTATCGCGGCGCCGATCTCGACCTCAAAGTGCTGCTGCCGCGCGTCGCCGACCTCATGCCGCTGATGCCCGTCAAGGTGCCGCCGGACCTCTCGAAATTCCTCCTCTGCCCGATGCCAGGGCAGGTGGTTCGCATCGATGTCGCCGAAGGTGATATCGTCGAGGACGGCCAGCCTCTGGCTATCGTCGAGGCGATGAAGATGGAGAATGTGCTCAAGGCGGAAAAGCGCGCGCGGGTGGCCAAGGTGCGGGTCCAACCCGGAGCGGTGCTGGCGGTGGATGAGGTGATTTTGGAGTTTTCCGAAGTATGAGCGGGCAGGGGTCGAGGCTCACCCCCCTCCGCCCTGCAAAGGGGAGGTGCCTATCGTGACAGTGGGACGCCTGGTTCACCGGCAACTGGATCAAAACACCTCCCCCCTTGCGGGGGAGGCTGGGAGGGGGGTGAGCCCAAGGCTCCATGCCTGCTGCCTTCCCCCCACCCTTGTTCCCTCCCCACGAGGGGGAGGGAGACTTGCTGGCGAGATCCTGCCCCAATCCACCCTCCCCCTTGTGGGGAGGGTCGGGGTGGAGGTAAGCCCCAACCACTGCGCCGGGCAATCCGATGACTGACCGCCCCACCATCACCCCCGCCACCTTCGCCGCCTGGTCGACGCTCGCCCAGCGCGAATTGCGCGACACACCCGTCGCCTCCCTCGACCGCGACTACGGCGACCTCCCCATTCGCCCCGCCTATTTCCCCGAGGACGTCCCCGCCTGGGCTCCCGCCGCCATGCCCGGCGCGGCCCCCTATACCCGTGGCGTGCGCGCCACCATGTACGCCAACCGCCCGTGGACCATCCGCCAATATGCCGGCTTCTCGACGGCGCGGGAGTCCAACGCCTTCTACCGGCAGGCCCTCGAAAAGGGCCAGAAGGGTCTCTCGGTCGCCTTCGACCTCGCCACCCATCGCGGCTACGATTCCGATCATCCGCGCGTCGTCGGGGATGTCGGCAAGGCGGGGGTGGCCATCGATTCCGTTGAGGACATGAAGCTCCTTTTCGACGGCATCCCGCTCGACCAGATGTCGGTCTCCATGACCATGAACGGCGCGGTGATCCCGGTGCTCGCCATGTTCATCGTCGCCGCCGAGGAACAGGGCGTGCGCCCCGATCAGCTCGACGGCACCATCCAGAACGACATCCTCAAGGAGTTCATGGTCCGCAATACCTATATCTACCCGCCCGAGCCGAGCATGCGGATCGTGGGCGACATCATCGCCTACACGTCCGAGCACATGCCCCGGTTCAACTCGATTTCGATCTCGGGCTACCATATGCACGAGGCCGGGGCGACGGCGGTGCAGGAGCTGGCCTATACCCTGGCCGACGGCATGGATTACGTGCGCGCCGCAATGGCCCGCGGGCTCGACATCGATGCCTTCGCGGGGCGCCTCAGCTTCTTTTTCGGCATCGGCATGAACTTCTTCCTCGAGGTCGCCAAGCTGCGGGCCGCGCGCACGCTCTGGTCGCACATCATGACCGATTTCGGCGCGAAGGATCCGCGCTCGAAAATGCTGCGCACCCATTGCCAGACTTCCGGCGTCAGCCTCACCGAGCAGGATCCGCACAACAACATCGTGCGCACCACCATCGAGGCCCTCGCCGCCGTCCTCGGCGGCACGCAATCGCTCCATACCAACTCGTTCGACGAGGCCATTGCGCTCCCCACCGAGTTCTCTTCGCGCATCGCACGCAACACCCAGCTCATTCTCCAGAACGAGAGCCGCGTCACCGACGTGGTCGATCCGCTGGGCGGCTCCTATTTCATCGAGGCCCTCACCGCCGATCTCGTCTCACATGCCGGCGCTCTCATTGCCGACATCGAGGAGGAGGGCGGCATGACCCATGCCGTGCAGGCGGGCGGCCCCAAGCTCGAGATCGAGAAGGCGGCCGCGCTCCGGCAGGCCCGCGTCGACCGGGGCGAGGATGTCATTGTCGGCGTCAACCGCTTCCGCGTCGAGGACGAGGCCCCCGTCGAGGTCCGCGAGATCGACAACCGCAAGGTGCGCGAGGAGCAGATCGCCCGCCTCAATGAGCTGCGCCGCAAGCGCGATGAAGCTCGCACCCAGTCGGCGCTGGCGGGCCTGCGCGAATACGCGGCCAAGGACGAGGGCAATCTGCTTGCTGCCGCCATCGAAGCCGCGCGCGCCCGCGCAACCCTTGGGGAAATCTCGCAGGCGCTTGAGGACGTCTTCGGCCGTCACCAGGCGATTACCCGCGTCATTTCCGGGGTTTACGCCGATGGCTATGGCGAGGATCCCGAATACGGGGCCATGCTGGGCCGCGTCGCCGCGTTCAAGGCTGCCAACAATCGCGCGCCCTCCATCTTCATCGCCAAGATGGGGCAGGATGGTCACGACCGCGGCGCGAAAGTCATCGCCTCGGCCTTTGCCGATCTGGGTTTTGACGTGCACCTCGGCTCGCTCTTCGAGACCGCGCCCGAAGTCGCTGACCACGTTGCCAGCCTCAAGGTCGATGCGGTCGGCGTCTCCTCGCTGGCAGCCGGACACAAGACGCTGGTGCCTGAGCTCATCGCCGAGCTCTCCTCGCGGGGGCTCGGCGAGGTCACGGTGATCGTCGGCGGCGTCATCCCCGAGCAGGATTATGCGTTCCTGCGCGAAGCCGGCGTCGCCGAGATTTTCGGCCCGGGGACAAACGTGCTCGATGCCGCCAATTCCGTGCTGAACCAGATCGTGGGGCGATTGTCGAACCGATGAGCCGGCGCCTCTTGTTCACCCACACCCTCAATACCTCGCCACAAGGGGGAGGGACGTCCTTCGGCGCGCCCCATCGTCTCCCTCGCCCTTGTGGGGAGGGAACAAGGGTGGGGGTGGGCTACCAATTCAGTGCCAGCGTCACCCCCCTCCCAGCCTCCCCCGCAAGGAGGGAGGCGCCTATCGCGGTCGTGGGGCGCTTCGTTGTCCGGCATCCGGATCGAAACACGTCCCCCGCTGCGGGGGAGGTCGGGAGGGGGGTGTGCCACCACACCCCGGCCTATTCATGATCGGCCGCCTCAATCACGTCGCCATCGCGGTTCCCGACCTTGAAAAGGCAACCGCGCGGTATCACGTCACTCTGGGCGCCGAGGTTTCCGAACCTCAGCCGCTGCCCGATCATGGGGTGACCGTCGTGTTCGTTCAGCTCGACAATACCAAGATCGAACTGCTTCATCCGCTCGGCGAAAACTCGCCCATAGCCGCGTTCCTGGCCAGACACCCGGATGGTGGCATCCATCACCTGTGCTTCGAGGTCAGCGATCTTGCCGATGCCGCCGCCAAGCTCGTCGCCACGGGCGCGCGCGTGCTAGGCGATGGTAAGCCCCGCATCGGGGCTCACGGCCTGCCCGTACTCTTCCTGCATCCGAAGGACTTCGACGGCACCCTGATCGAGCTCGAAGAGGTGAAGCCCGAAATGCAACCAGCATGAGCCCGCTCGCCGATCTCGGCGCCGGCGCGCTGACGGCCGCCATCGAGGCAAACGGCGCCAAGTTCCTGCTCGAGCTGGGCCGCGCCGGAGGCGGGGAAGAGCGGCATGACGAACTCGACTGGGTCATTGGCGGCTCGCCCATCGACTACCATAACGCCGTCTATGGGGCGCGCCTCACCAAGGGCAATGCCGATGCGGCAATCGCTGCGTCGCTCGAAGCCCTCAAGCGCCGTAATGTTCCCGGTGCCTGGCATGTGGGCCCCTCCATGCGCCCCGCCGATCTCGAAAAGCGGCTCGATCGCGCCGGTTTCACCTATGCGGGCGACGACTACGGCATGGCGGCAGATCTCTCCGTCGTGCCCGAGGCGGTTCGTGTTCCAAACGGCTTTTCCGTCAGGCGGATCAGCACGCAGGCCGAGCTGGATTCCTGGGTGCACCTGCTCGGTGGCGGGTTCGGGGAGGGTCAGGTCGAGGCGCGCTGGGTGGGCGACATGTATGCCCGCATCGGCCTCGATCATCCCGAATGGCACCATTTCCTGGGCACACTCGACGGCGAACCCGTCGCCACTGCAACCATGCTTTATGGCGCTGGCGTTGCCGGGCTCTATTTCGTCTATACCGCGCCCGATTACCGACGCCGCGGCATCGGCGCCGCCATGACGGTGGTGCCGCTCAAGCAGGCCAGCGACGACGGTCTCAAGGCCGCGGTGCTGGGCGCATCGACCATGGGACGGCCGGTCTACGAACGGCTCGGCTTTCGCGAATACTGCCGCATCGGCATCTTCGAGTGGTGGCCTGCCTAGCTATGCCGCCTTGGCGCCGAAGAGCTCTTCGGCCAGGGCGATGAAGGTATTGCCCCGTTCCTCGAAATTCTTGAACTGGTTGTAGCTGGGCGCGCCGGGCGAAAGGATGACCGCATCGAACCGGTTGCGGCGGCTGGCCAGGGCCTGCATCGCCGTTTCGAGGTTTTCCGCTTCGAGCACTTCGATCTGCGGCGCGGCGGCGTAGGTCGCCGTAGCTAGCCTGTCCCCGGTTACGGGCAGGCAGACCAGCACGGTCACGCCGCGCGGCGCGAGCAGGGTGGCCAGTTCCGCATAGTCCTGGTTGCGCTCGTGCCCGCCTGCGATGAGGGCGATACGCATGCCGGGAAAGGCCGCGAGTGCCGCCTTGGTGGCCTCGGGCGTGGTCGAGATCGAGTCGTTGACGAAGAGCAGGCCGCCGAAATGGTGTTCCTCGAGTCGGTGCGGGAGCGGCTTGAAGGCGGCGATGCCCTTGAGCACGCCTTCCAGCGTCGCCCCGCCCGCCAGGGCGATCTGCGCCGCCAGCCGGGCATTGTCGAGATTGTGCGCGCCCTTGAGCCGCGAGGTGCTCACGGCGTCGACCACCGCCTGGTCGACCACGCGGTCGAGCGGGGCGATCAGGCGCTTGGGGTCGCGCAGGGCCTCGAGCACCAGCTTGTTGTCCTTGGCGCCCACGCCAAGGGCCACCGGGAAGTCCCGGTCGCGGTCGATGAGATTGAGCTTGTCGGCATAGTAGTGCTCGACATCCCGGTGCCAGTCCGTGTGCTCGGGCGAAAGGTTGGTGATGGCGGCGATGTCGGGTGTAAACGCCATGTCCGCCGTCTGGTAGGATGAGAGCTCGAAGACCACCGTCCTGTACTTGTCGGCGACATCGAGCGGAGCCACACCCACATTGCCGCCAAGACCGGCGTCGACGCCCGAGTTGACCAGCATCAGCCAGGCGAGCGTCGCGGTGGTCGACTTGCCCTTGGTCCCCGAAATGGCGATGACCTTGACCTCGTCGCGATACTGCTCGCCCCAGAGGTTGAGGTTGGAGGTTACCGCGATGCCCGCTTCGCGCGCGATGGCAAAGACCGGCCGGTAACGCGATACGCCCGGGCTCTTGACGATCGTTCCGAACTTCCTGGCGGCGATGGCGTCGGGCAGGTCGGCTGGCGCCAGCACCTCCACGTCCTCGATGTCCACCTCGCCACTATCCACGGTCACAAAGACCTTGGTGTCCGGCGAATGGGTGCGGATGAACTCGCGCGTCGAACGGGCTTCACGGCCCGCTCCATAGAGCAACACAGGCGCATCAAAGTGCATGGGGCGAAATCCTCGCGGCAAGACTTTGGGGTATGTGATGGACGCTACTGTCGGCCATCAGCTCGGCCAAAGCAAACTCAAGTTGGGATTGTCCGTACTGTGCCAGCAGGTCGGGCTTGAGCCGTTGGACAATGGGTTCGTCCGCCCATTCCGGGCGCTTGGTCAGTTCATAGAGGCAGGCCGCCGCTTCCAGGATCTCGCCCACGCATTCCCAGGGTTTCTGGCCGGCGAGCCCGGTGAGCTCGCGGAAGGAATGCTCGTGCTCGGGCTGGGCCAGGAGGTCCTTGCCGAATATTCCCGTCAGGCGCTCCTTGCTCATCACCGGCGCGAAGATCAGGAAGACGAAATGGCATTTCGGGCATTCCCCGCACCAGAGCGGCCCCTCGTGCCCGGCGAGCCGGAAGTTGCGGTTGCAGCTCGAGAAGACGTGGTCGTATTTCGTCTCGCGCGCAAAAAGCGTGGCGATCCTGGCTTCCGAATAGGGGCGCAGGATCGAGAAATACTGGAGCGAGCCGCCCGTGGCATTGGCCAGCACGCTGCCGATGATCGATTCGAACGCGATCGACTTGGAATACTGGTGGTTGGCTTCCCGCCCGTCGAAGGCGACGTTTCCCTCGCTGGCCGAGCGCTCGTTGGAGAGCACGATGCGGTCGTAGTCGAAAAGGATCGCGCAGAGGGCGGCGATCATCGAGTTGATGGCGGTCGAGGGCACATGGCCATTGTAGAAACCCGGCTCCTTGGAAAGCCGGATCATTTCCTTGTCGAGCGTGCGCGTCACATAGATCGGCGGAATGCCGATCTCGCTGACCGATGAGAGGATCGGTCCCTTGGGGTTGACCGCAAAGGGGGTGAAGTCCACTTCGGCGGCCTGCAGGAGTTCGACGCTCACCAGCGAGTCCTTGCCGCCCCCGATGGGCACCAAGGCGCGATCGCGCAGCTTGAAAACTTCGGGCCGATGGTTGTCCGCGGGCGCCACCAGGCTCAGCTTGCCGAAGCGGCGCAGGTTGTTGCGCGCGTAGAACTCGCCCAGCCCGTTCTCGTAGACGTCGATGACGAACTCGCGCTCCTCTTCGGTCAGCGCGATGTCGGGCGCTGCGATCTGGAGCGGGGCGAGCAGCTTGAAGTAGCTCACGCCCAGCACGATCGCCGCAAGTCCGAGCAGCTTCTGGAAGGTGGGGCTTTGGGCCGCATAGGGATCTGCGCCCTTGGGCAGTTCGAGCGTTTCGCAGAAACGGCGATCGTCCAGGCCATAGTCGAAACGAACGATACCGGTCGCGATGTCGAAGGCCGGCTTGTCGATGAGAAAGGTCGTTACGGACATGGAGCCTTGCGCGTGAATCGAACCCCTTAGAGATAGGTGGTCCTGAGGCGTTTGAAAACTGGGCGCCTTCATTATATGCCTTGACAGGCATATGCCTGTTGCGGAATATGATGGCATGTCTCTGTTCACAGCCATTTCCGATCCGGTCCGCCGCGACATCCTGGGCCTCCTGCTGGCCGGCGAGCAATCGGCGGGCACGCTGGTTGAAGCGCTTAAGCTGCCCCAGCCCAATGTGTCCAAGCACCTCAGGGCCTTGCATGAAGCGGGCCTGGTTCAGGTGCGGGCCGATGGTCCGCGCCGTCTCTACAGCATCGATCCGCTTCCGCTTGAGGAACTGGACAACTGGCTGCAGCCCTACCGCGCCTTCTGGGCGGGCAAGCTGGATGCGCTGGATGAACATTTGAAGAGGAGCGACTGACATGGCGGTCAATGACGAGCTTGGCACCTTCTCCCGGCGGCAGGACCGTATCGATGTCCGTTTCGAGCGCTTCTATGCGCGTCCGATCGAAACCGTCTGGAGCGCGCTGACGCAGCCGGAGAGGTTGGCCGACTGGATGGGCGCAGCCATCGTCGAGCCGCGCGTGGGCGGGCGGTTCGAACTCATGGTGGATGGGTCGCACCCGATGACCGGCGTCGTCCGGCAATGGGATCCGCCCCATGTGCTCGAATTCGGGTGGTCAAATACCCACGCGCCACAATCTGTTGTGCGCTACGAACTGCAGACGAAAGGCGAGGGGACCTGGCTGGTCTTCACCCATCAGGGAATACCCTATGCCAGCAGCGCCCTCATGCTGCCCGGCTGGCACGACTTCTTCGAGCACCTGGGCGCGATGCTGGCCGAGGTCGTCACCCCGGTCGATCAGAATGGATGGCGGAAGCGGCAGGCTGTCTACATCCAGCACTACGACCTCAAGGGCGTAAACCTAACGCCCTAGTCCTCCACTCCACTCCACACCGACGCTGACCGGCCGGGCGCGCGTTCGCGCGCGTCGGCGCCGGCACGCCTATGCCTTTTCAACCAAGGAGACTAACGATGACTGAAGAGAACTACACCGCCGAATACGTCGTGCCGCAGGCGCCGCAGGCCGTGTTCGAAGCCATCAACAACGTGCGTGGTTGGTGGTCCGAGAATGTGAATGGCGAGACCGACCGCGCGGGCTCGACCTTCCTCTACGGCTACCGCGATGTCCACCGCGCCGAGATTCGCGTCACCGAACTCGTGCCGGGCAAGCGCGTCGCCTGGCATATCGTCAAGAACAACTTCAGCTTCACCAGGGACAAGTCCGAGTGGACGGGCACGGACATCGTCTTTGACATCGAGCCGGTGGCCGGGGGCACGCGCCTGCGCTTTACCCACATCGGCCTCGTGCCCGAATACGAGTGCTTCGAAGTCTGCTCGAACGGGTGGGGCACCTATGTCGTGGGAAGCCTCAAGGCACTCATCACCACCGGCAAGGGCAATCCTAACGAGGGCGAGCCGCGCAACGAAAGCGAAGAACGGCTTTCGGCCTGACAACGACGGTCGGCCCGAAAGGGCCGGCCGGCCACCCGGGGCTTCACTGGAGGCGAGCTGTTATCGCTCGTCAGTAGATCCGCATCTGCAGGCGCATCACGATTTCGCTGCCCAGGCGCTGGAAGCCGTATTCGCGCATGGTGCAGGACCAGCCATTGCCCGATTTCTCGATGCGGAAGAGGTTGTAGCGCGCCGGGTCGTCGTGGGTGCCGCCCTGCGCGGCGCCCGCCGCTGCCACGCCGATCACGGGCACATCCATGCTCGGACCGGGAATGGAGTGGATGGTGGATTTGTGGGTGTGGCCGTGCAGGATCACCTCGGCGCCATGTTCGGCGACCACGTCGCGAAACAGCTGCGCGCCCCATAGGCCCAGCCGGTAGTTGCGGTCTTCCACATTGGGCGGGTGGTGGATCATCACCACGCGGAAATAGCCAGCCTCGCCCAGTACATCCAGGCAGCGGGCCAGCCGCTGCGCCTGGGCTTGCTCGAAGCGTCCGGCCGCGAAAAAGGGCGGGGTGCTGATGGCGCTCGAACAGGCGATCACCGCTACGTCGCCCACGCGGCGCACATAGGGAAAGGGCGCCTGGGTCACCGTCTCCCCGGTAATGTAGCCGTCCCAGCGCTCGAGGGCCTTTTCGAGCGTTCCGGGCACATAGGCGTCGTGGTTGCCGGGGCACACGCACACCGCTTCGGGCGTCCCCACCGTTTCCAGCCAGCGGCCGGCATTGTCGATCTCGGCATCGAGGGCCAGGTTCGTCAGGTCGCCGGTAACGGCGACGATGTCGGGCTCCTGGCTGCGCATGTGGCGGATGAGGCTGGCCAGGCCATCGCCATCCAAAGTCCTGTTCCGCTTCAGCTTCCAGTTGAGAAAGCCGGTAATGCGCTTGGAAAGGAGGTCCCGGGGGCGGACAGGCGGCAGGGGTGCCAGGTGGATGTCCGAGATATGGGCCAGATTTGTCATCGCGCGCCTAATGCCACGCGGGAGGGGCCAAGAAAACGTCTATTTTGCCAAGGCCGCATTTCTGCCGTCGCACTCGTCCTGCTATTGAGGGAATCGAACTGGAGATCGAGCATGCTACTCACTCGCTGGCAACGCCTCAGATCGCGTGTATTTCTCTTCGCCGTCGGGCTCAAGCGGCGCATCACGTTCGGCGTGCGGGTGATGCTGATCGATGGCGATAAAATCTTCTTGATACGTCATACCTATATGCCCGGCTGGCAGTTGCCGGGCGGCGGGGTCGAGCCGGGCGAAACCGCCGAAGAAAGTGCGGCGCGCGAGGTGTTCGAGGAAGGTGGGCTCAGGGTTACCGGGCCGATGGAACTGTTCGGCATCTACCACAATGTGAGCAGCGTCACCAATCGCGACCACGTGGCGCTTTATCTCTGCCGCGAGTTCGAACAGGCGGTGGAATTTCGGAAAAGTTTCGAGATTGCCGAGGCGGGCTGGTTTGCGCTCGATGCGCTGCCCGAGGGGCTGTCGCCGGCGACGACGCGGCGTGTAGCAGAGGTTTTCGGCGGGGAGCCGCGCAGTGTCGTCTGGGGCGTCGTCTAGTAATTTCAGGGAGTAATGCCTCCCCGGCTGGCCGGGGAGGCGAGAGTGTCAGTGGCCGGCCACGGCGCCTTCGGGCACGTCCTCGGTCTCGGGCTTGCGCACGAAGAAGGCGGCCACGATGGCGAACATCGAGATCACGGCGCCCCAGATGAACGCAGTATGGATGCCTTCTGCCGTGGCGGCGACCTGGTCGACGCCGCTGGCAGCGAGGCGTCCGGCGGTCATCGACATCACGGCCACGAAGAGGGCCGTGCCGGCGGCGCCCGCCAGCTGCTGGGCCGTGCCGATCACCGCGCTGCCATGTGAATAGAGGTGGCGCGGCAACGAGCCGAGGCTGGCGGTGAAGAGCGGGGTGAACATCAGGGCCAGGCCGATGCTGAGCGTCACATGCGCCGCCAGCAGCCAGTACTGGGACGTATGCTGACCGAGCAGGGTCATGCCCCAGAGCACGGCGCTCACCAGGATCGAGCCGGGAATGATCAGCGGCCCGGGGCCGAACCGGTCATAGAGACGCCCGACGAAGGGGGCGATGAGCCCCATGATGAGACCGCCCGGCAACAACAGCAGGCCGGTCTGCAGGGCGTCGAGCCCCAGCACGTTCTGGATGTAGATCGGCAGCAGGATGATGGTGCCGAAAAGCGCCATCATGCTGATCGCCATCATCACCACCGAGACGGTGAACACGCGCGAAAGGAACGTGCGCAGGTCGAGCAGGGCCTTGTCCTCGCGCTGGAGCGCCAGCTGGCGCCACACGAAAAGCACCAGGGCGAAGGCGCCGATGGCGATCGGCAGCCAGCCGGGTACCGGGCCGGGATGGCTGGCGGCTTCACCCAGGCTCGAAAGGCCATAGACCAGCCCGCCGAAGGCGAAGGCGGAGAGGATGACCGAGAGCACGTCGAACGGGGCGGGGCGCGGCGTCGAAACGTTCTTGATGCGTGCCATGCCCAGCAGCAGCGAGGCGACCGCGATCGGCAGCACCAGCCAGAACATCCAGCGCCAGTCGAGGATGTTGAGGATGATCCCGGAAATGGTCGGGCCGATGGCCGGGGCCACCGAGATGACGATCGAGATATTGCCCATTACCCGCCCGCGCGAGGCGGCAGGAACCAGGTTCATGACCGTGGTCATGAGCAGGGGCATCATGGTGGCGGTGCCGACGGCCTGTACGACGCGGCCGAGCAGCAGCACCTCGAAGCCCGGCGAAATGGCCGAGATCAGGGTGCCGGTCGAAAAGGCCGTCATGGCGAACATGAAGACGGCGCGGGTGGTGAAGCGCTGCAGCAGGAACCCGGTGATGGGAATCACCACGGCCATGGTCAGCATGAAGGCGGTGGTCAGCCACTGGGCCGCACTGGCGGTGATCTGGAGATCGGTCATCAGGTGCGGAAGGGCCACGCCCATGATGGTCTCGTTGAGAATCACCACGAAGGCTGAAACCAGCAGCAGCGAGATCACGAGGGTATTGCGTCGGGCCGTGGCGTCGTCGATGGGCTGCTCCACCGGCGGGGCGGCAGTCGTTTGGCTGTCGGATGTCATGGTCTCGGCTCTGAAAGGGCGAAAAAAATGGAGGGCCGCGGCGACGTTCGTCAGCGGGGGCGGCCATATGCTTGTTAGAGCCCCAATGTGTCAACCCGAAGTCCGCAAAACGCCGCAACCCCGTTTGCGGTGTGTCTTCCCCGACACAGCCCTGCCGGGGAAGACTGAGGCGATCAGTCCTGCATGAAGCCCAGTTCGGGGCCGACCGGCACGATGCGGGTCGGATTGATCGTAACGTGGCTCCAGTAATAGTGCGTCTTGATATGATCCATATTGACCGTCTCGGCGACGCCGGGGACCCGGTAGAGCTCGCGCAGCAGGCGGGTTAGGTTGGGATAGTCTGCGATCCGGCGGATATTGCACTTGAAGTGCCCCACATAGACCGCATCGAACCGGAAGAGGGTGGTCAGCAGGCGCCAGTCGGCTTCGGTCAGGGTGTCGCCGGCGAGGTAGGGGTGTTCGCCCAGCAGCCCCTCGACCCAGTCGAGCGCCGCGAAGAGTCTGGCCACCGCCGCTTCATAGACTTCCTGGCGGGTGGCGAAACCGGCGCGATAGACGCCATTGTTGATCTCGGCGTAGACGCGGGCATTGATGGCGTCGATCTTCTCGCGCAGCGGCTCGGGGTAGAAGTCGAGCGTGTTTCCCGTCAGCCCGTCGAAGGCCGAGTTGAACATGCGGATGATTTCCGAGCTCTCGTTGTTGACGATGGTGTCGCGCTGCTTATCCCAGAGCACCGGCACGGTGACGCGGCCGCTATAGTCGGGCTTGGCCTTGGCATAGACCTCCCAGAGATATTCGGCTCCGTTCACGGGGTCGTCAGTCGATCCCATTTCCTCGGTGAAGGCCCAGCCGGTTTCGTCGGGCATCCTGGGGGAGACGACCGACATCGAGATCAGGTCCTCCAGCCCCTTGAGCTTGCGGAAGATGATGGCCCGGTGCGCCCAGGGGCAGGCGAGCGAAACATAGAGGTGGTAGCGGCCAGCTTCAGCCTTGAAGCCGCCCTCGCCGGAGGGCCCGGCGCTGCCGTCGGCTGTCACCCAGTTGCGGAAGGCGGAGGCCGCCCGTTCGAAAGAGCCGCCGGTCTGTTTGGTGTCGTACCATTGGCTCGACCATTGTCCGTCAATCAAAAGTCCCAAGATCGATCCCTTTCCGTTCGGTTTGCGTCATCCTAAGACCCTATTTGGGCACTTTCCTACTAGGCGCAAAATTCAGGACACACTGTCTTGAAAAACTTGGGCTTGGTCCCGACTTTCGTTTGCGCGAGGCCCACCATGGTGCTAATGCGATTTTCAGGCGTCAGGAGGCGTCTAGGATGGAGAATGTCTTTCAGGTGACCCGACGACCGTAATCGGTCAGCAAGTGGCTGCATTTGAGCAGCCGCAACAGTCCTTCTCGCACTTTTGGACACGTCACCATGATCGCTCCTTCCCTCTCCGCCGCTCAGGCTGCGCCGCTCCAGATGGGCGCGCCCACCGTTCGTTTCGCCACTTCCGCCGATGATGCCTTCGTCGAGGAACTGCAGGCTACCGCCTTCGGTCCCGGCCGGTTTGCGCGCACGGCGTTCCGCGTCCGCGAGCGGTTCCCGATCGATCCGACCCTGAGCCTCATCGCCGAAGTCGATGGCACCCCCTGCGGCTCGGTCTGGATGACCCCGATCAGCATTGGCGGGATCGATGGCTACATGCTCGGGCCGCTGGCCACGCATCCGGCGTTCCGCAAGCGCGGCGCCGGTAAGCTCCTGGCGCGCGAGGTCAGCCGCATCGCGCTCGAGCGCGGCAAGGGCAGCTTCGTGATCCTGGTCGGCGACTATGATTACTACGGTCCGCTCGGCTATGTGCAGATGCCGGAGGGCAATGTGCAATGGCCCGGCCCGGTTGATCCCAAGCGCGTCCTCCTGCACTCTGCGGACCCGACGCTCTCGGTCCGACTCAAGGGCCCGATCGCAGCGTTCGGAGCGCGCAGGCAGGCTTAGGAGTACAGGGTGCTGGCCGACGACGAGAGAATAGCCCGGATCGGCCAGCGGCTACTCAAGGAACCCGAAGTCCTCGAGGAAGGCGCCGCCTTCCTCCCCGACTGGCAGCCCGAGTTTCCGCCCGATCGCCCGCCCGTGGCGGCGGCCGTGCTCATCTCCCTCATTCACAGGCCCGAAGGGCTTACGGTGCTCTATACCGAGCGCTCGCCGGACCTGCGCGCCCATTCGGGGCAGGTGGCCTTTCCGGGCGGCAAGATCGACCCTACCGATGCGGGGCCGGCCGAGGCCGCCCTGCGCGAGGCCTTCGAGGAAGTGGGGATGCAGGCGCGGGATGCCCGCATCCTGGGGTTCATGCCCCATTACTATACCGGCACCAACTACCTCATCACACCGGTTGTGGCTGAAGTCGTGCCGTCCGGCCTCTTCGTCCCCAATCCGAGTGAAGTGGATTCGCTGTTCGAGGTGCCGCTGGCCAAGCTGGCGACCGAGGCCGCCTATGGCACGTTTCGGGTGCGCCGCAACGGGCAGGAGCATGCGACGGTCCAGATCGAGCACGATGGCCATCGCATCTGGGGCATCACCGCCAACCTTACCCGCCGGTTCCGCAACCTGGCGCTAGCTGGGGAAACGCAATGGTGAGCCAGGAAGAGGCGCGCGCCAGGCTGCGAAACGCGCCATGGCTGGCCGAGCCGGAACTGCAACGCATCCTGGTGGCGCTCGATGGGCACCACGGGCGCACCCGCGCCGTGGGCGGGGTGGTGCGCGACACGCTCATGGGGCATGGCCGCACCAGCACCGACATCGACCTGGCCACGGAGCTGACGCCCGACGAGGTCATCCGCCGGGCCAAGGCTGCGGGCATCGCGTCCTATCCCACCGGAATCGAGCATGGCACGGTCACCCTCAAGGCGGGGCATCACCTTGCCGAGGTCACCACGTTACGCGAGGACGTCGAGACGGACGGGCGCCATGCCGTGGTGCGTTTCGGAACCGACTGGCGCCACGACGCCGAGCGGCGTGACTTTACCCTCAACGCGCTTTACTGCGCGGCGAACGGCACGCTGTTCGACCCGCTGGACGGGCTGGGCGATTGCCTCGAGGCCCGCATCCGCTTCATCGGCGATCCGGAGAGGCGCATCGCCGAGGACCGGCTGCGCGTCTACCGTTTCTTCCGCTTCTCGGCCAGCCACGGCCGGCAGCATTTCGACCCGGAAGGGCTCGAGGCCTGCCGCCGCGCCGCCGGGACGCTGTCCCGGCTTTCGGCCGAGCGGGTGGGCACCGAGATCACGCGCATGCTGGCGCTGGCAAAGGTCGCGCGCACGCTCGAGGAGATGACGCGGGTCGGCGTGCTCGAACTGCCCCAGGCCAAGCCGGGCCAACTGGCGGCTTATGAGGCGCTGTCGCCCTTTCCGGCGCGGACCGGGCGGTTGGCGATCATCATGCAGGGGAGCGATCCGCAGGCGATCCAGGATCGCTGGCGTCTCTCCAACGATCTCGTTGCGCAGGCCGAGGCAACGCTCAAGGCGGCGGGGCTGATCAACCTGGGTGCACTCCAGGAAGCGGCCTATCGCTATCCGCGTCATGTCGAGGATGCGGTGGCGGTCGCGGCGGCGCTTGGGCATCGCGACGGCGAGGAAGTGGCCGAGAACCGGCAGCGGCTCAATGCGCTGGTCGTGCCGAAGTTTCCGCTCTCGGGAGCGGATCTCCTGCGTAAGGGCATGCTCCCCGGCAAGGCGCTGGGAATTGAACTCACCCGGCTCGAGCGCCTCTGGATCGAGAGCGGGTTCACCCTCGATCGCGACGCGCTGCTGGCTTCCGTCCGGGGCTAGTGGGGCACCACTTCCACGATACGGTCCTTGATGTGTTCGACCATCTCGGGACGGATTTCGGTTTCGCCATGGGCCGAGCGCAGGTGCTCGATCTCGCGACGCACGATCTCGGCCTCACTGTCGGCCTCGGTGTGGTAGGTGCAACCGGGAACCAAAGTCCCACAATCAAAGCGCTTCATGGCTTCCTCCTAGGTCTTTGCCTTGGGGAAACGGCAGAGGCGGCGATGAGTTCCGGTCTGGCTCAGTCCTCGTCCGGGAAGAATCCCAGATCGTTGAGTCCTGCAAGCCAGGTGCCGCCGTCCTTGCGGATGACCTGGCGGGGCAGCACGCCGGTCTCGGACGCCAGCGAATCCGCCAGTTCGCGCGAATGGGTCACGACCCAGACCTGGGTGCGCGTCGCGGCCTTGGCGATGACCCGGGCGAGGGCCGGCAGCAGGCTCGGGTGCAGGCTGTTCTCGGGTTCGTTGAGGGCGATGAAGGGCGGCAGGCGATAGGAGAGGAGCGCCCCCATGAGCGCCAGGAAGTGCAAAGTGCCATCCGAGAGCTCGGCCGCGCCGAAGGGGCGGTGCCGGAATTCGGGGAATACCAGCGAGAAGCTCGAGGTCTTGTCGGGCACCGGCACCTCGAGCGCGGCGCCGGGAAAGGCCTGGTCGATGGCCTCATCGAGGTCGGTGGTGTCCTCGCGGATATGGCGGATGGTGGCGAAGACCGCCGCCAGGTTGGAGCCATCGGCATTGAGCGTGGGAGCGGTGGTCGCCAGGCCCGGCCGGCGCAGCGGAGAGGCCGCATCGGTGCGGAAGGCGTGGTAGAAGCGCCAGGACGAGAGCGCTTCGCGCACCGCATCCACTTCGGGAAAGCCGCCGCGCAGGGCCGATAGCGCCGTCTCGCTGGCGAGGAGCCCCTCGGCGGCCTGCACGCGGCGCCCGTCGGTGTCCCGGGCCCAGGCTACCGAGTCGCGACGCTCGAGGAGGGAGACGGTGCGGTTGCCCGCCTTCATCGAGAGCATTTCGCTCTTGATCTGCGCTTCTTCGGGAAAAGCCGCCGCGGTGGGTTGGGGAAAGCCGGTTTCGAGCCCGTAGCTCGGGGCGAAGCCGGTGGTGATGCTCAGGTTGGGGGCGTAGCCGCCGCCCGTTATGTCCTCGAAGGTCGCCGAGAGGGTCAGCACCGGCTTGTCGGTAACCCGGCGCTCGCCGGCCCACATCACCGATGCCAATCCGCCCTCGCGCGCGATTTCCTCGGCGAAGGTGCCCAGGGCAGCCGCGTGGAGCAGTTCGAGGGCGCGGTAGAGATTGGTCTTGCCGACGCCGTTACCGCCGACAAGAACCGACAATTGGCGCACCGGGAACCGGATCTTCCGGATCGAACGGTACCCGGCGATCTGGATGTCCGTTACCGGCATCTATGCTCCTTGGGCTACGGCCAGCGTACCTCAGGCGGCATCGAGGAGAGGATGGAATTGACGTTTCCCCCCGTTTTGAGGCCGAAGGTCGTGCCGCGGTCGTAGAGCAGGTTGAATTCGACATAGCGCCCGCGGCGCACGAGCTGCTCGTTGCGGTCCTCGTCGGTCCAGGGCGTCTCGAAGTTGCGGCGGACAAGTTCGACGTACACCTGCTTGAAGGCGCGGCCCACCGATTGGGTGAAGGCGAAGTCGCGGTCCCAGTCGCCCGAATTGTGGTGGTCGTAGAAGATGCCGCCGATGCCGCGCGGCTCCTTGCGATGGGCGAGATAGAAGTACTCGTCGCACCATTTCTTATAAGCGTCGTAATCCACCCCGTTCTCGAGGCAGGCCCCCTTCATGGCGGCGTGGAAGTCGACGGTGTCGGGGTCTTCCTGGGTGCGCCGGCGGTCGAGGACCGGGGTAAGGTCGGCGCCGCCGCCGAACCAGAGCTCACCGGTCACGATCATGCGGGTATTCATGTGTACCGCCGGAACATTGGGGTTCCAGGGGTGGATGATGAGCGAGATGCCCGAGGCCCAGAATTCGGCGCCGCGATCGGTGCCCGGCATCTGCTTGGCGAAGTCTTCCGAGAACTGGCCGGAGACCGTGGAGATATGGACCCCCGCCTTTTCGAAGACGCGGCCGTGCAGCATCGACATTTCGCCGCCGCCACCGGCAGGCCGGTCCCAGGGCTCGATGACGAAGCGGCCGGGCGCACGGTCGGCGTGCGGGCCCTGCACGGAATCCTCAAGGGATTCGAGTTCGGCCACGATGGCGTTGCGCAGTTCGCGGAACCACGCGCTGGCCTTGGCTTTCTTGGTGTCGATATCGAGGGGAAGTGTCATGCGAGCGTCTCGAATTGTCCGGTCTGTCTCAGTGCCTCCCCTAGCACGAGCGTTGCAGCAATTGCGACGTTGAGCGAGCGCATATCTTGTCGCATGGGGATGCGCACCCGCAGGTCGGCGGCCTGGGCCACCGCGTCGGGCACTCCGGCGCTTTCGCGGCCGGTCATCAGGATGTCGTTTTCGGCGTAGGCGGCTCGATAGGTGGAATCGCTAGCCTTGGTGGTGAGCAGCACCAGGCGCCGCCCCGCCTCGCGCCGCCAGGCGTCGAAAGCGGTAAAACTAACGTGCTCGATGAACTCGACGTGATCGAGATAGTCGAGCCCGGCGCGCCGCAGGGACTGGCGCGAGAACGGGAAGCCGGTCGGATGGATCACGTGCACGACCACGCCCAGGCAGGCGCCCAGGCGGAGCAGGGTGCCCGTGTTCTGGGCGATGTCGGGTTGATAGAGCGCTAGGTCGACCGTCATGGCTGGCTTGATTGTGATCGTGTCCGGGTGCGGTTTAAGCGCGCAGGACCGGGCGTGCAAACCCTATGTGTTGTCTATGTCACATATAATCTACGCCAAATAAGGCAGGGCATTTCCGGAATGCGTTGTCGCACCCGGCAAGCCGGTGTCTAAGCCCCGGCAAACCGCGTAAAACCCGCGGGAAACTGGGTATAGTGTCGCATCGTTGCTGGATGGGCGCCGCGCGGGCTGGACAAGCGCTTGTGACAGTGCAAAAAGAGCCCGGATTTCTGCCGCCGGTTCCGTGCGGCAAATCGTCATTCCTGCTCCCGACTTCCGGGTCCGCGCGGGAAGCAGCAAGCTCAGTTAGTGCGGGGACAAACCGTGGCAAGCAATACACAAACTCAAACCGAGCCGACGCGACGGGATTTCCTGTACGTCGCGACCGGTGCCGTAGGCGCGGTCGCCGTGGCCGGCGTCGCCTGGCCGCTCATCAACCAGATGAATCCCGATGCGTCGGTGCTGGCACTGGCTTCGGCCGAATACGACCTGACGCCGATTGCCGAAGGCCAGTCGGTCACCGTCAAGTGGCGCGGCCTGCCGGTCTTCATCCGCCATCGCACGCCCAAGGAGATCCAGGAGGCCCAGGCCGTCCCGCTCTCCGAGCTCAAGGATCCGGAAACCGACGAGCAGCGCACCAAGCCGGGCCACGAGCAGTGGCTGGTCATGATCGCCAATTGTACGCACCTGGGCTGCATCCCGGTGGGCGAGAGCGGCGAGTATGACGGCTGGTTCTGCCCGTGCCACGGTTCGGTCTACGATACCGCCGGCCGCATCCGTAAGGGCCCTGCGCCCAAGAACCTGGTGGTTCCGCCCTACCAGTTTCTCAGCGACACCAAGATTCAAATCGGTTGATAGGGGGCCGTCCGATGTCCGAACATTCGACTTACAACCCTACGAACGGGTTTGAGCGCTGGCTCGACGAGCGCCTGCCGATCATCAGGTTTTCCAAGGAACACCTGATGGATTTCCCGACCCCGAAGAACCTCAACTACTGGTGGACCTTCGGCGCCATCCTCGTGTTCATGCTCGTGGCGCAGATCGTCACCGGCGTGATCCTGGCGATGCACTACACGCCCAACGTGGCGCTGGCCTTCAATTCGGTCGAGCACATCCGCCGCGACGTCAACGGCGGCCGCATCATCCAGGGCGCGCACGCGGTGGGCGCCTCGATGTTCTTCTTCGCCGTCTACGTCCACATCTTCCGCGGCCTCTACTTCGGCTCCTACAAGGCCCCGCGCGAAGTGCTGTGGATGCTGGGCGTCATCATCTTCGTCCTCATGATGGCCACCGCCTTCATGGGCTACGTGCTTCCCTGGGGCCAGATGAGCTTCTGGGGCGCCACGGTTATCACCAACATCTTCTCGGCGATCCCGATCGTGGGCAATTCCATCATGGAACTGCTGCGCGGCGGCTTCGCGGTCGATAACCCGACGCTCAACCGCTTCTTCTCGCTGCACTACCTGCTGCCGTTCATCATCGCGGCCGTGGTCGTGCTGCACATCTGGGCGCTGCACGTGCCGGGTAACAACAACCCGGTCGGCGTCGAGGTCAAGGACAAGCGCGATACGCTGCCCTTCCATCCGTACTTCACGATGAAGGACCTCTATGCCGTCGTGGTGTTCCTGATCCCGTTCGCCTGGTTCGTGTTCTTCGCGCCGGATATCCTCAACCACCCCGACAACTACATCATGGCCAACAGCCAGGTGACGCCGAGCCACATCGTTCCCGAATGGTACCTGCTGCCGTTCTACACGATGCTGCGCGCCATCGACTTCAACGTGCTGTTCATCGACTCCAAGCTCGGTGGCGTGATCGTGATGGGCGCTTCCATGCTCATCCTGTTCGTCCTGCCGTGGCTGGATCGCTCGCCGGTGCGTTCGGGCAATTTCCGCCCGATGTTCCGCTGGTTCTATGCGCTGTTCGTGCTCAACTTCCTGCTCCTGATGTACCTGGGTGCGCAGGATCCCTCGATCGCGATCATGAACTACCTGGCCAAGGCCAGCACGGCCTACTACTTCATCTACTTCCTGATCATCCTTCCGGTGCTCGCCCGCATCGAGACGCCCCGGCCGCTGCCGGTGAGCATCTCGCAGAGCGTGCTCGGCAAGGCTCATTCGTGACCGCGGGGCGATAAGCAAATGATCAATACCAAGACCATTTTCGCTGCCCTGGCCATGGCCGCCGCCCTGGTGACGGCCCCGGCCATCGCGCAGGAGCACGAGACCCCGCATATCGAGCGTATGCCCTGGTCGTTCTCGGGTGTCTTCGGCACCTACGACCGCAACCAGCTCCAGCGTGGTTTCCAGGTGTTCCGCGAGGTGTGCTCGAGCTGCCACTCGGCGAACCTGCTGGCCTTCCGCAATCTCACCGAAGAGGGCGGCCCGCAGTTCTCGGAGGCCCAGGTCAAGGCTCTGGCCGCACAGTACGAAGTGAACGACCCGGATGCGTCCGGCGGCAAGCGCGCGGCGGTTCCCGCCGACCGCTGGCCGGCCCCATTCGATACCGAGCAGCAGGCCCGTGACGCCAATGGCGGCGCCCTGCCGCCGGACATGTCCGTGCTCGCCAAGGCGCGCGGCGTGACCGACCCGTTCCCGACCTGGGTGTTCAACTACTTCACGGCCTACCAGGAAGGCGGCGCGGACTATATCCACGCCCTTCTCAACGGCTACCAGGATCCGCCGCCGGCCGGCGCCGAGGTGCCCGAGGGCAAGCATTACAATGCCATCTTCCCGGGTCACTCGATCGGCATGGCTCCGCCGCTGACCGATGGTCGCGTCGCCTATGTCGCCGCCGAAGGACAGGAAGCGGTGCCGCAGACGGTCGAACAGTATTCGGAAGACGTGGCGGCGTTCCTGTTCTGGATGGCCGATCCGCACATGGTGTCGCGCAAGGAGACCGGTTTCCGCGTCATCCTCTTCCTGCTGCTGTTCGCCGGGCTGATGTATTTCACCAAGCGCCGCATCTGGCAGGGCATCGAGCACTAGGCGAACGGAAACAAGTTTTCCCCAGGCCCCTCGCGCCTGGTCGTTCAAGCCTTCCGGCTGTCATGCAAAGACCTTACAAAGGGCCCTCAGGGGCCCTTTGCTTTTTTGCTTCTTAGGGGTCCCAGGGGCGCCTCTCTCATCACCGGTCCGGGTTGCGCGGCAACCCCTGCCGGCCGCGCCCTGCTGCCCCGTACCGGGGCTCCATGCACTCTGGAGGCATCTATGACAGAAGCAGTTCTCGGCATCATCGGCGGTTCGGGCGTGTACGACATTCCCGGCCTCGAAAACCCCCGCTGGTTGCCCATCGAAAGTCCGTGGGGCCAACCCTCGGATGCCATCCTCTTCGCCGAATTCCAGGGGCTCAAGCTCCGGTTCCTGCCGCGCCACGGCCGCGGCCATCGCCTGGCGCCGAACGAACTCAATTTCCGCGCCAATATCGACGTGCTCAAGCGCGCCGGGGTCACCGACCTCATCAGCATCTCGGCGGTGGGGTCGCTGCGCGAGCACCTGGCGCCGGGCACATTCGTGCTGCCCGACCAGTATATCGACCGCACCCATGCGCGCCCGGCGAGCTTTTTCGGTGGCGGCATCGTCGGCCATGTCGGTTTTGCCGAACCGGTCTCGGCGCGCCTGCGCGCGCTCGTGGCGAAGGCGGCCGGGGAGGCGGGCGTCGCCCTTTCCGATGGCGGCACGCTGGTGGTGATCGAGGGCCCGCAGTTCTCCACCCGGGCCGAGAGCGAGATGTACCGCACCCTCAAGGCCGATATCATAGGCATGACGGCCATGCCGGAGGCGAAGCTGGCCCGCGAGGCGGAGCTTCCCTATGCCACGGTCGCCATGGTCACGGACTACGATGCCTGGCACCCCCATCACGAGGCGGTGGACGTGCAGGCGGTCGTTGCCACGCTTCACGCCAACCGCGACAAGGCCCAGGCGCTGGTCAGCGCCATCGCGCGCGGGTTCCCGCGCCAGGTCGAGGACGATCCGGCGCGCACCGCGCTCGATCATGCCTTCATGACCGCGCCCGAGGCGCGGCCGTCGGGCCTCATGTCGCGGCTCGATGCGGTAGCGGGACGGGTGCTGGGCAACGCGAACGGAAAGTGACCGCGCGCCGCTTGCCTAGCGGGCCGGCTTTGTGCATGTTCGCCCGGTAGATGCCAGTGCAACGAAAGGATCGCTCATGTCGGCACTTCGACTTGCCGTAACGGTCGTCAGCGTCGCCGCGACCATTGCACAGCATCCCATGGTCCGCGCGGCCGCTCCGCACGTCCTCAATCCGCGCAACAAGGAAGTGGCCATCAACGCCACGCTGTCGGCCGCCTACAATGCCGGCGTCCTTACGCGCCGGATCCGCCAGTCCGTTACCGGCAAATAGCTTCCGCTCCTTTCGTCCTCCGTCTTCGAGATCACGCATGTCCCTCGACCTGAAGTCGCTTGTCCGCACGATTCCCGACTATCCCAAGAAGGGCATCCTGTTCCGGGACATCACCACGCTCATCGAAGACCCGCAGGGCTTCCGCGAAAGCGTCAAGCGCATCTCCGAGGCGCATGCGGACCTGGGCATCACCCATGTCGCCGGCATCGAGGCGCGCGGCTTCATCTTCGGGGCAGGGGTGGCCATCGAAATGGGCGTCGGCTTCGTGCCGATCCGCAAGCGCGGCAAGTTGCCGGGCGAAACCATCGGGCAGAACTACGTGCTCGAATACGGCGTGGACACCATCGAGATCCATGCCAACGTGCTCAACAGCCATCACAAGGTGCTGCTGGTCGATGACCTCATCGCCACCGGCGGCACCGCCATCGCGGCGATCGGCCTGCTGCGCCGCACGGGCGCCCAGGCTGATCACGCCGCCTTCGTCATCGACCTGCCCGACCTGGGCGGCGCCGACAAGCTGCGGTCCGAGAGCGTCCAGATCCAGGCGCTGATCGACTTCGCCGGGCACTGATCCGGGTTCTTACTGGACGGCTTCGGCCATGGCCTCATCGAGCCGGTCGTAGCTCAGGCCCATGCCATCGGTCATGCCGGTGCTCATGGCGCCGTCGCGTGCCGCGCGGCTTTGGAACCTGAAGACATAGGTCAGCGTCGTCATGGCGCCGTCCTCGAGGAGGGTGAGGGTGCATAGGCTCTCGCCCTCGAATCCTTCCATGTTCTCGGTATGGACGATCCGCGTCGGCTCGACGATTTCCCTATAGGTGCCCGTGGTCCCGAACTGGGTGCCATCGGCGTCGTTGCGCCAGACATAGCGATAGCCGCCTCCAATCCGCAGGTCGATCTCGCAAACCGGCATGCTCCATCCCGGCGGCCCCAGCAACCAGCGCCGCACATGTTCGGGCCTGGTATGAAAATCAAACACCAGTCGCGCCGGCGCCTCGAATACGCGCGTCACGGCAAGCTCGGTGTCCGACGGCAAGCTCACGTCCACTGACTTTCCCATGGCTCCTCTCCCGTGTATAACGAAAAGGTTATGGAATGAGGTGAGGAGAGTCAAGGGTGACGTGGTCCGGGTGGAAGACACCCCCACCGCCCCAACCCCATCGCCTCCCTCCCCCCTGTGGGGAGGGATGGAGGGTGGGGGTGGCAAGAGACACCGAGGGTGAAGTTTACCCCCACCCTTGTTCCCTCCCCACAAAGGGGGAGGGAGACCTGCTGGCTAATACGTCGCCCCAAGCGCGCTCACGTATCCCCGAGATCTCCCACCAGCCCAACTGGACCCCGGCCTGCGCCGGGAAGTCGGCGGACAGAGCGCGTGCCACCCCAATCTCAACAAAGCGCCAAAAAACTTATCCCCGCACACCACCCCTCCCGCATACTTTCTCCATCCCTCCGCCAACGGCGAGGCACGGTACGCGGTGCTGCGGCGGCTGGCGTCAGGACTGGGGACGTGAGGAGCTCACGCGTCCCTTGCCCTGCCGCCAGGATCTGGGAGTTGGGGGAAGTCCGGGGGCGCCTGGGCTTACGGCCTAAGTGTGACGTGACCGGCCCGGAGTGCGCTCGCGGGCAACTTGCGTGGACGGGCTTGTAGAAACCCCAAACGCTCAAGGGGCGAGGCGATGCCTCGCATTACCGCTAGCATCCATAGACTTGAGGCAAACCTCGCCCCGAGCCGCCAATGAACCACCCCGCAACCGACCGGAGCGATCCGAGCCGGCGTGTCGGTGCGCCTACTGTGCGACGGGGGTAGTGCCCTGGGGCGGAGCCACGAGGCCGGAATTCTGGAGGGTAGTGCAGACCATGACGATGGCGTTGGCATTCTCGATGGTCATCGAGGGGGCGCCTTCGCCCACCAGCAGCCGGCCGACCTGGATGCCCAGTTCGGTGACTAGGGGGCCGTCGGTGAAGGTGACGCCATCCGAATAACCCTGCACGGCGCCCACGCCTGAGCTCTTGTCGCCATAGACCGCCGAGGCGAAGCCGTACGAGCCATTGTAGATGGTGAGCACGCCTGCCTTCTGGTCGCCCGCCATGCAATACCAGTTGCCCTGGAAGACCTGCGCGAAGGCGCTGCCCGAAAGGGCGGTGAGGAAGGCAGCGGAGAGGGCGATGAGGCGCAAGGCAGCGGGTTCCGGATTGAGGCGACTCAGGATGAGCGCGCCAGCAGTTTGTTCAAGCCGGGCACGCGGGTCAACGCCATCGCGAGCTTGAGACGCAGCGGCATCCGGTAGTCTCGCAACTTGTTGAAGCCCACCAGTTCGGCGTCGTAGACGAGTTCGCCGTCCTGGTTGACCGCGGTCAGGTGGTTGAACAGCAGGCCCCAGCCGGGAATGGAATTGGAGGCGCGCTTGTCGGTGACGACCAGGGTATAGGTCACGGTGTCGCCGGGGCGGACGGGGGCCTTGAACGCCATCTTGTTGACGCCGGGAGAGGGGCCGGAAACACCCGGCTCCTGGCCCATGCCGCGCAGGCGCTCCTCCTCGGCGAAGAGGGCATCCACCATTTTGCGGTGTCCGACCGAAACCGTGTGCCAGCCGCTGGCGACCAGGCCGCCGAAATGGCTGTGCCGGGCCGCTTCGGGATCGGTGTGGAAATATTGGGGATCGTAGAGCTTGCCGAAGCGGATGATCTCCTCTTCGGTGAAGGTGTGCTCGCCGAGCGGGAAGGGCTCGTCGATGGTGATGTCCTCGAACCAGCGGGTCACAGCGGCGCCTCGGGGTTGCGCAGTTCCACCAGGTTGGCAAGTTGCATGGTCATTACCGGCTCGCCCTTCTGGTTGCGGATATCGAGCATGAGTTCCATCACGCCCCATTGCGGGTGGTGGTGGGAGCGGTGCAGCTTCGAAACCGTGGCGGTGCCCGAAATGGTGTCGCCGGCCATGAAGGGCTTGCGCCACTTGAGGTTGGAAAAGCCCAGGCCGCCCGCTGCCGCGATGGTCGAGAGGAAGCTGTCCACAAGCATGCGCAGGCTCAGCGCGCCGGTCTGCCAGCCGCTCGAGGCGAGGCCGCCGAGAAGCGAGGCCTTGGCCGCCGCCTCGTCGAGATGGAAGGGCAGGGGATCGAACTCGCGGGCGAAGGTGAAGATCATGTCGCGGGTCAGGTTGACCTGGCCGAGCGTGATCACCTCGCCTTCCGCAAGGTCCTCGAAATGCCGTCTGTTGGCGGTGACAGGATTCATGATGCCGGGAGGTATAGCCGCCCGCCACGCGAATGCGAACCCCGATTCAGCGCCGTTCAGGCGCTGGGCGGGTACTCGATCACCGCTTCACCGGACACCGGGTCGGTCAGGCCCAGGCCGCTGCCCTGGTCCTCGAGCGTGGAGCGAACCTTGTCGAGCATGCCGATCATGGCCGGACGCGCCGCCACGATGCGCTCGAAGTTCTCCCATATCCCGATGAAGCAATAGGTGCGATCGCCCGTCTTGATCAAGGCGCCGCCCTCAAACCCCTGGAACGGCGCCGTGTCGGCCCTCTGGCCGTCGATGAACGCCTGTTCCATGCCCGGTTTCACCCGGAAACGCACGACATTGTACGCATGCATGATGCCCTCCCTGTCTTGCGAGAGGGCATGATACACCCGGCATCGGGATGCGGTCAGGTCAAAAAGCGAGGGGGATCAGCGCCCGTTGAGGGCGAGGAACGCGTCTACCAGGTTGCGGGCGCGGGCCAGGGCAGCGTCGGCGCCGGCTTCGAGCGGGGTCGTCTGCTGCTGGGAGAATGCCTTGCCGGTGGCGATCCGGGTAATCCTGGCGGCCCAATGGTCGCCGGAGGTGAGGGTGATGTCAAAACCCTTGTACTGGGTGTTCATGTCTGGTCTCCGTCAGTCCTCCTCCCTTGCCGCGCATTCGCGCTTGGCTGCGAAATCGCCCCAAACCGGGGCGATTTCAAGGTTCGAGCCGGCCACAGCGGGAATTTCCGCTATGCGCCAAAAGCAGGGAAAGGCTTAGGTGTTGAACTTGAACAGCATTACGTCGCCGTCCTTGACCACATATTCCTTGCCTTCGTCGCGCGCCTTGCCGGCTTCCTTGGCCGGCACTTCCCCCCCCAGGGTCACGTAGTCGTCGAAGGCGATGGTCTGGGCGCGGATGAAGCCACGCTCGAAGTCCGAGTGGATGACGCCGGCGGCCTGCGGGGCCTTGTCGCCCTTGTGGATGGTCCAGGCGCGCGCTTCCTTGGGGCCGGCGGTGAAATAGGTCTGCAGGCCGAGGAGGTCGTAGGCCTCGCGGATGAGCCGGTTGAGACCGGGCTCTTCCAGGCCGAGCGATTCCAGGTATTCCCGCTGCTCGGCATCGGGCAGCTGGGAGAGCTGGCTCTCGATCTCGGCCGAGATGATGATGACGGCGGCATTGTGCGTCTTGGCGTAGTCCTCGACGCGCTGGGTCATGGCGTTGCCGGTGGCGGCCGAGCCTTCGTCGACGTTGCAGACGAAAAGCGCCGGCTTGCTGGTGAGGAGCTGGAGCTCGGTGAAAGCTTTCTCTTCCTCGGCAGAGCGCTCGACCAGCCGCGCCGACTTGCCCTCGCGCAGCAGGGCCAGCGAGCGGTTGATGAGGTCGACGGTGAGCTTGGCCTCCTTGTCGCCGCCCTTGGCCTTCTTCTCGAGGCCCGGCAGGCGCTTCTCGAGGCTTTCCAGGTCCGCGAGCATCAGCTCGGTCTCGACCACTTCGGCGTCGGCGATGGGGTCGATCTTGTTGGCGACGTGGATGACGTTGCCGTCCTCGAAGCAGCGCAGCACATAGGCGATGGCGTCGCACTCGCGGATGTTGGCCAGGAACTGGTTGCCCAGGCCCTCGCCCTTGCTGGCGCCCTTCACCAGGCCCGCGATGTCCACGAAGCTCATGCGGGCCGGAATGGTCTGCTGCGACTTGGCGACCGCTGCCAGCTTCTCGAGCCGGGCATCGGGAATGGCCACTTCGCCGACATTGGGCTCGATGGTGCAGAACGGAAAATTCGCAGCCTGCGCCGCGGCGGTGCGCGTCAGGGCGTTAAAGAGCGTCGATTTGCCGACATTGGGCAGACCGACAATGCCCATTTTCAGTCCCATGGAAGTCTCCGAAACAATTTAGTCCCCGACATCGTGCGGATAGCGCATGATGTCAATCCGGGGAAGGAAAGGGTCAGGCGTCGTCCTTGCCGAACAGCTTCTTGAGCATGGCGGCCATCGGTCCGGTTTCGGGAACCTTGGCCGAGGGCTGCTTGGGGCGGGCGGCGCGGATATGGCTCTGCGCCTTGGGCGCGGGTTTTTCCGACTGGGCTTTTCGCGCCGGCGAGTGCGGGCCCGATTCCCCGCCCTTGCCGTTGGCGATGGCCAGCTTGTTCATGAAGCCGTTGTCGTCCTTGCGCACCAGCAGCCCGGCGCTGTCGGCGATGGCCTCGAGCAGGGGATCGAGCCAGGCGGCGTCGGCCTTGGCGAAGTCGCCGAGGACGTAGTGCATCACCGCGTCCTTGGAGCCGGGATGGCCGATGCCCAGCCGCACGCGGCGGTAATTGGGGCCGATCTGCGGATCGATGGAGCGGATGCCGTTGTGGCCGCCGCTGCCGCCGCCGATCTTGACGCGGACCTTGCCGGGAGCGAGGTCGAGTTCGTCATAGAGCACCGACACGTCCTCGGGGGCGATCTTGTAGAATTTGGTCGCCTGAACCACCGAATCGCCCGAGCGGTTCATGAAGGTCTGCGGCTTGAGGATCAGGGCCTTGTTGCCCTCGATCGTGCCCTCGGCGATGAGGCCGTTGAACTTCTGCCGGAACGGCCCGAAATTGTGCCGGCGCGCGATCTCGTCCACGGCCAGGAAGCCGATGTTGTGGCGATTTCTCTCATATTGCGCGCCCGGATTGCCCAGGCCGACAAGAAGATGCATTTCGGTCTCCGAAATGAAAGAGGCGACCCTTGGGGCCGCCTCGATTATTCTAGCACGTTCGCGTCCGAAAAACGGCTGGCGGTTTCCGGAGCGCGGGCGGGCTTACTCCTTGGCAGCTTCTTCAGCGGCCGGAGCGGCATCTTCCTCGGAGCGCAGGGCGGACGGGGCAACGATCGAGGCGATCGTCAGGTCCTGCTCATGGCTGTGGTCCGAAGCACCCTTGGGGAGCTTGATCGAGGAGATGTGGATGATGTCGCCGATTTCCAGGCCGGTGAGGTCGACAACGACTTCTTCCGGAATGTTGTTGGCGTCAACGGTCAGGTCGAGCGTGTGGTGCGAGATGTTGAGCGTACCACCACGCTTGAGGCCGGGCGAAGCGTCTTCGTTGATGAAACGGACGTGCACCTGGACGTTCAGCTTGGCATTGGCACCGACGCGCAGGAAGTCGACGTGGAGCGCGAAGTCGCGGACCGGGTCGAGCTGGTAATCCTTGGGGATCACCTTGTGCTTGGTGCCATCGACGTCGAGCGTGATGACGTGCGAGAGGAAGCCGCCGGCATAGATGCGCTTCATCGCTTCCTTGTAGGAAATCGCGATCGCCTCGGGGGACTTCTTGTCGCCGTAGATAACTGCAGGGATAAGGCCCTCACGACGCAGTGCACGAGCGGCCCCCTTGCCCACCCGGGTCCGCGCCTGAGCCTTGAGCTCGGTAGCATCAGCCATGGAATGTTCCATTCTGGGTTGGTGTGCGCCATGAACCTTCATAGCACACGCGCCCATCCTCCAGGGGTGACAGGCGCTTCATGGCGGCGGGATATAGAGGAAAGCCGGGATATCGGCAAGTAGGCGGTGCGCGAGAACGATCTGCACTCGCTGCACGTCCCCGGCCTGATCCGGGGAGGCGTGATTTGCGGCGTGCGGCGCCTGGGCGAACCATCTCACCCGTTTCGCAGGGCGGCAATCCGGTCATTGAGATAGTGCCGCACTGCCGGATCCGCCGACAGGCCGCTCGCCAGCGTCCAGGCCTCGAACGCCGCCTCCCTATTGCCCGCAAGGGCGTTGAGATGGCCGAGGGCGGCCCAATAGGGCTGGTAGTCGGCCATGCGCTTGTCGGCGGCTATTGCCGCAATGTCCTCCAGCGCGGCGATCGGGCCTTCCACTTCGGCCCGCGCCACGGCGCGGTTGAGCGCCACCACGGGCGAGCCGGTCAGGCTGAGCAGATGATCGTAGAGCGAAATCACCACCGGCCAGGTCGGGGCGCCGCGCAGGCGGCGGGCGGCGTGGGCGGACTGGATTGCCGCTTCGATCTGGTAGCGCCCGCTCGGTCCGCCGGCATTGGCCTGGCGCAGGAGGTTTTCGGCGAGGTCGATCTGCCAGTCGTCCCAGAGAGCGGTGTTCTGCTCCTCGAGCGGCACATAGGCGCCGGTCGGGGAGCGTCGGGCCCGGCGGCGGGCTTCGGTATAGAGCATCAGCGCCAGCATACCCTTGGCTTCGGGCTCTTCGGGCATGAGCGTGACCACGAGCTGGCCCAGCCAGATGGCCTCCTCGGCCATTTGCGCCGAGCCGGTCTCCCCGATCTCGCCCCAACCCTTGGCATAGGCGGCGTAGATCGCCTCGAGCACCGCGTCGAGCCGCCCGGGCAGTTCTTCGCGATCGGGCACGCGGAAGGGAATTCCCGCTTCCTTGATCCGGGTCTTGGCGCGCACCAGGCGCTGGCCCATCGTGGCTGGCGGAATGAGGAAGGCGGCAGCGATGTCCTGGGCGGTGAGGCCGAGGATGGTCTGGAGGATCAGCGGCGCCCGCATGCCGGGCTCGATGGCGGGGTGGGCGCAGGTGAACATCAGCGCCAGGCGTCTGTCGGGTATCTCATCGGGCGTTTCCATGGCGGCTTCGATCTCGTCGGCGATGAGCTTGAGGTGGGTTTCGCCGGCCGTGCGCGTCTGGCGGCGGCGGACGGCATCGGTCTGGCGGCGCCGCGCCACCGTCAGCAGCCAGGCGTCGGGGTTGGAAGGTACGCCATCCTCCGGCCACATGCGCAGGGCCGTAGCGAAGGCTTCGGCCAACGCATCTTCGGCGCCGGCGACGTCGCGCGTGCGGGCTGCCAGAAAGGCAACGAGGCGACCATAGCTTTCGCGTGCCACGCGCTCGGCGGCGCGGCGCGCTTCGTTGCCCATCTGGTTCATGGTTCAGTTGCCCGTCAGTTCCCAGATCGGGCGGACTTCCACCGTGCCGTTCTGGGCGGCGGGGCAGCGGGCGGCCCAGGCCACGGCCTGGTCGAGGTCGGGTGCTTCGATCATGTAGAAGCCGCCGAACTGTTCCTTGGTGTCGGCATAGGGGCCGTCCAGCACTTCGGTCCGCCCATCTGCGACACGCACGCTCGCGGCGGTGTCGGTGAACTGCAGGCGCTCGCCCGAGAGCAGCACGCCGGCCTTCCTCATGGCCTCGTTGAAGGCGGCGTAGTCGCTCGACATGGCGGTAACGTTGGCCTGGGAGCTGGACTTGTAGATGTTTTCGTCCTGGTGGATCAGCAGCATGTAGCGCATCTGGATATTCCCTTGAGTGGCCGGAGCACCGTGCCCCGATGTTACAATGTCGGGGCAGTGGGGGCCATTTCGACCGCGCCGTCGAAATTCTAGGAAAAACTCGCGAGCTGGCGGACTTCGATCTTGCCCCAGGTCGCTGCCGGACATTTGGCTGCCCATTGGAGCGCCTCTTCCATGTTGGACGCCTCGATGATGTAGTAGCCGCCGAACTGCTCGCGGGTCTCGGCGTAGGGGCCGTCGTGCACCTGCAACTCGCCGTTATCGAGGTGGAGGGTCTTGGCCTGCGTGGTGGGGGTGAGGGGCGCGGTTTCGACGAAGGCGCCGGCCTTGGTCAGGGCGTCCTGGTAGGCATGCATGGTCTGCATGAAGCCGCGCATGTCCTCGGGGCTGATCCTGGAGCCCGCGACTTCGTCGGCATAGAGCATGAGCAGGTATTTCATCGGTCTCTCCTCGCATATCGGCGCGGGCACCATAGCCCGTCACGACAATGTCGCGCGAGGGAGGCCGATTTCGACAGGCGGGCGGAATAACCCGCCGCGCCTGCCGGGGTTTGGAAGGGGTCAGCCCTGCCCGGCCGGAGGCTGCCAGAAGGGGCGGATCTCGATCGAGCCGTAGCGCACGCCAGGGCAGGATTTGGCGAACTCGATGGCTGCGTCGAGGTCGGCGACATCGAGCATGAAATAGCCGGCGAACTGTTCCTTGGTGTCGGCATAGGGGCCGTCGAGGATCTCGGTGCGGCCCTTGATGCCGCGGACGGTGGTCGCGGCGCGGCTCGGCTGGAGGCGTTCGCCCGGATTGCCTGCCTTGGCCAGCGCTTCGTTGAAGGCGCCCCAGGCGGCCCCGAACTGCTGCATTTCTTCAGGCGTCGCCTGTGCCAGCGCAGCTTCGTCGTAGTGGATGAGGCACATGAATCGCATCGTCTATCTCCAATGGTGTTGTCCGGAACACCGTGTCCCGATGCTACATTGACGGGGAGGCAGACACGATTTCGACTTTTGCGCGAAAAAAGTTGCCGGGGACGGGAAGGCGTCCCCGGAACGCGCGCGAAATCAGTCGAGCAGGCTCGAGACGCTCTGCTCGGAAGCGGTGCGCGCGATGGCCTCGCCCATGAGCGGGGCGATCGAGATGCGGCGGATGTTCTTGGCGGCCTTGACGGCATCGGTGGCCATGATCGAGTCGCTGATCACCAGTTCCTTGAGCCGGGAGGCGGCGATGCGCTCGGCGGCGCCCTCGGAGAGCACGCCGTGGCTGATATAGGCCGAGACCTCGGTGGCGCCTGCCTTGAGCAGGGCTTCGGCCGCATTGACCAGCGTGCCGCCGGAATCGACGATATCGTCGACCAGGATGCAGGCGTGCCCGGACACGTCGCCGATGATGTTCATGACCTCGGAGACGCCGGCGCGGGGACGGCGCTTGTCGACGATGGCGAGATCGGCGCCGATGCGCTGCGCGGTGGCGCGGGCCCGGGCCACGCCGCCGACGTCGGGCGAGACGATCATCACGTTGCCATTGGTGTAGTTTTCCTGGATGTCGCGGACCATGACCGGCGCGCCATAGAGGTTATCGGTAGGGATGTCGAAGAAGCCCTGGATCTGGGCGGCATGCAGGTCCAGCGTGATGACGCGGTTGACGCCGGCCTCGGTGATGAGGTTGGCGACCAGCTTGGCCGAGATGGGGGTGCGCGAAGCGGACTTGCGGTCCTGGCGGGCGTAGCCGAAATAGGGGATCACCGCCGTGATGCGGCGCGCCGAGGAGCGGCGCAGGGCATCGGTCAGGATCAGCAGTTCCATCAGGTTGTCGTTGGCGGGGAACGAGGTGGACTGCAAAATGAAAACGTCCTCACCGCGGACGTTTTCATGGATCTCGACAAAGACTTCCTTGTCGGCAAATCGCTTGACCGTGCAGTCGGTCAGCGGCAGTTCGAGGTAGCTGGAGACATCCTCGGCCAGCGCCCGGTTGGAGTTGCCCGTGACCAGTTTCATAGCGCCACCCTGTTGCTTTTGATGCCTTCGGCGCCGGACTCCCGCAGCCCCGCGCCTCGCTCGCGGGCACCCTTAGCGCGGGGCGTCACCGCGCGCAACTTCCCAGTTAGTCGCAGAACCAATGATCGTTAGAAGAGTCCTATCACCGACATCTGGCGCCCGGCCTTCGTGCCCTGGTGGGTGGCATAGCGGTGCGAGAAATATAGGTCGGGGTGGGCATAGGTGCATTGGCCGGCCGCATCGACCTCGACCCCGGCGGCCAAGAGCCGTGCACGGACGAAGCCGGGGAGATCGAAATGCTCCTTGCCGCCCGGCGGGGTAAAGACATGCACGCCCGCTTCGCTGTTGCGGGCGAGGAGGTTGGCGGCAAACTGCGGACCCACTTCATAATTGGGGCCGGAGATGGTGGGGCCGATGGCGGCCACGATGCGCTTCCGGTCGGCGCCGAGCGCCTCCATGGCGGCGATGGTGTTTTCGGCGATGCCGTCCACCGCGCCCTGCCAGCCGGCATGGGCGATGCCGACGACCCCGGCCTTTTCGTCCGCGAAGGCAATCGGGGTGCAGTCGGCGGTGAGAATGCCGAGAAGAAGCCCGCGCTGGTCGGTGACGAGCGCGTCGGCGTCGGGGCGGGCTTGAAGATCGGGGTCGCCGGTCAGCGTCACCACGCGGTTCGAGTGCGTCTGGGTCAGCGTCGCCAGCCGCTCGAACCCGAGGGCTTCGCGGATGGCGGCCCGATTGGCCGCCACGAGGGCCAGATCGTCGCCGCCATTCTCGGAGGCGTTGAGCGAGGCGAAGTCACCGGTCGAGCTACCGCCGTTCCGACCGAAGAAGCCGTGGCGGATGCCTCTAAGCGCGGCGAGCGCCGCGCTGGTTTCGAAGGGCGCGGTCACCGGCCGACCCCGACCGGGCTGATGCCGGGGCTGGCCGCGACGAAGACCTTGAAGAGGTCTCCCATCTGGTCGGGCGCGATCAGGCGCTTTAGGGCCGCCTCGATGGCGTCCATCTCGCCGGGGTTGGCGCGGGCGAGCGCGGCGGCGCGTTCCCCGATGCCGATGCGCTTGAGGAAAAGCCCCTGGGGCGTCAGCGGCTGCACGACGAGCCCCGCCTTGGTTGCGACCTTGCCCAGCGCATCGAAATCGACATGGGCGGAGAGGTCTGCCTCGCCGGGTGCTTCGAGCGGGTCGGCATAGGCGTGCCGGGCGACGGCCTGGAGCGTCTCGCCCGTCTGGGTGCGCCCATAACCGTAGTCGATGGCCAGGATTGCTCCGCCCTGCGCGGCGATCTTCTCGGCGAGGGTGGCCATCACTTCGCCGGCAGCGATGCCGGCCTCGTAGATCGAGCCGGGCGGGGCATCGCGCACTTCCTCGGGCAGCACCTCGGCGGGGATGGGCGTGGGTGAGAGGCCGAAGGCGCGCTTGCCGTCGCGGAGGCCGATCTGGCGCTCGTGCCAGGCGTCCTCGCCGCGCACGAACTGGCGGATGGGCAGGGCATCGAAGAATTCGTTGGCGACGACCAGCAGGGGATCGTCGCTCAGGGCGCCGATTTCGTCGGCCCAATAGGGCAGGTACTGCGCCAGGCGCTTTTCCTGCTCGGCCTTGAGGACTGGGTTGGTCTCGAAAAGCTGCAGGTGGGCCGCATTGGCGAAACCTTCGGCGCGCTGGGCGACGCGCATGACGTCGCTCATGAGCGTGCCGCGGCCGGGGCCCAGTTCGAGCAGGGTGAACGAGCGCGGCTCTTTCATCTGCTGCCAGAGGTTGACGAGGAAGAAGCCGACGAGCTCGCCGAACATCTGGCTGACCTCGGGCGCCGTGATGAAGTCGCCCTTGGCGCCGAGCGGATCGGCACCCTTGTAGTAGCCGAGGCGTGGATGGGTCAGGCTCAGGCCCATGTAGGTGGCAACCGACATCGGCCCGTTGGTGCGGATCTGCAGGTCGATCAGTTCGCCCAGGCTCAGGTCAACGGCCATTGGAACGCCTCATCGCGTAGACGATCATTGCGATGCCGGCCAACAGGGTCGGCAGGCTGAGCACCTGGCCCATGGTCAGCCAGCCGCCATAGAGATAGCCGATCTGGACATCGGGCAGCCGCACGAACTCGACAAGAATGCGCGAAAGCGAATAGCCGACGCCGAAAATGCCCGCGACGAGGCCGGGACGGCGCAGGCCATAGGCCACGTGGGTGACGTAGCGGATGACCAGAAAGAGCACGATGCCTTCGAGCGCGGCTTCATAGAGCTGGCTCGGATGACGCGGAATGTCCCCGCCATTGGGAAAGACCACGCCCCAGGGCAGGTCCGTCGGCGCGCCGAAGAGCTCGCCATTGATGAAGTTGGCGATGCGGCCGAGGAAGAGCCCGATGGTGCCGACCGCGGCGACGAGGTCGAGCCCGGAAAGCGGGTTGCCGCCCTTCGAGCGGGTGAAGAGCACAATGGCGACCATGATGCCGATAAGGCCGCCGTGAAACGACATGCCGCCGTCCCAGAGCGCGAACACTTCGGCGGGGTCCGCCGCGTAATAGGAAAGGTTGTAGAACAGCACATAGCCGATGCGGCCGCCCAGGATGATGCCGATGACGGCCCAGAACGCGAAATCCATCAGTTCGCCGGGCTGGAACGGGGGCGAATTGTCTTTCCAGAGCGAACGGCGCTTGAGCAGGGACATGCCGTAGAGCACGCCGAGTGCGACGCCCGCCAGGTAGGCCAGCGCATACCAGCGAACGGCGAATGGGCCGATGGCGAAGGCGATCGGATCGATGTTGGGAAACGGCAAATCGGGGCTCCCGCAGAGATTGGCTGGACCATGCAGGCCATGCCTGCTCTGGTCAAGCCGGTCGCGACAGCCTAAATAGGGGCGACTGCCGCTTGTCGGCAAGCACTTGAAGGACATAGGCGATGAACCAGGGCAGCAGGATTTTCGACGATCTCGGACGATTGATGAACGAGGCGGCGGGCGTTGCCGATGGCGTGCGCCGCGAGGTGGAGACCGGGGTGAAGGCCCAGGCCCAGCGCTTCATCGCCGACATGGATCTGGTCAAGCGCGAGGACTTCGATGCGCTGCGCGAACTGGTGCAGGTGCAGAGCGAAGAAATCGCGGCGCTCCGCAAGGAACTCGCCGATCTCAAGCCGGCTCCCCGCAGCAAGAAGGCCGACTAGTCCTTGCGGCTCGCGGTCGTCTCGGACATTCACGGCAACAGTTTCGCCCTCGAAGCTGTGCTTGAGGACATTGCGCGCCAGGGCGTGGACGCGACGGTCAATCTCGGCGACACGCTGAGCGGGCCGATCGATCCGCGCCGCACGGGCGACCTGCTGCTCGAGATGAACGCGGCCACCGTGCGCGGCAACCATGATCGCTATCTGGTCGAAACTGGCGTCTTCGAACTCGGAGCGGTCGATCGCTTCGCGCTCGCCCAGCTCGATCCGCGCCACGTGGTGTGGCTGGAAAGCCTGCCGGCCACGAGAGTGGTCGAGGGCGAGGTGTTTCTCTGCCACGGCACGCCGCGCGACGATAACGCCGTCTGGCTCGACAACTTCTGGACTGCCCGCAGCACCACCTTGCCCGACGAAGCCAGCGTGACCGCGAAGGCCGAGGGCTTCGACTATCCGGTCCTCCTGTGCGGCCACACGCATCTGGAACGCTCGGTGCGCCTGCGCGACGGACGCATGGTGGTCAACCCGGGCAGCGTCGGGCTGCAGACCGTCCACGGTTCGCCCGATGCACGCTATGCCATCGTCGAAAAGCGCGATGGCAAATGGTCGGTGACGCAGCGCGTGCTGGGTTACGATCACGAGGCGGCGGCGCGGCGCGCCGAAGAGAACGGCTTCCCGCATTGGCGCGAAGCGCTGACCACCGGCTGGGGCGGGCCGGAAGGGCTCTTCTAGGGCGACACCCGTTGCCTCCGACGGCCGGGCGGCCCTGATCCGTTCGGCCTAGACCGATTTGTTATCGTTCAAATGTGCCAAAAAAGGCCAGAATAACTGGGGTCCGAGCGGGTCCCGTTAAGAACTTGTTAACAATAACGGTCTGATCATCCACAGAAGAAAGCCGTCTCGGTGCCCGCTGAAAGTGCCCGGAATCAACCGTGCAGTGTAGGTTGAAATCACAGGACGATTCGTAGGCTTTCCATGCGTGCGGCAGTTCATTTTGTAAGTTGCGTACCCCGCCGGGTGTTTGCCGGCCGGCCCATCCACGCGTTGCCAATGCAGGACTAATTTCCATGTCTCTTCTGCTGCAGATCGAACCGGACCGTACAGTCCACCCGGTCGATATCATCGAGCACATCGCGGCAATCAACGATTGGAACTTCGAGCGCCAGGACGCCGACGAAATCTCTATTTCGGTCCGGGGCGGGTGGAGCGACTACCACGTTTCGTTCAACTGGATGGAGGATCTGGAGTCGTTGCACATCGCTTCGGCCTTCGATCTGAAGGTTCCCGAGGCACGGCGCAGCGAGGTCAAGCAGTTGATCGCGCTGGTCAATGAGCAGCTCTGGATCGGCCATTTCGACATCTGGAGCAAGGAAGGGGTCGTGCTCTTCCGCAACTCGCACCTGCTCACGGGCGGGGCGGAAGTCTCGCCGCAGCAATGCGAAGCGCTGCTGCGCTCGGCGACCGATTCCTGCGACCTCTACTATCAGGCATTCCAGTTCGTCGTCTGGGCAGGTAAAAGTGCTTCCGAGGCCTTGAGCCACGTCATGTTCGAGACAGTCGGGGAAGCGTGAGTCTACAAACTATCGGTCCTGTCGTCCTTGCCGGTGCCGGCAAGATGGGCTTGGCACTGGCGCGCGGCTGGCTGGCCGCGGGCCTGGAGCCCAAAAACCTGGTGCTCGTCGATCCCAATCCGGGCGAGCATACGATCACCTTCGCGGTAAAGACCGGCGCCAGCCTGGTGCCCAATGCCGGCGGCATCGCGCCCGCCGTGCTGGTGCTTGCCGTAAAGCCCCAGATCATCGGCGAAGTGATGGCGCAATTGCGCCCGGTCGTCGGCGCGCAGACGCTGGTCGTCTCGATTGCGGCGGGCATTTCGATTGCGCAGATCGCTACAGGGCTCGGCACTGACCGGGTCGTGCGTACGATGCCCAATACGCCCGCCCAGATCGGCAAGGGTGTGACCGGCGCCGTGGCGGGGTCGGATGTCGGTGCAGATGACCGGCAGACCGCCAACGCGCTGCTCAAGGCGGCGGGGCAGGTAACCTGGTTCGACGATGAAACCGCGCTGGACGCTGTCACCGCCGTTTCCGGCTCGGGCCCGGCTTATGTCTTCAACCTCGTCGAGGCGCTGGCCGCCGCCGGGGTGGCGCAGGGGCTGCCCGAGGAGCAGGCGATGATGCTGGCGCGCCAGACCGTGATCGGTGCTGCCTATCTGCTCGAGGCCGAGCCCACTATTTCCGCCGGGACGCTGCGCGAGAACGTGACCTCGCCAAAGGGGACGACCGCGGCGGCGCTCGAAGTGCTTATGGGCGCCGAAGGGTTCGGACCGCTGCTCGATCGCGCCGTCACCGCGGCGCGCAAGCGCAGCGAGGAGCTTGGCCGTGGCTGAGATCACTTACGAGGATTTTCTCAAGGTCGATATCCGCAGCGGTACTGTCATCGAGGCGCGGCCGTTCCCGGAGGCCCGCAAGCCGGCGATCATTCTCGTCATCGACTTCGGGCCGGAAATCGGCATCAAGAAATCCTCGGCGCAGATCACGACGCATTACACGCCCGAAGGACTTGTCGGGCGCCAGGTCATGGCGGTGGTCAATTTTCCGCCACGACAAATCGGTCCACTGCGCAGCGAGGTCCTTACGCTTGGTTTCGAAGACGGGGATGGGGCTATCGTGCTTGCGGCAATGGAGCGCAGCGTTCCAAACGGCCAAAAGCTGCTTTAGCGCCGGATTTAACCCGATCACAATGATAATGCCGGAAAGGTGGGGACTTCGGTAGCAGCGCATATTCGGCGGCCCGGGAGGTCGACGTGAGTGATAGTAGTACGACCTTTGATGTCTCCCAGGCGATGTTCGAGCTGGCCCCGGTCTCCCTCTGGTTGGAAGACTATAGCGAACTCAAGGCCTTGTTCGAACAATGGCGCGCCGCAGGCATCGCGGATCTGCGCGAGTTGTTCAAGGCCGATCCCTCCCGCGTTCACGAATGCGCCGACAAGATCAAGATCCTGGCGGTCAACGGCAAGACCCACAGCCTCTTCGAATCGCGCAGCCTCGAACACCTGATCGACAATCTCGGCGCTGTATTCCGCGACGACATGATGGAGACCCATGGCGAGGAGATGATCCAGCTCTGGGAAGGTCGGCACGAGTTCGCCAACGTATCGGTCAACTACAGCCTCAACGGTCGGCGCATCGACATCCAGATGACTGGCCGCATCCTGCCCGGGCACGAAGAGAGCTGGAGCCGGGTGCTGGTCGCGATCGAGGACGTGACCGAGCGCGAGACGGCGCGCCGGAGCCTGGCGCTGAGCGCGCGCTATGCCGAAGGCCTGTTCACGCATTCGCCCGTGTCGCTCTGGGTCGAGGACTTTTCGGCCATTCGCCAGCTGCTCGAAGACGTGCGGTTCCAGGGGATCACCGATTTCCGGGTGTTCACCGACGTGCATCCCGAGTTCGTCGAGCGCTGCATGAGCGAAATCCGCGTGCTCGACGTCAACCAGGCCACGCTCGACCTCTTCGGGGCCAAGACCAAGGACGAGCTTCTCAAGCATCAGGACAGCATCTTCCGCGACGACATGCTGCCCCATTTCCGCGAGCAGTTGATCGACCTGTGGAATGGCAGGCTGTTCCAGCGGCGCGAGGTGATCAACTATTCGCTCTCGGGCGAAGAGGTCCACGTCCTGCTGCAGTTCTCCGTGCTGCCCGGCCATGAAGGCGACTGGTCGCTGGTGCAGGTGGCGCTCACCGATATCACTGCCCGCAAGAAGGCCGAGGCGTATCTCGAATTCCTCGGCAAGCACGACGTGCTGACCAAGCTCTATAACCGCTCCTTCTTCGTGGACGAGCTCAACCGCATCGACCGGAAGGCCGTGATGCCGATTTCGGTGATCATGGTGGATGTGAACGGGCTCAAGGCTGCGAACGATCTCTGGGGGCATGCCGCGGGCGATGGCCTGCTGCGCCGGGCGGGTGAGGTGCTGGGCAAGGCCGTCGAGAAGCCGGCGTGCGCGTCGCGTATCGGGGGCGATGAGTTTGCGCTGCTGCTGCCGGGCGTCGACGAAAAGGGCGCAGAGGCCGTTGCGACCAATCTCGAAAAGCTCGTGTTGCTGAACAACCAGTTCTATCCCGGCCTGCCGCTGAATTTGGCAGTCGGGCGGGCGACACGGTTTCCCGAAGAACCGATCGAGGAAACCATCAAGCGCGCCGACCTGCAGATGTACCGGTCCAAGAAGGACTATTACGACGCCGAGCCCACGCGCCGCCGAATGAGCTAGAGGCTGTCCGTCAGGTGCAGGCGCGTCAGCAGCGGCCGGTCGCCGGTTTCGACCATGCCGACGAAGAACTTGAGGATCATCGTCCGGGCCTCCGCCGGAAGAGGGGCGAGCGCCGCCTCGATGCGGCTGGCCTGGGTCGCGGAAAGTGTTTCAAAGAATTCACGCCCCTTTGCGGTGGGGTAAAGTAGGCGCTGGCGTCGATCGGAGGGGCCGGTGCGCTGCTCGACATAGCCGTTATCGATCAGCTGGCGCAGCACCCGGGCGAGGCTTTGTTTGGTGATCTTGAGAACGTCCAGGATGGTGGCGACCGGAAGGCCGGGCTTGAGATTGACGAAATAGAGCACCCGATGGTGGGCGCGGCCAAATCCCTGGCGCTCGAGGAGGGCATCGGCGTCACGGACGAAGTCCCGATAGGCGAAGAAAAACAGGCCCATGACATCAAGCGGCAGGTCCGCGGCCGCTACCGACGAATTTATGTCAGCCTTGTTGACATTTATTTTGTCGGGTGCCATTGTTTCTCCATCAGTTCCGCCAATGTTTCTTATCCCAAAGCCGTTCCAATTTGCCAAGGGCTTAGGGCTGATGCATGATCGGGACAACTGGATTTTGCGGCCATGCGAGGGCCGCGAATGGGAAGAGATTTGGAGTTGGAAATGGCGTTGCCGATGGACCAGCGTGATGGCTGGATTTGGTTCGACGGTGAACTCAAGCCCTGGAAAGAAGCCAAGATTCACGTGCTGACGCACGGGCTGCACTATGCAAGCTGCGTGTTCGAAGGCCAGCGCGCCTATGGCGGCGAAGTGTTCAAGCTGCGCGAGCACACCGATCGACTGATCGCCTCGGGCAAGACGCTGGACTTCGACATCCCCTATAGCGCCGATGAGATCGATGCGGCCTGCCGCAAGGTGCTCGAAGCCAACAACCTGGTGGACGCCTACATGCGCCCGGTCGCCTGGCGCGGTTCGGAAGAGCTGAGCGTTCCCGGTCGCCCGAACACCGTGCATCTGGCGATCGCCGCCTGGGTTTGGCCGAGCTATTTCTCTATGGAAGAGAAGCTCAAGGGCATCCGCCTACAGTGGAGCAAGTGGAAGCGCCCGAGCCCGGAGACCATTCCGTACAAGGCCAAGGCCGCCGGTCTTTACATGATCTGCACCCTCTCCAAGGACGCGGCGATGGCCGACGGTTACGCCGACGCCCTGATGCTGGACTATCGCGGCTACGTCGCCGAGGCGACCGGCGCGAACGCCTTCTTTATCAAGGGCAAGGAAATCACGACGCCGACGCCCGATTGCTTCCTTGACGGCATTACTCGCCGCACCGTGATCGGCCTGGCCAAGGCCAACGGCTTCACCGTGACCGAGCGGCACATCATGCCGGACGAACTGGCGAATTTCGATGAGTGCTTCCTCACCGGAACTGCGGCCGAGGTGACCCCGGTTTCCGAGGTCGGCGATTTCAAGTTCACGCCTGGCGAAGCCTCGCGCACGCTGATCGCGGCCTATTCGGCCGCTGTGCAGCCCAAGCGGGCCGCGGCAGAATAAGTTCTGCCTCGAGCCAAGAGTTTTGAGGGGGCCGTCGGTCAGTAGACCGGCGGCCCTTTCAGTTCGAGCTTGTTGCCGAACGGGTCGAGCACATAGAACGAGTTGCCCATGCCGCGGGCGCCGCCATGAAGGGCTTCCTCGACGATTTCAACGTCGTGCGCCTTGAGATGGGCCCGCATGGCGTCGTGATCGAAGGGGCTCAGCGCGATGCAGACATGGTCGAGATTGCGGCCGCCCTCGACGGGCGGGCGAGCCCACTTGCCCTCGGGCTTGGTATAGTCCTGGAGCACGATGAGGGCGTTGCCACACCAGACCTGCTCCATGCCGAACTGTGGGTATGAGAAGCCGGGCTGACAGCCCAGGACCTCCTGGTAAAACCGCATGGCGATCTCCATGTCGGTGACGAGCAGAACCACGTGATCGAGCCCGACAAGGGAGAAGGGTGGTCTGGACGTCTCGTTCATGTCACTCCCATCGCGCCTTGGCGGCGTCGTCCTGCGACTTGGCATCCACCCAGCGTGTGCCGTCGGGCGTTTCTTCCTGCTTCCAGAACGGAGCGTCGGTCTTGAGGTAGTCCATCAGGAATTCGGCGCCCTGGAAGGCGGCCTCGCGATGGGGGGCCAGCGCCATGACCTGGACGATTGGTTCACCGGGCCGAAGGGTACCATAGCGGTGGATGACCTTCGCCCGGATGAGACCAAAGCGCACCACGGCCTGCTCGATCATCGCCGTGACCTGGTTGATGGCGAGTTCGGGGTAGCATTCGAGTATCAACGCGCCGATCGGATCTTCCGGCTGCGAGCGGACGAGCCCGGTGAAGGTCACGGCGGCTCCCGCGCCAGCGTTGGCCAGCAGGAAGGCGTTGGTTTCCGCTCCGGGGTCGAACGGCTCGGTCTGGATGGAAACCGCCATGGTCAGCCGCCGGTCATGGGAGGGAAGAGCGCGACGGTGTCGTTGGCGGCGATGGGCGCGTTGTGGTCGACCATGCGGGCGTTGACCGCCGCCTTGATGAGCTTGCGGTTGGCGAAGGCCAGGTCGGCCGCTTCGTCATTGGCGGCGAGCCAGGCAATGAGGTCGCCTACGGTCTTGACCTCGGCAGGCGGCGTGACGGTTTCCTCGCCCTTGTTGAGGCGCTCGCGCAGCCAGGCGAAATAGAGAACCTTCATGGTCAATTGCCTTTCAGTGTCGGCCAGGCGCCGCGGAAGTAGTCGTAGCCGGTCCACACGGTGAGGATGCCGGCGACCCACAGCAGGATCTGGGCCGGGATAGCGATGCCGGCAATGAGGGGCACCAGCAGGAGCGCGCCGATGGCGATGAGCTGGGCAGTGGTCTTCCATTTGGCGAGCCTGGTCACGTGCACGACGATGCCCTTGTCGCCCATGAATTCGCGCAGGCCCGAGACGAAGATTTCACGCAGCATGATGGCGATGGCCGGAATAAGGTCCCATGGCCCCAGCGTACCGTCCCAGGCGAAGGCGATGATCAGGGCGCCGATCAGGAGCTTGTCGGCGATGGGATCGAGCATGCGTCCGAGCGCTGAGGACTGGTTCCACTTGCGCGCCAGATAACCATCGAAGAAGTCGCTGACGGCCGCCGCGACATAGAGGACGAACGCGGCCCAGCGCAGGTCCGGGTACCCGGAAATCGTCAGGTAGACGATGACCGGAATGGCGATGATGCGACCGTAGGTCAGCAAGTTTGGCAGGGAGGTGAGATTGCTCGACATGGCCGCGAGGGAACAGGGATTGTTGCGTCGGGTCAAGCGGATATCGGGGGTGTGAAGCTCGGATGGAAGTGCTTCGTCCCGGATTGCGCGTTGGGGTTTAGCTTGCTCCGGTGACGCGTGGCCTGCCCCACCCTCAATCCCTCCCCACAAGGGGGAGGGAGGAGATGGGGTTGGGTCATGCCAGCATGTCTCCCTCCCCCGTGGGAGGGAACAAGGGTGGGGATCCGAAAATGTCCTGCGTCAGGCCACTTCCTGCTTGCTGACCTGCCGGCGGGTTTCGGTGGCCTTGGCCAGGCGTTCGAGCACGGTGACGGTCGTTTCCCAATCGATGCAACCGTCGGTGATCGATTGACCGTAGGTCAGCGGCTTGCCGGGCACGAGGTCCTGGCGACCGGCGACGAGGTTGGACTCGACCATCACGCCCATGATCCGGTTGTCCCCAGCCTCGAGCTGGCGGGCGACGTCCTCCATGACCAGCGGCTGGTTCTCCGGCTTCTTGGAGCTGTTGGCATGGCTCGCATCGATCATGATCGCCGGGCGGATGCCGGCCTTGAGCGACTCCGCGGCCGCCGCTTCGACGCTGGCGGCGTCGTAGTTGGTCGCCTTGCCGCCACGCAGGATGATGTGGCAGTCCTCGTTGCCGGTGGTGGTGGCGATGGCCGAACGACCATCCTTGGTCACGGCCAGGAAGTGGTGGGGCTGGGTGGCGGATTTGACCGCGTCGAGGGCGATGCGGACATTGCCGTCCGTGCCGTTCTTGAAGCCGACCGGGCAGGAGAGCCCGGAGGCCAGTTCTCGGTGGACCTGGCTTTCCGTGGTGCGCGCGCCGATGGCACCCCAGGCGACGAGGTCGGCAAAATACTGCGGGGTGGTCATGTCGAGGAATTCACAGCCGGCCGGGAGGCCCATGTCGTTGATCTCGAGCAGCAGGTTGCGGGCGCGGCGCAGGCCCTTGTCGATCTGGAAGCTGCCATCTAGATCGGGGTCGTTGATGAGGCCCTTCCAGCCAACGGTGGTGCGGGGCTTCTCGAAGTAGACGCGCATGACGATCTCGAGAGAGCCGGCCAGGCGCTGGCGCAGTTCCCACAGGCGCGCCGCATAGTCGAGCGCGGCTTCCGGATCGTGGATCGAGCAGGGGCCGATGACGACGGCGAGACGGTCGTCGCGGCCGGCCAGGATATTGTGAAGGGCGAGGCGCGAGCCCGTGACGGTGCGGGTGGCGCCTTCGGTGCGCGGGTACTCCCGGATCACTTCTGCCGGAGTGCTCAGTTCGCGCAATTCCCTGATGCGCAGGTCGTCGGTGGATTTCAACATCGGTCGGTTCCTTTGATGGACCTCCCGGCGACAAAAAAGCCGCCAGGAAGCTGGCGGCTGTCGGGTAACTCGTTTGCTTTGCGTCTACTTAGACCAAGCGCGACCCTCCGTCCGCCAGCGGCATCGGATAGCTAAAGTACCAAAAATAGGCGACCGGGCGGATGAGGTTCATGACTGCTGTATAGCGCGGGTTGGCGGGAGAGGGAATAGGTTTTGTTAAGGCGGAGCGCCGAGGCTCCGAGCGTGCTGCCACCCCCTCCCTCCCTCCCCACAACGGAGGGAGGGAGGCGGGAGCCTCATTCGCAACTCATTCGGTCCGGTTAAAGTGGTCGTAGATGGTCTGAGCCATCTGGGTCGAAATGCCGGGGATCGCCTCAAGGTCGGCGAGGGCGGCGCGGCTGACGGCCTTGGCGGAGCCGAAGTGGTTGAGGAGGGCGCGCTTTCGCGTCGGGCCGATGCCTTCGATCTCGTCGAGCGGATTCTTGACCACGTCCTTCTTGCGCCGGGCGCGATGCGTGCCGATGGCGAAGCGGTGGGCTTCGTCGCGCAGGCGCTGGACGTAGTAGAGGACAGGGTCGCGGTGCGGCAGCATGAAGGGCTCGCGGCCTTCCATGTGGAATTTTTCGCGCCCTGCATCACGTTCCTCGCCCTTGGCGATGCCGATGAAGGTCACTTCCTTGGGAAGATTAAGGCCGGCGATGACTTCACGCACGGCATTGAGCTGGCCGGCGCCGCCGTCGATGAAGACGACATCGGGCCAGTCGGGCATGCCGGTGGCCTCGTCCTCTGCATCTTCCTCGCTCTCGGCGGCGAGGCGCGAGAAGCGCCGCGTCAGGACCTCGCGCATCATCCCGAAGTCGTCGCCCGGAGCGATGTCCTTGGATTTGATGTTGAACGTGCGGTAGTGCTTCTTGGAGAAGCCTTCCTCGCCCGCCACGATCATCCCGCCCACAGCGTTGGTGCCCGAGATGTGGGAGTTGTCGTAAACCTCGATGCGGCGTGGGGCATCGTCCAGCCCGAAGAGTTCGGCCACGCCCTCGAGGAGCGTGCGCTGTGTCGCGCCTTCGGCGAGCTGGCGGCTGAGGGCCTCACGCGCGTTGTTGAGGGCGTAGTTGACCAGGTCGCGCTTCTCGCCGCGCTGGGGCGTCTGGATGTAGACACGCGAACCGGCGCGGGTGGAGAGGGCTTCCTCGATCAGTTCGCGTTCGGCCGGTTCGTGGCTGGTCAGCACCAGGCGCGGCGGCGTGCGGGTATCGTAGAACTGGGTGATGAAGGCCTCGAGTACTTCGCTTTCGCTCAGGCTGGCGTCGGCGCGCGGCCGGAAGGCGTGATTGCCCCAGTTCTGGTAGGAACGGAAAAAGAAGACCTGGACGCAGAACTGGCCCGCCTCCTGGGCGACGGCGAAGATGTCGGCTTCCTCGACGCTGTTGGACGTGATGTCGCCCTGGCTCTGTATGAGGGCGAGGGCGCTCAGGCGATCGCGCAGCAAGGCAGCGCGCTCGAAATCGAGCGCCTCGGCCGCGGCGTTCATTTCGTTCGACAGGCGAGACTGCACCGCCTTGGACTTGCCCTCGAGGAAGTCCTTGGCCTCTTCGACGAGAACCCCGTAGTCGGCCAGCGAGATTTCGCGCGTGCAGGGGGCCGAGCAGCGCTTGATCTGGAATTGCAGGCAGGGCCGGGTGCGGGCCGCATAGAAGCTGGCCGAGCAATTGCGCAGTAGGAACGCCTTCTGCAGCGACGTGATGGTGCGCCGCACGGCGCCGGCCGAGGCAAAGGGGCCGAAATAATGTCCCGGACGTCGGCGCGTGCCGCGATGGAGCAAGACCTCGGGCGCCTCGTGATCGGTGGCGATCAGAATGTACGGAAAACTCTTGTCGTCACGCAGCGCCACGTTGAAGCGGGGGCGCAGGCGCTTGATGAGGTTGGCTTCGAGGAGAAGCGCCTCGGCTTCCGTCTCGGTGCGCACGAACTCCATAGTGTGGGTGGCGGCAATCATCCGCTGGGTGCGGACGGGCAGGCCTTCGGGGCGCGTGTAGTTGGTCACGCGCGACTTGAGGCTGCGCGCCTTGCCCACATAGATGACTTCGCCTTCCGTATCGAGCATGCGGTAGACGCCCGGCGCGGAAGGCAGGGTCTTGACGAAGGCCTTGATGACCTCGGGACCGGTTTGCTTGGGTTGTTCGTCGTTCATGATCGGGTTCTAGACCCTAGGAGTCTTGGCGCGCGAGGGCCGATATTCAAGATGCTTGCCCCCATCGAGCGCGAGCATTTGACCGGTAATCGCGGCCGATTTGAGCAGAAACAGTACGGCCTCGGCAATTTCGTCTGGTGAGGCCGAGCGTTCGAGGATGGAGGCCGCCACCGAGCTGGCGAAGGCTTCCTCGGACTGGCGCTTGTGCGGGAGGATCGGACCGGGGCCAATGGCATTGACCCGGATAGCAGGCGCCAGCGACTGGGCGAGGGTGCGCGTCATGTCCCACAGCGCGGCCTTGGAGAGCGTATAGCTGAAATAGGCCGGCGAGAGGTGAAGCACGCGCTCGTCGATGATGTTGACGATATTGCCCGCGACGCCTTGGGGAAGCTGGGCGGCGAAGTCACGCGACAGGAAGGCCGGTGCCTCCAGGTGTACCGCCATGTGCCGGTCCCAAAGCTCTTCGGTAAGATCGTTGATGCTGTCGGGATCAAAGAGCGAGGCGTTGTTGATCAGGACGGTCAGCGGACCGAAGACCGAAGCGGCGCGCGAAATAAGCTCGCGGCGCTCCGAGCGCACGCAGAGATCGGCCTGCACGGCCGCCGCGACTCCCCCATCCGCGACAATGGAGGCCACGACCGCCTCGGCATCGGCCAGGGAGGAGCGGAAGTGCACGATCACCTGGTGTCCGTCGGCTGCGAGCGCCCTGGCCAGGGTGGCCCCGATGCGATCGGCAGCGCCGGTGACGAGGGCTACACGGCGGTTTGAGGTTTGATTCGACATGAGAATGCTTGCTGACTTTGCGCGGACCATAGGCCGGTAGGACCCTGCCGGGCAATGTCGCACGCTCAGGAGAAGCGTGGGTAAGTATTACTTACCGCTCATCGTTGCCGCGTCATAGACGAGCGGGAAGTCCCCTGGGTCTCCGTCCTCTCTGATGTCGTCCTCGCACTGGCGGTAGTTGAACGTTGTCAGGGCGAAGCCGAAATCGGTCCAGGTCCACGTGCCTGAACTGCCGCAATCCCCGGCACCACGGGACTTGGCGTAGCTGTTCATGGTGCGGGTGGCCTCGTCGTAGCTGGCATTGACCAGGTAGGAGGAGGCGACCATGCCCATGTGCGGGTAGAAGGCCGGGAAATACTGCGCTTCTATTCCCTCTGACCCTGACATGACGAAAACCTTGGAGCCGAAATTGTAGGCGCCGCTCCAGCAGGGGAGGACGTAAAGCGTGTGCTCAGCGTCGATCCTGCCAACCTGGAAGTCGCGGCCATTGGCCAGGGTTTCGAGCGGTTCGCACTCCGGATCGGCGCGCAGGCGATCGAGCAGCGCGGCCGGTATCTCGATGGGCTCGGATTGGCTCGACCCGGCAGGCGTGAGGCCGTAAGGCGGGGCAGAGGCGACACGCTCGGAGCCGAGCCGCTTCTGCTGTTCGTCGATCCAGATCAGGGCTGCTGCAAGACCACTCAGCGAGAAAGCCACGGTGTGAGGGGCTTCGGCCCTGTCGCTGAACGCGATCGAGACCTGACTGCCGGGCACCATGCGGTCGAGCACGGCCTGCGCCCCGTCGCCGAGGAGGAAGAAGTCGTTGGCTTCGGCATAGGCCCCAATCTGCTCGAAGCCCGAGAAAGGCTGGGCAACGCCATCGACCGTGACGGTGAAGTCGTTCCACTCGTCAGCCATGGTCGCCACGGTCTTGAAGGAAATTTCCCAGTAGCTGCGCTCGGCATGGCGGCCGACACGCAGGACATAGTCGGCGTCAGTGCCGTTGGCACGAGGATTCGCGAGGGCGAAGGCGGAGCAGTATCCATCGTCGCGGCACGCCGTCATCCAGTCCTTGAAGGCGCGCTGCGCGCCTTCCTCCTGCGCCAAGGCGGGAGCGGTCATGGAAAGGAGGAGCAAGACGAGAGTAAGCAGTCGCATGTGCAAGCCCTGTTTGCGGTGGCGAACGATAGCAGTTGTTGCGGAAGCCAAAAACCAAAGAATCTCAGGTACTATTGGGTATTTACCAGTTGTTTAGGCTCTTCCTCGGCGCAGGCATTGTCGCTAAGCTTCCCGTGCGAGGCGGGGCCGAGCGGCTCCGTTATTTCGGACCTCTTGGGGACGTAAAATGGAAGCAATTGTAGCGATTATTGTTCAGCTGCTCGGTGGAGGCATCGGCGGCAACGTTGTCGGCGGAGTTGCCAAGAATTTGAGTCTGGGCACGACCGGCAACTCGATCGCCGGGGCCATCGGCGGTCTGGTTCTGACCTGGCTGGCGGGACGCATTCCCGGGTTGGATGCGTTGGTCGGCGCTGCGACGGATGCCGCGGCGGCGGGCGGCGCCCCGGCGGGCCTGGATATCGGGGCGCTGGCCGGTCAAGGCGTCACGAGCCTTATCGGCGGGGGCGTGCTCACGGTGATTGCCGGCGCCATCAAGAACGCAACGGCCAAGTAGGACTTCCAGTTTTTCCATTTCATGATAAGCCCCGGGCCGGAGTGGCCCGGGGTATTTCGTTCCGGCGCGTGGCCAGGCGGGTTTGTTGCAATGAGTAGCGAAACGGCGAGAACGGGCGGCGCGGCGGCAGGCGACAATGTCAGCGCCGGGATCACGCTGGTGTTGATATCGGTGGTGGTGTTCGGCATCCAGGATGCGTTTTCCAAACTGCTGGTGCAGGACTACTCACCATTCCAGATCGCCATGATGCGCTATTGGGGTTTTGCGGCGTTTTCGCTCTACCTCGTCGTCAGGAAGGGGCCGCTGCGCCAGGCGTTCGCGTCGCGGGCGCCGCTCTGGCAGATTCTGCGCGGCGTGCTGCTGGTGGCCGACATCTGGCTCTTCGCGCTTGCCCTCAAGACGGTACCGCTGGCCGAACTCCAGGCCATCAGCCTTGTCTATCCGTTGCTCGTCACGCTCTTTGCCATTCCGCTGCTCGGCGAGAAGGTGGGGCCGTTCCGGCTCGGCGCGGTGGTCGTCGGGTTCCTCGGCGCCATGATCATCGTTCGTCCGGGCGGGCTGCCGCTCGACATGGGCGTGGTCTACGCGATCGCCTCGTGCTCGTTCTATGCCATCTACATCGTCTTGACGCGCAAGGTGGGCAAGCTCGATTCCACCGCGACCAGCATGGCCTATACCGGTGTAGTGGGACTGGTGATGACGACGGCCGTGGGCGTCTTTCACTGGGCGCCGATGGATGGACGCGGGCTGGCCATGGTGGCCGTGGTGATGATCACTACCTGCGCGGCCCACGGACTGATGATCAAGGCGCTGTCGCTGGCGCCGGCCAGCGTGTTGCAGCCGTTCAGCTATTTCTCGCTCCCCTGGGCGATCTTCCTCTCCTACGTGATCTTCAGCCACCTTATCGACCCTGTGTCGCTGATCGGCGCGGCGGTGATCGCGGCCGCGGGCCTGGTGGTGATGGCGCGCGAGCGGCTCAGGGGCTCGGTCAGCGCCGGCGCCGAAACACCGCTACCAGGAAAAGAATGACCGATACCGCCAGCACGAAAGCGCCGAGAGGCGCCACCGTGAGCGAGAGCAGGGCCGGGATCAGCGGGTCGGCCTGCGGGAAGGCGTAGGCGAAGATTACGGCAGGCAGGATACCGATGGCGAGCAGTACCAGCCCGAGTCTGAGAAAGGCCTTGGCCCAAAGATACATCGCGATTCGCCATCGTTGACAGATCGGGCAATGTGGCCACACTCGGCGCGTCAGGCAAATGAAAGGCCTTGCGATGCGTATCCTCAAGTATGCCGGTGTCATCATCCTGGGCGTGGCGATGGGGGGCAACGCCCCGCCTGCCATGGCGCAGACCGCAGACAACATGCTCGACCTCACGCTGTCGACCTTCCTCGATCGTCCCGGCTGGACGCATTTCGATGCCGGCAAGGTCGAGAGCGATGCGCGGGCCAAGCTCGCCGCGTCCGACGGGCAAATGGGCCCGATCGAGAAGGCGCTGCTGTTCGTGGACGCGATGGAGCCGCCGCTGGCGCGGTCGCGGACGCTGCTGCGCTATGGGCAGGTGACGACCGAGACGAGCGGGGGGACGGTGTCGTTCATCGAGGTGGATCGCTACAACCTGGGCACCGAGGACGTGCCGCATGTGGCCTGGCGCTTCGATTTCCAGCCGCGTCAGGGCGAGCTGGCGGGGCTGCGCGATGCCATTCGCCGCGAGATTCCGAACGACGAGGCGGCGGCTACCGATTGCCTCATCGCCGAATGCCTCCAGCCGAAATCCTCGACCGAGGGGAGCTTTGCCTGGAAGCCGATCGCGGCACCGGCGAGCGGATGGACCGTGCCCTATAGCGGGACGGCGGCCAGCGGGCACGCGGTGAGCGCGCTCGTCGCCGCCGAGATGGCGCTGGCGCTCAACATCGCCAGTGCCGATGGCAACGGCTATGTCTGGCGCGGGCCCGAACAGCCCGAGGCGGTGACAGATGGTTCCCCGTTCCTCTATTTCCTCGATGACCGGGATATCACCGGGAACGGCAGGAACGACGCCATCATGGGCATGGTGCAGCTCAACGACCATGCGATTTCCGAAATGTGGGCCCGCCGGATGGATGATGGGCAGGCGGTGGGCTGGCAGAACGCCATCGTGAGCCGCGGCAACGCACCTTGAACCCGTTCGGGCGAGGGGGCATTTCTTTCTTCAAGAAACGAGAGGTGACGATCGATGGGTGTTCTGCTCGAAATCGGGCTGGTGCTGATTGCGGTAGGCGTGGTGTTCAGCATGGCGATGCGAGGGCGGAGCGCCAACGAGCGCGAGGCGCTGACCGAGCGGCGGGTGGAAGCCTATATGGAGACCATCCGGCGCGAGCGCGCCAACCCTGAACTCAACTCGATGAGCGACACCGAGCTGCGCGACGTGCTGCTCTCGAGCGCCCGGAACCTGCGCATCGAAAGCGAGCGCAAGACCTGGACGCTGGTGGCGATCGGCGCGGTGGCCCTGGCGGCGGCGGTGGTGTTCGCCAACCAGGACGGGTTCCGCGGCTTCGGCATCTCGCTGGCCGTGGGCGCGGTCGCCATTTACGGCCTCAACGAATTCTGGAGCCGCAGGATGCGCGACCCCCTTGTGGCCAAGGGGATCGACATCGAGCGGCTCAAGGTCGAATAGACCTCAGTTCCCCATGCAGAAATAGCCGTTCGGGCCATTCATGCAGAAGCTGGCGCCGGGGTTCGGACGCGGGCGCGGCGGCGGGCGGTGACCCCAGCCCGGACCACCCCAATTGGGGCCACCCCAGCCGTGATCGGGGTAGAAGGGCGGGCGCGGATGGATCGGGTAGACCGGCGGGCGCGGGGGACGCGGACGGTAATAACCGCCGCTGGAGGAGAGGTAATTGGCCGACACCCAGCCATCGGGGCCAGGCTTGGACACGAAGCACCAGGAGCCGCGGCACTGCTGGACATCGACGGGCTGGCCGCGCGTGAGGACATCCACGCTCCGATAGCCGGTGCCGGGGCCGGAGCGGACATTGACATTGCTGGTCGCATAGGCCGGGGCGGCGAGGGCCGCGCCGGCAGTGGCGACGAGCGCCAGGGCGGCAAGGCCACCGGCCAGGATCTTGGTGCGCAAAGCAGACATTTGACGTCTCCTCGGTAGGCTCGTTTCGTTTTCTGGTGAAAGGAGAACCCTTTCCTTCCGCCATTGGATGCCGTGGCGCCTGAACGCAAGCTGAACGGATGGTTCAGGTGCCAGGGCCCGACCCTTAAGGCAATGGCAGGCATGGCGATCTCCAGAAAAGCGCCTTCGGGAGAACGTGGACGGCACGCCATGGATGCGCGCCGGCGCCTCAACTGGACGTGAGGCAACACCGAAATCCGCACGCGCCGGAGCGCTGCGGGTTTCGGGTAGACGGGCCGGGGCGAGGTCTGCCTCATCTGTATATTGGTAGTAGCGAGGCTCGCCTCGCCCCAGCGCGACAGGGATCTACAAACCCGTACACGCAAGTTGCCCGCGAGCGCACTCCGGGCCGGTCACGTCACACTTAGGCCGGGAACGGGGCGACCCCCGCTCCACCTGTCTCCCAGAACCCGGCGAACGCATCGGACGCTTTTGGCGCCCGATCCGCCCGCCGGCCGCCGACACCTCGTCAGTGCCGCGCCTTGCGGAGGGATGGGACCATGTTAGCGCGGGCGGCAAACGCGGGGATAAGTGCGGCTCAGCGCCAGTCGAAATCGTCGTCAAAACCCTCGCCCGCGCGCTTTTCGACATAGGTGCGCTCGCCGGGGAGAACCCATTCCTGCACATCGCGATCGAAATGGCCGTAGCGCTGCACGAAGGTTTTGATCGTCCCATGCGCCAGCTTGACCGCCAGGCGCACGCCGCCCGCGGTGACGGGGCGATCAGGGGAAAGCAACTGCACGAAGGCCGCCGATCTTTCGCGCGAGACCAGCTTCCTGGCCAGCAGCAGGACGTCGTTGACCCTCACCACGTCGTGGAGATCGACGACCTGCTCGGGCGGGAGCTTTTCGCTCCACCAGTCGAGTTGCAGAAGCTGATTCCGCGCCGCTTGCAGGCGGGCGAAGAACTGGTTGGTGAAGTTGGCAGACATGGGACCCTCCATTGGTGTGGAGGGGAAGTATGGGGTGGGCTGTGGGGGAGGGGATAAGCAGCAATAGCGACGAACTCCCGCCGCTTGCAACTCCGCTAGCGTGGCAGAGGTTGCTCCCACTCTGGATTCACCAGAAACCTGAACGGCGTGACCCGGGACTTCGCGGCCATTCCCACTAGGTAGCCGGCCCTTACCCATCCACCCGCCAGTTCCGGCGTTAGCGCACTGCCGAGTTGGCACCAGTCGCCGTTGCGCGTGCAGTATTTGAGGGTGACTTGCTGGTTCTTAGCGAGGGTGCCCATGACGGGGGCGGTCCAGCCGGGGGCGGTGCGGACGTTGAGGATGGCCGTGGCGCGGGCGGTCGGTTCGGCGGCGAGGGCGGGCGTCGCGAGCGGGGGCAGGGCCAGCAGGGCCAGGGCGAAGAGCGGCAGGGATTTCGGCGCGCGCATGGCGTCCTCCTTGGAGCGGATCGGAATCAGGATTTGAGAGACGGATTGGTTCCCGGTCAATCGGGACAGAGGGTTTCCCCGGTCCTGCCGGAGGCTGGCATGGCTCGGCGTGTGCATCGCTCGCAAGGCTCCGCGGGGCTTGGCGTTTGCCGGGGTAAACGCTTTTCACTTCACACGGGGAGGGAAGAGGTGAAGGCCAGCGGGAGCGCTTTTGGGTTCGTGGGGCCGGTGGTTGGGGCGGCCCCTCACCCGGCCTGCGGCCGACCTCTCCCCGAGGGAGAGAGGTGAAGTGGGGGCGAGGGCGCTTGTTTTCGTCGCCAGGTGAGATGAAGGCGGGGATCGCGGTTGGGCTGAGTTCTATCGCGGTTCTGCCGGCTCCTGGAGGGCTTTTGGGTCCTGGGGCCGGTGGTTGGGGCGGCCCCTCACCCGGCCTGCGGCCGACCTCTCCCCGAGGGGGCGAGGTGAAGTGGGGGCGAGGGCGCTTGTTTTCGTCGCCAGGGGAGATGAAGGCGGTGGCTCGCGGTCGGGTTGAGTTCTATCCCGGTTCTGCTGGCGCCTGGAGGGCTTTTGGGTCCTGGGGCCGGTGGTTGGGGCGGCCCCTCACCCGGCCTGCGGCCGACCTCTCCCCGAGGGGGAGAGGTGAAGTGGGGGGCAAGGACGCTTGTTTTCGTCGCCATGAGGGATGAAGGCGGGGATCGCGGTTGGGCTGAGTTCTATCCCGGTTCTGCTGGCGCCCGGCGTTCGTCGGGATAGCCGCTCTTCACCCCCACAAGGGGGAGAAGGCGCGGGGGTCAGTCGGCGGCGAGGTCGGCGCCTTCGAGGGTGTCGAGTTCCATTTCGCGCAGGCGCTTGATTTCGTCGCGCAGGCGTGCGGCGCGTTCGAATTCGAGGTTGGTGGCGGCTTCGCGCATCTGGGCTTCGAGGTCCTTGATGACGGCGGCGAGGTTGGCGCCGACCTGGACCTGTTCCTTGCCGTCCTTGCCCTTGCCGATGGAAACGGTGACGTGGTCGCGCTCGGCGACGGAATCGACGATGTCGAGGATGTTGGAGCGCACCGATTGCGGGGTGATGCCGTTGGCCTCGTTGTAGGCCATCTGCTTTTCGCGGCGGCGATTGGTTTCGGCCAGCGCGCGTTCCATCGAGCCGGTGGTGTTGTCGGCATAGAGGATGACGCGGCCATCCACGTTACGCGCGGCGCGGCCGATGGTCTGGATGAGCGAGGTTTCGCTGCGCAGGAACCCTTCCTTGTCGGCGTCGAGGATGGCGACGAGCCCGCATTCGGGGATGTCGAGGCCTTCGCGCAAGAGGTTGATGCCGACCAGCACGTCGAAGGCGCCCAGGCGCAGGTCGCGGATGATCTCGATGCGCTCGATGGTGTCGATGTCCGAGTGCATGTAGCGCACGCGGATGCCCTGCTCGTGCATGTATTCGGTGAGGTCCTCGGCCATCTTCTTGGTGAGGACGGTGACGAGGGTGCGATAGCCGTTCTTGGAGGTCTGGCGGATCTCGTCGACGACGTCGTCCACCTGGCTCTTGGCGGGGCGGATCTCGACGGGCGGGTCGATGAGGCCGGTGGGGCGGATGACCTGTTCGGCGAAGACGCCGCCGGTCTGCTCCATCTCCCACGAGCCGGGCGTGGCCGAGACATAGACCGATTGCGGGCGCATGGCGTTCCACTCCTCGAAGCGCAGCGGACGGTTGTCCATGCAGGAGGGGAGGCGGAAGCCGTATTCGGCGAGCGTGGCCTTGCGGCGCAGGTCGCCACGATACATGGCGCCGAGCTGGCCGATGGTGACGTGGGATTCGTCCACGAACACCAGGGCGTTGTCGGGCAGGTATTCGAAGAGCGTCGGCGGCGGCTCGCCGGGGCGACGACCGGAGAAGTAGCGCGAATAGTTCTCGATGCCGGCGCAGGAGCCGGTGGCTTCCATCATCTCGAGATCGAAGAGCGTGCGCTGCTCAAGGCGCTGGGCTTCGAGGAAGCGGCCGGCGCCGTTGAGCTCCTGGAGGCGGGCGGCAAGCTCCTGCTTGATGAGCTTGATGGCCTGGTTCATCGTCGTGCGCGGCGTCACGTGGTGGCTGTTGGCGAAGACGCGGATGAAGGTGAGGTCGGACGACTTCTTGCCGGTCAAGGGATCGAACTCGGCGATGGCCTCCACCTCGTTGCCGAAGAGGGTGATGCGCCAGGCGGCGTCTTCATAGTGGGCCGGGAAGAGCTCGATGGTGTCGCCGCGAACCCGGAAAGTGCCGCGCACGAAGCCGGTGTCGCCGCGCTTGTACTGGAGGGCGACCAGCTTGGCGAGGAGCTCGCGCTGGTCGATCTTCTCGCCCTTCTGCACGTCGATGGTCATGGCCGTGTAGTCTTCGACCGAGCCGATACCGTAGATGCAGGACACCGAGGCGACGATGATGACGTCGTCGCGTTCGAGCAGGGCGCGGGTGGCCGAGTGGCGCATCCGGTCGATCTGCTCGTTGATGGTGGATTCCTTCTCGATATAGGTGTCGGTGCGCGGAACGTAGGCCTCGGGCTGGTAATAGTCGTAGTAGGAGACGAAGTACTCGACCGCGTTCTCGGGGAAGAAGGACTTGAACTCGCCGTAAAGCTGGGCGGCCAGCGTCTTGTTGGGGGCGAGGATGAGGGCCGGGCGGTTGGTGCGGGCGATGACCTGGGCGGCGGTGAAGGTCTTGCCCGAGCCGGTGACGCCGAGCAGGACCTGGTCGGTCTCGCCGTTCTCGATGCCTTCGATGAGCTCAGCAATGGCGGTGGGCTGGTCGCCGCGCGGTTCATAGTCGGTGACGAGCTTGAAGGGGATGCCGCCTTCGCGCTTTTCGGGGCGCTCCGGGCGGTGAGGCACCCAGGGGGCGGAGCCTTCCACTTCCTTGCGGCCGTTGAGGATGATGTCTTCGAGCGCCTTGACGGTGGCGCTGATGCCGACGGTGGCGGCGCCTTCGAGGGACGAGCCGCGCTTTTTGGATTTCGCCTTGGCGGTATCGAGCGCATCGCGCAGCTTGCCGAGGACTTCCGGGTCCTTGGCGGCTTCGCGGGAGATGTCGCGCGCCGTCATGCGGTCGCGGGCGGCGCCGGAGGGCATGTGGTTGAAGCCGGCCTGCATGCCTTCCTCGAGGCCGGGCAGGTTGGTGGGGCGATCAACGGAGTTGGCCTTGGACTTGGGAGCCTTGAGGGCCATGCCGGTGGCGGTGTCGCGCCTGGACTGGGTGGTGCGGCGCTTTTCGAGCGCGGTTTTCGGGGCGACGGCTTCCTCGGCGGCGGCGCGGTCGGCGCGGTCGAGGGCGCGCTTGTTGCGCAGGCGTTCCTGCGGCAGCGGCTTGCTCGCGGCCATGTCCTCGGCCTTCTCGATCTCGCCCAGGAAGTCATCGATGGAAAATTCGGCTTTGCCCGGACGGGCGGATTTCTTCTCGGAGGCCATGGTCGATCCGTCTGCTGGCGCGGAGGCAGTTTCCTCCGACGCTCCCACGATAGATAGGGCTCGTGACAGGTAATGTCAGTAGTGGCGTGATTGGTTGCCCCTGCTTAGCATGCCAGGAACGGAAAGGGAACAGGGGCGCGAGCCTCCAAACACAAATGCAGGTCGGAAATACGACCTTGGCGGAGAGGCAGCGCGGAGCGTTCGTGGCAGGGTGGCGCGTGACGGAAACAGGAGGTTAGGCGTGGATATCTTGAAGGGGGGCAACCTGCTGGTGGCGTTCGTTGCGGAATTGGCGATGCTGGCGGCTTTCGTGGTGTGGGCGCTTGGGCTCGACCAGGCAGGCTGGCTCAAGTGGCTGATCGCGGTGGTGGCGGTGGTCGTGGCCGCGACGGCCTGGGGCATCTTCGCGGCGCCGAAGTCGGGCATGCGGCTGGGCGAGCCGTGGCTGACGGTCTTCAAGGTGGCGATGTTCGCACTGGCAGTGCTGGCACTTCAGGCGGCGGGCCGCACGGAATGGGCGGTGGTGCTGGGCGTGGTCGCCGCCGCGAACCTGGTGCTGATGCATGCCTGGGGGCAGGCTTAGGACAAGAGACGCCGTCAGCGTCGGCGATAGGTCAGCGCGGCGCGCAGGCACAGGATCAGCGGCGCCTGCGGCAGCGGGCCCGCAATCGGCATGATGACGGCGCGATTGCCCTCGAAGGCGAAGACATCGGCGAAGCCGGCGCGGAATGACTCCACGAGGCTGGTCCGGCAGTTGAGCAGCACGGCGGCGGCGTCGGGAGAAGACCGGGTGGCGCCGAGCCGGATCGTGGTGCCGCTTCTGCTGGCTTCGGTCAGGTAAGCCGGTTCGCCCCATTTGAGGGCTTCGGTGAGCGGGCCGACGCCTTCGGTCCGCGCGGCCACGGCAAAGATGAGCGCGCGAATTTCCATCAGGCGCGTCGCAACGGGCGCGGGGTAGCGCGCAATGGTCCGCGCAACGGGCTCGGGAACGGGCGGGGCGCTCATGGGGCGGACTTGAGCGGGAGGTGGATGTCCGTTCGCAGCTCGGTCGGCGGCACATGGCGGGGATCGTTGAGGTAGGCCTCAAAGATCGGCGCATCGGCGGGTTCGTGACTGGAGGCGGGCAGCCAGACACCCAGGAGCCAGCGATAGGCGCCCCGCATGTCGGCATAAGGGCCGGTATAGCTCAGCTTCGCGTAGGGGCCGCCGCGCAGGACCGTTTCAACCAGCGGCGGATCGATCGAGAACGAGCCGGCAACCGGCAGGCAGGCCCGCGAGCGCAACGCGTCCTCGGGGCCGAGGTCGGGATCGTCGAAGAAGACCCCGATCATCGCGGGCGCGGCGGGGAGGGCCTGGCGCGCGACCAGTTCGGCGAAGAGCCTGCCCATGGCATGGTCGATGGCCATGTAGGAACCGGCATGATCGATGCCGGCGCACCGCCGCTCGGGCAGGTGTTCGATGGTCACGGGGAAGGCATTGGCATCGCCCGCTGCGTTGGCGGCCTTGAAGGCGGCGTGCGAGCCGCCCGCCCGATAGGCCGCCGGGCTGGCGCCGTATGCCTCCCTGAAGGCGCGTCCGAAGGTGTCGGCGGATCCGTATCCGGCGCGCTTCGCAACGGCTTCGATGTCGAGATCGGAGTTGGAGAGACGCTCGGCGGCGCGCTGGAGCCGCAGCCTGCGGATAGTGGCGACGATCGTTTCGCCCCGCATGGCCGAATAGATGCGGCTCCAGTGATAGGGCGAAAGGCAGGCGACTTCCGCCAGCCGATCGAAGGACAGGTCGTCCTCCAGATGGGCGTAAACGTAGTCGAGCATCCGGTTCAGGCGATCGTTGTAGCTATCCTGGGTGCGCATGGGAGCCTCGTCGTGCTGCAAGTCATAAAGACTCATGGCATGGCGTGAACAGGCAAATCCTGCGGAACTGCGGCTCCGGACGGCCACGGAGAGGCGGGAAGAGCTAAACCCATCCCGCCTCGATTCGCCTAGAACTGGGGCGGCTTGGGCGGCAGTTCGGCCGAAAGGAAAGCGGGGACGGCCAGCTTCATGATCTCCACGTTGAGGGGGTTGAAGAAGACCCCGATATGGCTGGTACCCGGCAGGATGAGCAGCTGCGCGGTGGAGAGGCCGTTGATATCGCCATTCTCGGTGCCGCCGAGCAGCCGGTAGAGCGAGGCCTGGTGCTCGAGCGTGACGATATCGGCGTCGCCACCGATAAGGAGGGTGGGCGCCTTGATGGCCTTGATGTCGGATTCCGGCCAGGAGAACGGGGCCTCGAAGGCGATCATCTTGACGGCGAAATCGCGGAAATGGTCGGGGGTGGGCGAGAGGCGTTTGTACTCGCTCTCGAGCGGGGTGCCGACGAACATTTCCGGCGTCATGGTGGCGACCATTGCGTCGTAACCTTCAGCGAGACCGTCGGTGGAATAGCCGCCCGAGGCTGCGATGAGCCGCTCGACCTTTTCGGGATGGCGGATGACAAGCTGCAGCGCGATGCCGGCGCCCATGGAATAGCCGAAAATGTCGGCCTTCTCGACCTGGAGGGCATCGAGCGCGGCCGCGACGTCATCGGCCATGCCTTCATAGGTGATGGGAGTGTCGCGATCGGTGGTGCGGCCGTGGCCCTGCATCTCCAGGGCAATGACCTTGTGATCCATGGCGAGGGTGGGCATGAGCGCGGCCCAGTTGGTGTCGATATTCATCCAGGCGCCGTGAATGAGGACCAGCGGCTCTCCCTCGCCGTGGATCTCATAATACATTTCCAGGCCGTTGACCGGCAGCGTGCCGGTGCGGTCCTCGGCGAAGGCGGGCGTGGCGAACATGGCGGCGACCGCGACGGCGGCCAAGGCGGAGATCTGCATTTTCGTCCTCTCGTTTTCGGTCGGGGCAATTGGCCCTGATACCGACACGACGAGACGGCCCCGCCGTAATCGACAAATGGACGAAGAATATTTTGGAGAAAAGAAAAGCCACTCCCGGGGCAGCGGGAGTGGCTTTGCCGGGGCGGGCGACCGGGCTCAGTAGGAGGCGAAACCGAAGCCGAAGGAAACGTCGCCGCCCGGGCCGAAATTCATGCCGAAGCCGATGCTGGGTTCGACCGGGGTCACGGCCACGATCTCGGCGTCGTCGTAGCCGTAATCGAAATCGAGACGGCTCTGCTTGACCCAGCCATCGGGGCCGGGATGCTTGATGTAGCACCAGCCGTAATTGCAGCCGGTGACGTTGACGTGCTCGCCGGCATGGAGGGTGTCGACCCAGTTGCCATAGTTGCCGGCATCGTCGCGAACCTTGACGGTACCGGTAGCGACGGCGGGGGCGGCGAAGGCGGCTGCCGAGGTCAGCGCGAAGGCGGCAGCGGCGAGGATCGTCGAGATCGAGTGCTTGTTCATGATGGTAACCTCTGTGTCCCTGGCAGCGGTTACGGGGCCGCTGTTTGTGAGGACGAGATTGCCAAGGGCCGGCTGAACCGGGCCTGAATGCGGTGTTTAGGCCGGCGACAGGCGCCGGGTTCAGACGCGGGCGAAGTTGGTATTGGCGGCCGGCGGAACGGCCTCGTGCTCCTGGGCGTGACTGTGCTGGCGGTCGCGGTAGGCGGCTTGAAGCCGGTTGAGGCGGGAGACGATGCGCATGATGACCAGGGCAAGGGGAACGGAGAGCGCGTCGCCGCCGAGGCGGAAGACGTTGCCGACCAGCAGGCCGCCGATATCGTCCTTGCGCGAGAACACCATGATGGCGATGGCGACGCTGAACATGAAGTTGGTGGTCAGCCACAGGAACCACCAGAGCGCCAGCGCGTCGGTGCGCCGCCTGCGATAGGGCGCTTCCGGGTCTGCGCTCACCGACCAGATCTCGAACATGGCCTGGTAGGGGCGGAAGAGATTGAAGATGGGGGCGAAGTACCAGCCGACGGCGGCGCCGGGGGTGAAGCGCATCGGCTTGATGGCAAGCGCATGGGCGTTGCACGCGACGCGGTAGACCCAGGTGAGGAACAGCACTGCCACCACGATGCCGAGGACGCCGTGAATGGCGCTGACGAGGTTGTGGCGGAATTCGGTTTCGAGCACGGCGGAGATGACGGCATCGGAGGCGTTGCCGCGGCGGAGCTGGACGAGAGGCAGGCGGGCGAGGAAGCCGGTGACCACCGCGACGGCTGCCGCGAGGAGGTTCAGCACAAGAAAGAAGATCAGCCAGCGCGAGAGCCGGGTCGGCCTGGCATAGGCTGGACGCAGGTGGTCGGACATGTTTCCCCCCGTAGTAACGCTGTTGCGTCTTGGCTACGCGTAAATTGTTGGCAGCAAGCGCGTGCGCTGTCGAGCCCGCCAAAAGCAGAACGCCGTCCCATGGGACGGCGTTGCTCGCGGGGGAACAAATGTGGGGGCTCAGTAGACTTTGTAGGACGAGATCACGTCGTTCCAGGCGCCGCCGACATTGGTCTTGGAACTCACCCAGACCGAGCAGCCACCGGCGAAGTTGATGTCGCGGCAGACGCGGACCTTGGCGCCGCCATAGAGCTTGACCGAGGAGATGCGATCGTTCCAGGCCGGATCGATGATGGTTTCGCTGGTGCCCAGGTTTTCGCAGAAGGAGGCGCCGCCGTAGTTGATGTGCTCGAAGAAGCAGGCGCGGGGCGCGGCGGCGGGCGGGTGCGGGAAGGGGAACTGGCCATTGCCGACGCCGATCGAAACCTGCGGGCCATCCGGGCCGATGGTGACGCCGAAATTGAATGGCACCTGCTTCTTGCCCTGCTTGATGGCGAGATAGTTCTTGCTCACCCAGCCGTCGGGGCCGGGGCGCTGCACGAAGCACCAGGAGCCCTGGCAGGTCTTCACGTTCACCTGCTCGCCGGCATAGAGCACGCCGATCTTGGCGCCGCCAGGCGCGTTGCGCAGGTTGACGTTGCCGGTGGCCACGGCGGGAGCGGCAAGGGCAGCGGCGGTGGAGCCGGCGAGGGCGACAGCGGCGACAGCCGCGATGGTGAGCTTGTTGTTCAGCATGATGGTGTTTCCTCTGTTGCGGCAGCGACTTAGGCGTCGCCGTTCCTGAGGCAGAAAAAACCATCGCGCCGCTGAACCGGCACTGAACGGGGTGTTTAGGAGACCCGCCGATTTCGTTCAGAAAAGACGGGAAGCCGCCCGGCGGGGCCGGACGGCGCGGTGGAATCAGTAGACGCGGTAGGAGGACACGGCGCCGCCAAAGCCCTCGGGGAGCCGGCCCTTGCTCTCGATGATACGCGTGCAGCCGTTGGTCATCTTGAAGTCGCGGCAGATGATGGCCGAGGTATTGCCGATGACCTCCACCGAGCGCACCTGGTTGTCGCGATTGAGGAGGGCGAGGTCGCGCACGTAGGTGCCGGGCGGGGAGCAGAAGCTGGCCCCCGAGAAGTTGGCGCCGGAATAGAAGCACACCATGCCGGGGCCGCCGGAGGGGTAGTTGAGGCGCGGGCCGCTCCACGGGCTGCCCGGACGCAGGCCGAAATTGAGGCTGTCGAGCGGGAACCAGCCGGCTTGCCTGCCGGCCCTGATCTGGCACCAGCGGCCGGTGCAGCGATCGACGAGCACGCGGATCTCGCCCTCGACACTGCCGACCTGATGATAGGGCGAGCCCGGTCCGCTCAGCAGGGCGCCGGCATTGTTGGTCCAGGCGTTGGACCCGTAAAGGTGGGCCTTGCCGGCAAGGGCGGCCTGGGTCGAGAAGAGGGCGAGGATGATGCCCAGCAGGGCGGACACCAGGGTGGTCAGGGACAGACTGTCGGGACGATGCATCCTAAAAGCTCCAAACCAGCAATGTGTTGGGAGGCTAGCGCGCGGCGGCGGGGGTTCCAAGTGCGAAATGGACGCGGGGCAAACGAAAACGCCGCGCGGGGGCCGCGCGGCGTCTGGAAGGGTGCGATCCGAACCGGTCCTTAGTAGACCTGGATCGAGGAGATGGAACCGTCGAAGCGGCCCAGGTTGAAGGCGTCGGTGGTGTAGACGCGGCAATCGCCCCGGAAGTTCGGACGGGTGCAGACGCGAACCTGCAGGCCATCGCTGTTCTCGATCGAGCCGATCATGGAGTCCCAGCGGCCGAGCTGGGCGATGCGGTCGCCCGATTCAGCGCAGAAGCTGCGGCCGCGCATGCCCGGGTTCTCGTAGAAGCAGACTTCGCCGAAGCTCGGACGGGGCGCCGGCGGGCGCGGGCCGGGACGGGGCGGGATCGGGCGGACCGGCGGCTGGCCGATACCGATGGAAACGCCGCCGGGACCGACGGAAATGCCGAAATTCGGGTTGGGATTGGCCGGCCCGATGACCTGGGGACCGCCGCCGCCACGGCCGGTGGACAGGTAGTTGGACGAAACCCAGCCGGAGAGGTTGCGGCCCTCGATATAGCACCAGGATCCCTGGCATTGCTGCATGTCGACGCGTTCGCCCGAACCGAGGACGCCCACGACGGCTCCACCCGGGGTGGACCGCACGTTGACGTTGCTGGTGGCGGTCGCCGGGGCCGCCGAAGCGACCGACGGCAGCAGCGTGAACACGCCTGCCGCGGCGATCGCTAGGCCAGCCAGCGCGGTGCGCAAAAGCTTGGCTGTCTGACGTTTCATTGGACGCTCCTCGTCTTTTTCGACAGTTGTTTAGCCGGGAACAGAACGAGGCGCGAGGATGCTTGGTTCCGCGCCGCTTTCCGCTCGTGATGCGCAGTTAGACAGGCTTAGATGAACGGCTGCTGAACGACGATGAACGAGAAATTTCGCAGCCGATGTCGAATCCGCGCGCCGGGCGGCGTCATAGGCGCGATCCCGGGTACGGGACGCTTCAAGAGACGAGGGAAACAGAGATGAAATACCTATTGCTGCTGGTTGGTGACGAGAGTGTCTGGGTCAACGCCAGCGAGGAAGAGCGGCGCCAGATGTATGCCATGCACGAAAAGCTCGGGGCGGAACTGGCCCGGAAGAATGCCTTCGTGGCGGGCGAGGAGCTGGCGCATTCTTCGAGCGCGACGACGGTGCGCAACGAAGGGGGCAAGTCGCTTATTTCGGACGGCCCCTACGCGGAGGTGACCGAGCACCTGGGCGGCTTCTACCTGATCGAAGCGGCGAACCTGGACGAGGCGCTGGGCTACGCCAAGATGTTGCCCGGAACGGTCGAGGTGCGACCGGTCGTGGAGCATCAGGGGTGATGCAAGCGGCGCTGGCAGAGGCCTATCGCGCGCATTGGGCGCGGTTGCTGGCGCTGCTGACCAAGCAGTTCGGCGACCTGGACCTGGCCGAGGAGGCGCTGCAGGAGGCATTCGCCGCTGCGAGCCGGGCCTGGGTGCAGGGACCACCGGAAAATGCGGCGGGCTGGCTGATGACGGCGGCCCGCCGCAAGGGATTGGACACGCTGCGGCGGCGAGCGGCGCGTGAACGCCGGCACCGGCAGGCGTGGTTGGACGCCGAACCCCGGGACGAGGACGATGCCATGCTGCCCGACGAGCGCCTTGGCCTGATCTTCATGTGCTGCCACCCGGCGCTCTCGCGCGAGGCGCAGGTGGCGCTGACGCTGCGGGCCGTGGCGGGCCTTTCGACCGAGACCATCGCGCGCCTCTTTCTCGTGCCCGTGCCGACGATGGCGGCGCGTCTGACGCGGGCCAAGGACAAGATCCGGGCGGCGCGCATACCGTTCCGCGAACCGGAAGGGGAGGAACTGGTCGAGCGGATCGCCGGGGCGCTGGCGGTCATCTACCTGATCTTCACCGAGGGCTACGCGCCGCGCGAGGAAGATGCGGTGGTGCGGCAGGACCTCTGCGAGCAGGCCCTGCGGCTGGGCCGGGCGATGGTGGACGTGGCGCCACGGAGCGGGGAGGCCCGGGCTTTGCTGGCGCTGATGATGCTGCAACACGCGCGGCGGGCGGCGCGGGCCGATGCCAACGGCATGGTGCTGCGGCTGGCGGACCAGGATCGCAAGCTCTGGGCGAGAGACGAGATCGCCGAGGGGCTCGCCATGCTCGAGGCGATCGAGGGCGAGGGCTTCTGCGGGCCCTATCACCTGCAGGCGGCCATTGCGGCCGAACACGCGCGAGCGGACCGGCCGGCGGACTGGCGCGTGGTGGCGGGGCTCTATGCGCAGCTGGAGGCGGTGCAGCCGTCCCCGTTCGTGCGACTCAACCGGGCGGTGGCGGTGATGGAGGGGTTCGGGGCGGCGCGCGGGCTGGAGCTATTGGCGGATGTCGAGGCGCAGTTGGCCGGGCACGGGCCCATGCACCTGGCGCGGGGCGAGATGCTGCTGCGGATCGGGGAGCGGCAGGCCGGGAAGCTGGCTATCGAGCGGGCGCTTGAGATGAGCGGGAAGGCGGGGGAGCGGCGGTACCTCGCGCAGAGGTTGCGGGAGATCGGGTGAGGTAGGGCTGGGTTCAATCCACTTCCAGTCTTCTTGCGGAGCGCGGCGGAATCTGGACCCCGGCTTTCGCCGGGGAGGGATTGGGCTGGGGAAGATGGGTGGAGCGCGGGTTATTGGGCCGGTGGGGGGATCTGTCGTTTGCGGCCGTCTTCGCCCATGGCGACGTAGACGAACTTGCCGTCGGTCACCTTGACATGGCCGCCGATGCGGTTGCGGCGGGCCCAGGCCTCCATGGCGATGGTGATCGAACTGGTGCCGATGCGCTCGACGCGGGTGAAGACCTCGAGCACGTCACCAACCTTGACGGGGGCGATGAAGGTCATGGCCTCGACGGCGACGGTGACGACGCGGCCGCCGGCACGCTCGACCGCCGCGATGGCGCCGGCAATGTCCATCTGCGAGAGCACCCAGCCGCCGAAGATGTCTCCGGCCGCGTTGGTGTCCGCCGGCATGGCAAGGGTTCGAATGGTGAGCGCCCCGTGGGGCTCAGGCGATTGTTCAGTGGTCATGCGTGGATCCCGGTAGCGGCCATCGGCCGGTTTCTTCTTCCCAATGGCGGCGGCACAGGGAAACATAGACCGTCTTCTCAATCGAGACCTGTTCGCCGCTGGTCAGCGCATGTCCCTCGGCGTCTTGTCGCACCACCATGGTGGCCTTGGCGCCGCAATGGCAGATGGTACGCACTTCGCGCAGAACATCGGCGATGGCCAGGAGCTCGGACGAGCCGGGGAACAGCTTGCCCTGGAAATCGGTGCGCAGCCCGAAGCACATGACGGGGATCCTGAGCCGGTCGGCGACACGCGCGAGTTGCCAGACCTGGTCGGCGGTGAGGAACTGGGCCTCGTCCACGAAAACGCAACTGATCGGGGTGGCGCGATTCTGGGCGGCGATGCGGGTGAAGAGGTCGGTTTCCCCCGTATAGAGCTCGGCTTCGCTGCTGACCCCAAGGCGCGAGGAGATGAGGCCGACCCCATCCTCGGCGTAGAGAGCGGAGGTGAACAGCATCGTGTTCATGCCGCGCTCGCGGTAGTTGTAGGACGCCTGGAGCAGGATCGTCGACTTGCCGGCGTTCATCGCGGCGTAGGAGAAGTAGAGCTTGGCCATGGGCGCCTTCCGTGATCGCCCCGTTGTGCCGCACGCAATCGGACGGCGCGACCGGGAAAATCGGAAAGCGCACAAAAAAAGACCGCCGGGCGAGGGCGGCCTAAAGACCGGCTTGGCCGGCGAATGAGAACGCGGGGTTGGCAGCCGCGTCCGGAAGCCAGGGCTCACAGATAGGGCGGGGTGAGCCGGGCGGTCCGCGCCGTTGGGGGCTGGCTCGGACAGGGCAACGCTATTGGTGTTGTGTGACGAGGCGGTGACGGGGATGTGACGGCGCAGAGATTTTGCCGAGGCGCCACAAGGGCCAGCGGGATCAATGCGGCAGGGTGATGGTGACCCGTAGTCCGCCCAGATCGCTCTCGCCCAGCGTCAGCGTGCCCCTGTGACCCCGGGTGATGACAGAGGCGATGGCGAGGCCCAGCCCGAATCCCTCGTGAGCCTGGCTGCGCGAGCTGTCGCCGCGCATGAAGGGCTGGAGCATCTGGTCGCGTTCCTCGGGGGGAATGCCGGGGCCGTTGTCGTCGACCTCGATGACATAGGGCTGGTCTGGCAGGGCGCGCAGGGTGATGCGGCACTGGGTGCCGAAATGGAGGGCGTTCTCGACGAGGTTGGCGACGGCGCGGCGCAAGGCATCCTCATGGATGCGGGCGGTGACATGGGCGGGGCCGCGATAGTCGACCGGTCGGCCGGTATCGGTGAAGTCGTCGGCCAAGGCCTGAAGGAAAGACGCCAGGTCGACGCGCTCGGGCGCGGGCAGGGCGCTGGGGTCGCGTAGGAGCGAGAGCACGGCATCGATCATATCGGTCATCTGTTCGAGATCGCGCAGGATGGCGGCGCGGGTCTCGGGGTTTTCGATGAACTCGGCACGAAGGCGCATGCGCGTGACGGGAGTGCGCAGGTCGTGGCCGACGGCGGTCAGCATCATGGTGCGGTTCTTGACCAGGGTATCGATGCGGTCGCGCATGCGGTTGAGGGCGATGGCGACGGTGCGCAGTTCGAGCGGACCAGTCTCGGGCAGGGCGTCGTGGTCACCGTCCGGCGAATACTCGGCCACGGCCTGGGCGAAGTTGCGCAGGCGCGAGGAGAGCACCTGGGTGGCCCAGATGAGGAGGGCCAGGGCGCCGATGGCGGCGAAGATCAGCGTGTTGGTGCGCGGATTGAGCAGCGGCGGCGTCGGGCTGTTGAACGGCAGATTGACGCGCAGATACATGTCATCGGGCAGCGCGATGGTGATGGTGCGCGGCTCGTTTCCGACGCGCGGATCGGTGACGGCGATGATGTCGGGCCCCAGATCGCGGGTGAGGAAATCGGGCGCGGGTTCGCGGCTGATCTCGGGCATTGTGGCGCCGGGGCCGGAGATGATGCGCAGGTTGATGTCGGGATTGGAGCGATTGGCGGCGACGACGATGGCCTGCCGCTCGTCTATGGCGGGGGCGTCCGAGATCAGGCGAACGATGGACGCGATGGAGCGGGCCTGCATGCGCAGGTTCTCGTCCGGGTCATGGCGGGAATCGGAGAGGTTGACGAGCGCCAGGGCGATCAACTGGCTCAATGCCACCGTGGCCAGCAACAGCAGGACGATCTGCCCCGAGATGCCGCTAGGCCACAGCGATCGGAGAGCCTTGATCATAGTTCGTAGACGTCGGGGGCGAAGCTGTAGCCGGAGGAGCGAACGGTGAGGAGCATCACCGGGTCGCGGGGGTCCTTCTCGATCTTCTGGCGCAGGCGCGAGACGAGAATGTCGACGCTGCGCCCGGACGAACCGTTCTCGCGACCCTGGGTGAGGTCGATGATCTCCTCGCGGCCGAGGACGCGCCCGGCCTGCTCGCAGAAGACCTGCAGGAGGTCGAACTCGGCCGAGGTGAGGGTGATGCGCGCGCCGGTAGGATCGTGCAGGCGCCGGGCCTGGGTGTCGAGCTGCCAGCCGTCGAACATGTAGCCGCGCGGAGCGCGGTTGGCGGCAACGGGCTCGCTGGTGCGGCGGCGCAGCACGGCGCGGATGCGCGCCAGCAATTCACGCGGGTTGAAGGGCTTGCCCAGGTAATCGTCGGCGCCCATTTCGAGCCCGATGATGCGCTCGATGTCGTCCGAGAGGGCGGTGAGCAGGATGATGGGGATATCGGAGGTGGCGCGCAGGCGGCGGCAGATGGTCAGGCCATCCTCGCCGGGCAGCATGCGGTCCAGAACAATCAGGCTGATGGACTGGTCCTTGAGGGCCTTGTCCATCTCCTTGCCATTCGTGGCAACGGAAACACGAAGACCATTGAGCTCAAGGAACTGGGCCACCAGGTCGCGGATTTGCCGGTCGTCTTCGACCACAAGGATATGCGGCGTGTTCATGTTCCTTGGGTAGCGCACAGCGCCGGATTTGATAAGGGGGAGAATTGCCTCAAGGCATTTGTGCAAGCGGTTCGCGACGTCTGAGGGCCGGAACGGATTCGACGAGGACGATGGCGGCAAAGATCATGGCGGCGCCGGCATAGCCGAGACCGGGCAGGCGCTCGCCGAGGATGAGGAAGCCACCCAGCGCGGCGAAGAGGCTTTCGGCCGACAGGATGATGGCAGCGTTGGCCGCCGGCACGTGGCGCTGGCCCACGGCCTGGAGGGTGAAGGCGACCGCGGTGGAGAGCAGGCCGGCATAGAGGATCTGCACCCAGCCGCCGGCAAGGCCGGACCAGGTGGGCGCCTCGAAGGCGAGGGCGCCGCCGGTCGAAACGAGGCCGGAGAAGATGAAGCACATGGCCGACACGAAGATCGGCAGGCCGGTGCGATTGGCGACGAAGCCGAGCATGAGCACCTGGACGGCCCAGAAGAAGGCGCTGGAGACCACCAGGGCATCTCCGGCGTTGAAGGTGTCGAGGCCGCCGCCGTTGAGATAGTAGACCCCGATTAGCGCCATCGGCATGCAGATCCAGACGATCGGGTGGGGCCAGTGGCGCAGGACGATGAGGCCGATCAGGGGCACGAACATCACATAAAGGCTGGTGAGGAAGCCGCCATTGGTGACGGTGGTCATGGTCAGGCCCCATTGCTGGAGCCAGGAGCCCATGAAGAAGGCAACGGCCAGCAGCAGCACGAGGCCCCAGTCGCGCCGGGAAATGTCGTGGGCGCGGCGCGAATATTCCCAGAGCGCCAGCGGCAGGATCGCCAGGCCTCCCAGCACGAAGCGGGCCGCAGCGAAGGTGAGCGGGCCCATCGAATCCATGGCGGATTTCTGGGCGACGAAAGCCATGCCCCACAGGAATGTCGTGATGAGCAGGAGCAGGACGGCGAGCGGGCGCGGCATCGGGATGGGTTCGCTTCAGCAGAGCGTTGAGGAAGCGGTTAGTACCGGTTTGCGCGAGGGCCGGCAAGCGGGAGGATGGGGCGCCGAAAAGGAGAGAAACCCCGGCGGGACAACCGGGGTTTCTCGGGAGATGCGGCGGCGGGGCGGGCGAGTGGGGGACTCAATGATTGGCCGCCGGTCTCCTTTGGGGATCAGGTCGTGGGCTTGGCCTGAGTATCGTCGGGCTGGGCCTGCATGGCGCCAGGCTGGGCCGGCATCTGGCCACGCGGGCCGTGCATGCCGTTCTTGCCGCCCATCATGCCCGGGCCGCGCTGCCAGCCGACATTGTCGCGCTTGGGCATGAGGGAGGCCTTCTGGGTGTCGCTGAGGCCGTTCAGGAAGGTCTCGAGCTTGGGCATGACGGTGTTCATGGCTTCCAGGCGTGCCGTGTCGATGGCGACGCGGGCCTTGAGCATGGCGACCATGTCGGGCGTGCTGCCGGCGGTTGGGGTCAGGGTCTCGCGCGCGGCCTTGGCAGCATCGGCGAAGGTCTTCTGGGCGTCGAGCGCGGTGGTCTTGAGGTCATCGAAGGCGGGCTTCTGGGCGTCGGTCAGCTCGATGCGGTGAGACAGCCGCACGAAGGCGATCTCGAGAGCCTCGGCGCCGCGCGGGGAAGCGATGATGTCCATCAGGCCGCGGCCATTGCCGCGATCGGGATTGCCGCGCATCTGATGGTTGCGCCACTGGCCGGGACGCTGCAACTCCTGCTGGGGCTGCTTGGCCTGGGCGTGGCCGGGCTTTGCATCCTGGGCGTAGGTTGCGGGCACGGCGGCTAGTCCGAGCGTGCCGGCGAGGGCAACGGCCAGAGCGGTCTTGGTAAGGGCGGGGAGTTTAGGCATGAGAGGTTCCTTGCATGGGACTCGTCAGTGACTTTGGAGGTCAACGAGTGGCAAGGTAGACGAGGCAGGCTCTCACTGGCCTTTCGGTGGCATTAAAGCTTGGTAGGGATGGTAATGTTGGTCCGGACCGGCGGGCGCGAGCCAACCTTATCGCCGTACGGCCCGGCCGCTACGGCGCTGGAAGGGCAGGGAAAAGCGGGTGCTTTCAGCCCACGCCCGAGGAGATGTAGTCGCGCATGGCGTCGGCTTCCTGTTGGGTCTCCTCGATCTTGCGCTTGACGACGTCGCCGATCGAAACGATGCCCAGAAGTTTGCCGTTCTCCACCACCGGGATGTGCCGGATGCGGAACTCGGTCATGCGCTCGGCCAGCATGGCCACATCGGTGGTGCGCGTGCAGGTGATGACGGCCGAACTCATGGAGTCGCCGACTTCCATTTCCAGCGCATCGGGACCGTGGACGCCCAGCTGGCGCACGATATCGCGTTCGGAAAGGATGCCGATGACGGAGCCCGAGCGGTCTGTGACCACCACGGCGCCGATGTTGTTGGCATTGAGGATATCCACGGCTTCAACCAGCCGCGCGTAGGAGGGAATGGTGTAGACCACCGTTCCCTTGGACTGAAGGATATTGTCGACGAGCATAGCTGCCTCCCTTCTCCCAGAGGAATGGAAGTCTGCACCGCCTGGTTCCAACGAACAATACGCCCTAGGTCGGATTGCGCCCCGGACAAAAAAAGGCCGGCACAACGGCCGGCCCCGAAAGGAGGTCACGATAGACAGTGACTGATGGAAAGGTTCAGGCCCCCGAGCCATCCTGCCAACGCAGCGACCGCGCCGGGAGCTGGTCATCTCCCGGAATGGCGCCACGCAGCGAAACGCGGATGACTTCTCCAATCGTGGCCAGCATGAGCAGGCCGAGCGGAACGATGAAGACCGCGACCCGGGTATCGATACCGTGGGTCAGGGCCAGGGCGTTCTGAGGCGCGATGCTGGCGTAGATGGCCAAAGCGGAGGTCAAGGCAACCGCGATGAGCGCAAGGAGATAGAAGACTTTGAAACTTTTCGGCGTGGCCGGCGTAGTTATAGACAATGTTCGGCGCTTCCGTACGCAACACAACGGTGCCTGAATGCATGGCGAATGCGGGCGCAATTTGTGTCGAAGGTGGAAACTCCGGTACCATTTGAGGGCGTAAGTGTGGCGGGCCAACCCCAGGGAGGGTGCCATGAGACGGCTCATGAAACCGGTCAATTTCGCGATGACCTTGATGGCGCTGGTGTTTCTCGCCTGGCCGGCCATGGCGGCGGATGACGGCAAGCCGGAAGCGGCCTGGCAGGCGGTGATCACCGGACAGATAGAGGCCTTCAGGGCCGGGGACGGGGATACGGCGCTCAGCCTGGCGGGCGCGGGCTTCCAGGCACGGTTCAAGGATCCGGCCGCATTCGTGGCGGCCATAGAGGCCTCGGGCTATGACGCGATCGTGCGCTCGGTCTCGCACAGTTTCGGCGAGTTCGAGCAGGTGGACGAGACGCACGTGGTGCAGATCGTGCGAATCGTGGGGCCGGACCAGCTCATCTACGAGGCGCTTTACCAGCTCGAAAACGAGGATGGTGGCTGGCGCGTCCAGGGCGTGGCGCTGCGGCGCCGGCAGGGCGTGGCCATCTAGGCGCGACAAACGCGTGTCCTAAGCTCGACATTGGTTGTCTCGAACCGGGACTGCCCTTATCACTGTCGACCGGATTTTCCGGGAGACAAGATCATGGGGTTCCTTTCCGACGCGCTCATGCGGGTGCAACCGTCAGCGACGGTGGCAATCACCCAGAAAGCGCGCGAACTGGCGCGGGAAGGGCGCGATGTGATCGCCCTGTCGGCGGGGGAGCCCGATTTCGACACGCCCCAGCACGTCAAGGACGCCGCGATCCGGGCGATGGCGGAAGGCAAGACCAAGTACACCAATGTCGACGGCATTCCCGAGCTCAAGGAGGCGGTGGCCGCCAAGTTCCGGCGCGACAACGGGCTCAACGTCACGGCCGCTGACTGCTTCGTGGGATCGGGCGGCAAGCAGATCATCTTCAACGCGCTGCTGGCGACGCTCAATCCGGGCGACGAAGTGGTGGTGCCGGTGCCGTTCTGGGTGAGCTACCCGGAAATCGTGCGGTTGTGCGGAGCCGAGCCGGTGCTGGCGCGGGCCGACGCCTCGACGGGCTTCAAGCTGACGCCCGCGGCGCTGGCCGCGGCGATCACGCCGCGCACCAAGTGGCTGATCCTCAACACGCCCTCGAACCCGTCGGGCGCCGCCTATACGGCCGAGGAACTGCGCGGCCTGGCGCAGGTGCTCCTGGGGCAGCCGCATGTGCATATCCTCACCGACGATATCTACGAGCCGCTCGTCTATGACGGGGGCAAGTTCGCCACCATCGCCCAGGTCGAACCGGCGCTGCAGGCGCGCACGCTGACCATGAACGGGGTCTCCAAGTCGCATGCCATGACCGGCTGGCGCATCGGCTATTGCACGGGACCGCGCGAGCTGCTGGCGGCGATGACCAAGCTTCAGGGTCAATCGACCACCAATGCCTCCTCGATCTCGCAATGGGCGGCGGTGGAAGCGCTCAACGGGCCGCAGGACTTCCTCAAGGACTGGCTCAAGGTGTTCCAGGCGCGGCGCGACCTGGTGGTCGACGGGCTCAATGCCAGCGAAGGGGTGACGTGCCTGGTGCCGCAGGGCGCGTTCTACGTGTTCCCCTCCTGCGAAGGACTGCTCGGCAAGACCAGCGCGGGCGGGAAGGCGCTCGAGAGCGACGAGGACTTCGTGATGGCGCTGCTCGAGGAAACGGGCGTTGCCCTGGTGCAGGGCAGCGCCTTCGGGCTGCCCGGCCACTTCCGGCTGAGCTACGCGGCGGCCGACGCGGAACTGCAGAAGGCCGTGGAGCGGATCCAGGGTTTTTGCGCGGGCGTACGCTAGGCGCGGGGGACTTCCTCCCGCAACCTTCCCGGGATCAGCCGAGAAGCGAAGCCAACCCGCTCAGGCCGCTGTTGTTGGCGGAGCCGGACGAGCTCTGGGCGAACATGTCGGCGAGCTTTAGCGAACTCTCGTAGTTGGAGACGGCGGCGGCATAGAAGCTGTCGGTCCAGCCGGCGGCCTGGCGTTCCTCGGAAGTGAGCGAGGCGAAGGCGCTGATGATATTGGTGGCGAAAGCGGTGGGGTCGCCGGAGTTCGAGGCACTCTTGAAGCTGGCCAGCAGGGCCTGGCCGGAGCGGGTGCGCATCTCGGTCTTGGCGGCGTTGACCTCCTCGCCCGAGAACTGATCATCCTTGTTGAGCGCGATGGCCGAGAGCGAGCGGCTGTCGAAATTTGAGAAGTCGACCTGCTGGCCGACCTTGCGCAGCTTGGAGAAGACGAGCTCCTGCCCGGCGGCCTTGGCATCGGCATATTGCTTGTCGAGCGCGGCGCGGGCGTCCTTGGCGACATCGCCGAAATCGCGAACCTGGCCGGCCTGGCCGTTCTCGACGCGCTTGAGATAGTCGACAACCGGGTCATCGGCCACGTCGGGCATGGTCTGAGGATCTGCGGTGAGTTGCTTCTGGGCTTCGAGCAGGGCGGCCTTCTGCTTGGCCCAGGCGTCGGTGGCCTTTTCCTCGGGCGAAGCGCCATCGAGGAAGTCGGTGGCGGCCTTGTAGAGATTGGCGAGATCGCCGGTGACGCGGGCCACGGCCGCGGGGCCGGCGAGCGCTGCATCGAGACGGTTCGAAAGCTCGATGGCGGCGGCGGAGCGCTCGTCGTCGGTGAACTTGCCCTCCGCATTGGAGGCGACCGCGTAGAGCGCGCGCCGATCAAGGCTCGACAGGTCCAGCGCCAGCTTACCGTCCTTGAGCGGCGAAGTGAGCTTGGCGTCATCGAGGAGCTTGGTGAGCGCTTCGCGGGTTTCGGCGACGACCGTGGCCAGGTCCTTGGTGGAGAGGGCCGACTGGGCGGCGCTGGAAAGCGTGATGTTGGTCGCCCCGTTCGACGAGGACCCGGTGCCAGTATCGGCGCTGCCGGAGGACGCTGCGGTCTTGCTGGCGGAGGCGGTGCTGCCCAGGAGTAGGTAGTAGTTGGAATACTGCGCGGCGCTGATCGTGGTCATGGTGCCTCCTGGCTGCGGGCGTGGTCCTCAACTCCATGATGCAGGGAGCGTGCCAGCCGAAAAGTCCCGGATTTCCGGGCTTCCTGGCGTTTCGCGTTTTGCAAGGAATGGGCAAATTCTGCCTAGTGGGGGCAGAAACGACCGGCCTGGGGGGAAAGAAAAAGGCCCCGCCCGAGGGGATGGGCAGGGCCTTAAGGGCGTCCGCTTGCGCGGGACCCAGACGGCGGCGGCCGGGAGGAGGTGGCCGCGAACCGTTGTTGAGAGGAGTATCCCCGCCCGGGGCGGTTCGCACAAACGCAAAGCTGGCAGTGCAGCCATGCATCTGGCGCAGTGAGGGCTGGTGAACCGGTTGCCCAAATCGTTTTGGTGAACAAAAAAAGGGGCTCCACTCGAGGAGTGGAGCCCTATGACTTGGGCCGAAGCCGAAATCGAAAGTGGAGGCAGAGGCGAGGGAGGAGGATACGCCGTCTGCCAGTGGGTCCGTGCCTAGGGAGGAGGATAAGGCACTTTCCCGGTGTCGCGATCTGCGGGCCGAGGGAGGAGGATACGGCCGGCGTCTCAGCGACAATGTGAATATGCCTACGCGCTCGCCGTTCAGCAATGCGACAAACTGCACGCCAGCCATGCATTCTATGCAGGCAAAAATGTAGGCAGCACAATTTGTAGGCACGAAAAAAAAGTGGCCCCGCTCGAGGGGAGAGCGAAGCCACGAGGTCGAGAGGCAGAACCTCTCGAGGGAGGAAACAGCAACAAGGTGCAAGGGAGGGAGAACACCGTGCTGTCAGGCGGGGATATAGGAGGGGGTTGACGGGCCAACAACCCGGTCCGGGTTAGATCAGCTATGCGATGGCTGCATAACGAGCGATGCGCCGTCGTTATGTCATTTTAGTGACGCTAAAATTCGTGGTGTATCAATGGGTTATAACACCCGCTGACTGAAAGCGGTTTCAGCGTGATGTCGAAAATCGAGTAAAAAAATTTTGGTCGACGGGGTTTGTCCGGCGATTTGAAGGGGTTGGGGTGATCCGGACGAGCGCGCGGTGGGGTGAATCGGGGACGATTCGAGCCCGGGAGGCCATCCTGGGCCGGGCGGGAGGCCCGATGAGGGCGTGGAACGGGCGCGGAGACGTCTCCAGGCGCAGCGGTGAGGCCCGGAAAGGGAGCGTTAACCATAACCGGGAGACAAATGGCGATAGATCGTGAGGATGGGGGCCGACGTGAATCCGAGAGTTTTCGCAATAACGCTCGTTGTCAGTCTCGCGCCATGCGGCGCCTTGGCGGCGGACATCTCCGCCCTTTACGTGCCCGGCTCGGTCGCCAGCACCGACTATGACTGGAGCGGTCCCTATGTTGGGGCGCATTTCGGCTACGGTTCGGGGATGAGCACCAATCACTGGGCTTCGTCCCCCACTGACCCCTGGAACGTGGACGGCGACATCAGCTATTCCGGGTTCAATGGCGGCGTGCATGCCGGCTACCAGGCCCAGTTCGGCAGTTTCGTGCTGGGCGGGGAAGCCGACATCAACGGCGGCAGCATGAAGGGCAACGATTCCCAGTTCGCCGGGCTCGTCAACGAAATCGAGATCGGCACGTTCGGGACGCTGCGCGCGCGGGCGGGGCTGACCTATGACCGGTTCATGGTGTTCGCGACGGCGGGCGTGGCGGTGGGCGAGCTCTACAAGCGCGACCTCGACAGCCATGCCAGCTCCCGCAATTTCACCACCGGGCTCGTGGCGGGCGCGGGCGTGGAAGCGGCGTTGACCGACAACATCCGCGTCCGCGCCGAGTACCAGCACATCTGGTTCGACAAGGTCGATGCGGGACTGATCGCGGCCGGCGGTGGCGGCTACCTCCACCGGGCCGACAATCCCTCGCTCGACATCTTCCGGGCGGGCGTCAGCTACGCCTTCTAGAGCCAGCCCTTGCGCTTGAAGAAGAGGTAGGGAAGGGCGGCCGACAAGGCCATGAGCCCGAGTGCCCAGGGATAGCCTATGCCCCAGTGGAGCTCGGGCATGAAATCGAAATTCATGCCGTAGACCGAGGCGACCAGGGTCGGGGGCAGGAAGACGACGGCGGCAACCGAGAAGATCTTGATGATCTGGTTCTGCTCCAGGTTGATCAGGCCCAGCGTCGCATCAAGCAGGAAATTGATCTTGTTGGAGAGGAAGCTGGCGTGATCGGAGAGCGCTGAGGCATCGCGCTGGAGGATCTTGAGCTCCTGGCGCATGTCCTTGGCGGCCCTGGAATTGCCGATCTCGGTGGTCTGGTGGAACGAGGTGAGGCGCACGATCGAGAGCAGGCTTTCACGGGCGAGGGTGAGCATATCCCCCTTGCGGCCGATCTGCTCGATGAGCGACTGCAGGTCGCGCGACTTGACGGTGGGCTTCTTGACCTTGTTGCGGAAGACTTCGCGCGAGATGGTGTCGATCTCGTCGCCCGTAGCTTCGAGCACCTGGGCAAGGCGATCGATGAAGGCCTCGAGGATGCCGATCATCACTACTTCGCCGGTGGCGTAGGAGCGGCCGTTGGCCTTGCGGGCCCGCGCCTCGAACAGCATGAAGGGGCGCGGCTCGGCGTAGCGCACCGTCACCAGCAGGTTGTTGCGCAGGATGAAGGTGACCGGGGTCTTGGCCGGATCGCCGCTATCGAACTGGGCGAAGGCGGTGATGGTCATGAACTCGCTGCCGGCCTCGTTGTAGAGGCGGGCGGAGGGCTCGATATCGGCCATTTCCTCGCGGGTGGGAATGGAGACGCCCAGACAGGCTTCGGTGAACCGGTCTTCGTCGGGGGTGGGGTTGAGCAGGTCGTACCAGACCGCTCCGCCGATATGGGTGGCCGGATCATTCTCGTCGTACGTGGAGAGTACGAGGCGATCGCTCTCGCGCGTGAAGATGCGCAGCATTTTCTGGCTCCTAATAGTCTGCGCCGTCAGCGCAGTGGAGCCGATCAAGGGCTACCGATGCGCCAACGGGATCGAAGATCGACTTCGACTGTCGGGGTTCATCTCATGGGTTCCTTTGAAGCGAAGCCGTGTGTAACGGCATCGGGAGGCAAGTGCGCTCGCGGGGCGGGAAAGTCAAGGGCTTGGGTGCAATTGCGTGCGCTGCACGCAAGGGGCGGCGCAGGGCGGCAACGGTTACTGCGCGAAGGCGTCGTGAAGGGCCTGGGTGAGGCGCGAGCCATCCTTGTAGATGACGTCGTTGATGCGCAGGCGCTTGTCGACGAAGGTGAGTTCGAGCTTGTCGGACCAGTTGCCGGCGGGATTGTCCGGGAACTGGTAGAACAGCACGACTTCAGGGTGCTCGGCGCTGCCAGTCATGCCGACGACGGAACAGCGGGGGGCGTAATCCTGAAAGCTCTGCCAAGGAATGCCGTCGCCTAGCGGGGGCTTCTCGTCCGGGGCCGATTTCTGGATGGCGTCGTTGCGCGACTCGGCATCGGCAATGGCGGCCCCGAGCTCGGGCGTGAGGATGGCCTCGACCGGGGCCATGTCGCCGGAAAGTCGGCCGTAGCAGAAGATGTCCCCAACCTGAGCGCCGGTGAGGGAGACGGCGTGGGCGGGCAGGGTCGCGGCGGCGAAAGCCGCCAGGGCAAGGAGCGTGCGGCGCATCAGAACTGCCACTCGCGGGCCTTGCCCACGATGAAATCGCGGAAGACGCCGACGCGCTTGGAGTTCTTGAGCGCGGGCGGGTAGACGAAATAGGTCTCGTAGGCGGGCAGCTCGATGCCCGGCAGCACCATTTGGAGCTGATCTTCGCCCTCGACCACGTAGTCGGGCAGCATGGCGATGCCGATGCCGGCGCGGGCGGCCTGCATCATGCCGTAGATGGCGTTGACCTTGACTGCGGCCCGGCGCGGGCTCGAATCCGGGCGGCCCATGCGCTCGAGATAGTTGATGTCGCCCAGGTACGAGGGCACCGGCTCGCCGAACGAAATGATGCGGTGATTATCGATGTCGGCCACGTCCGTGGGTTCGCCATGTTCGGCGATGTAGGACTTGGAGGCATAGAAGTGGTTGTGCACCGAGAAGAGCTTGCGCTGGATCATCTCGGACTGGTTGGGGCGGTGCAGGCGAATGGCCACGTCCGCCTCGCGCATGGCGAGGTCGAGCTCGGCGTCGTTGAGCTTTATCTCGATCTGGATGCCCGGATAGAGCAGCAGGAACTCGTGGATGCGCGAGGACAGCCAGGTGGAGCCAAAGCCCACCGTGGTGGTGACCAGGAGCGGGCCCGTGGGCACGTCCTGGCTCTCGCTCATCTGGGTTTCGACCTGCTGGAGCTCCCAGTGCATGCGATGGGCGGTGCGGAAGAGCTGCTCGCCGACTTCGGTGAGCACCAGCCCGCGCGCATGGCGGATGAAGAGCTTGAGGCCCAGGTCGTCCTCGAGCGCCGAAATCTGGCGGGATACGGCCGACTGGCTCATACCCAGCTTTTCAGCGGCATGGGTAAAGCTCCCCGACTCGGCGGCCGTGTGGAAGATGCGGAGCTTATCCCAATCGAGCATGTGTTCCCCGTGTTACTCGGCAGCTTCTGCGAGTTCGTTGGCCGCAAGGAAGCGCTCGGCCTCGAGCGCGGCCATGCAGCCCATGCCGGCGGCGGTGACCGCCTGGCGGAAGATGTCATCGGTGACGTCACCGGCAGCGAAGACGCCCGGAACGTTGGTGGCGGTGCTGTCGGGCGCCGTCCAGAGATAACCACCGGGCTTCATGTCGAGCTTGCCATTGAAGATGGACGTTGCCGGAGCATGACCGATCGCGACGAACACGCCATCGGTTTCGAGCGTGGTGGTTTCGCCGGTATGAACATTGCGGATGGTGGCCGCCTGCACGCTGGGCGGCATCGCGGCGCCCGAGATGTCGACGAGCTCGCTGTTCCAGACCACTTCGATCTTTGGGTGCTTGAACAGGCGATCCTGCAGGATCTTTTCAGCACGGAACTCATCGCGACGATGCACGACGGTGACCTTGGAGGCGAAATTGGTGAGGAACAGGGCCTCTTCGACCGCCGTGTTGCCGCCGCCGACCACCACGACCTTGCGGTCGCGATAGAAGAAACCGTCACAGGTGGCGCAGGCGGAAACCCCGAACCCCTGGAACTTCTGCTCGGCAGGCAGGCCCAGCCACTTGGCCTGGGCGCCGGTAGCGATGATGAGCGAGTCGCAGGTGTAGCGCGTGCCGCTGTCGCCCACGAGCGTGAAGGGGCGGTGATCAAGATCAACCGAGACGATGACGTCCGACACGAAGCGCGTGCCCACGTGTTCAGCCTGCGCCTTCATCTGCTCCATGAGCCAGGGGCCCTGGATGACGTCGGCAAACCCGGGGTAATTCTCGACATCAGCGGTGATGGTGAGCTGACCGCCCGGCTGCAGGCCGGAGATGATCACGGGCTCCAGCATGGCACGTGCCGCATAGATGGCGGCGGTGTACCCGGCCGGACCCGACCCGATGATGATGACTTTCGCGTGCATCGCGAACGCACTCCAGAATGAAAGCGGCCCTCTCGCTGCTAAGTTAAGAGGGCCGCATAGGATGTTTCAAGGTCAATGCTGCCGCACCAGGCGAGCCAAGTGGAATGACTCACCGAAAAGCCACAGCTTTTGGGAACGCGAAGCTCCCGCACGCCGTCAGGCGAAGCGGATTTCGAGGATTTCGTAGCTGCGCGAACCACCTGGGGCGGTGACTTCGAACGAATCGCCGGCCTCCTTGCCCATCATCGCGCGTGCGATGGGAGACGAAACGGAAATGCGCCCGGCACTGGCATCGGCCTCGGCATCGCCCACGATCTGGTAGGTGCGCTCTTCTTCGCTGTCCTCGTCCACGATCTTGACCGTGGCGCCGAACTTGATCGTCGAACCGGAAAGCTTGCTCACGTCGATGACGTCGGCGAGCGCCAGCATGGCCTCCAGTTCCTGGATGCGGCCTTCGTTCAGGCTCTGCTGTTCCTTGGCGGCGTGATATTCGGCATTTTCCGAAAGGTCGCCATGGGCGCGCGCCTCGGAAATGGCATCAATGATACGGCGACGATCTTCGGCAGTGCGGCGACGATATTCTTCCGTCAGCGCGGCATGACCGTTGATGGTCAGCGGGATCTTGTCCATTTCATACCTCCGTCCTGGACCGGGGCGCGTTCGCCCCTCGTCCGCGGGTCAAAAAAGTAAACTGCCCGCGCACAACATACGCGGGCATTGGTGTTCCCCTGCCAAATCGCTCGGCGTATCAATCGCGGTAACGTTGGGGGAATTGGCGTCAAGGTGCCTGTAGAGCGACCACTGGTCAAGCCGAAGATTTTCGCCCTGTGGATTGCGTGGCGCCCACAAGAAGAGATGGGGCGCGAGCTTGCCCGGATCAAGGTGACCGGGGCCGGCAACGGCTCATCAAAGCTGAAAAGGCGCAGCTTGCGGCTGCGCCTTCCCCAAAACCTTGTCTCACCCTTGGATCAGGGAGCCGGGGTCAGGTTGTCGGCAGCGGACTTGCCCGTCCGCTTGTCCTTGACGATTTCGTAGTTGACCTTCTGGCCTTCATCCAAGCCGTTGAGGCCGGACCGCTGAACAGCGGAAATGTGAACGAAAACGTCGGCCCCACCTTCATCGGGCTGGATGAAACCATAACCCTTTTGTCCGTTAAACCATTTTACAGTGCCGGTAGCCATGTAGAGTCCCTTGCGTCTCTGCGTCGGTCGAGACCCCCATGATCCCGACCTGAGCTATCGAATTATCGGATAGTGACGTCAGCAGGCGCGAGCAAATCGCGAGGCCAGTTCGGTCGGCCGCAATATTCGATTGCGGTTTTCTAGCGTGAAATAATCAAAGTATCAATATGTGTTTACCAAATGACGAAACGCCCGGGGCGGCGCCATGCCAGCCCGGTTGTACACATATTGCATAAATTATTCGCGCGACCAGTCCGGCCAATTGCGCTATCGGCGGGGAGCCTGCCCGGGAGAGCCCCGAATGCCTTCGGGCAGCGACCGATATTTAGTTAGTTTACCGGTTGCGTAGAGGCCTTTGCAACTAAAAGTGTCGGTCAGTTTGACGCAGATCAATGATGTCTTGCGCGCATGGCATTGCGGGGGAAAGCGGCCCGGGGCATGGTGCGCGGGTTCGTTTTCCAGCCGCCAAAGAGCCTTCATGACCACGATCCGATATGATTTTCGCAGCGACACGGTGACCCGTCCGAGCGCGCCGATGCGCGAGGCCATGAATGGCGCCGAAGTGGGCGACGACGTTTTCGGGGACGATCCGACGGTCAACCGGCTGGAAGGCCGGGCGGCCGAGATGCTGGGCAAGGATGCGGCGCTCTTCGTGCCATCGGGCACGCAATCGAACCTGGCGGCGCTGATGGCCCACTGCGAGCGCGGCGACGAATATATCGCCGGGCAGGAGGCGCATTGCTATTCGCACGAGGCGGGCGGGGCGGCCGTGCTCGGCTCGATCCAGCCCCAGCCGCTGGCGCACCAGCCGGACGGAACACTGGCCCTCGCCGATATCGAGGCGGCCATCAAGCCGGACGACATGCACTATGCGCGTACCCGCCTGCTGGCGCTGGAGAACACGCTGGGCGGGCGGGTGATCCCCCTCGACTATGTCAAGGCGGCCACGGACCTGGCACGACGCCATGGTCTGGCCACGCATCTCGACGGCGCGCGGGTTTTCAACGCCAAGGTGGCCCTGGGCGTACCGGTGAGCGAGATCGCCGCTCCGTTCGACACGGTATCGGTGTGTCTTTCCAAGGGGTTGGGAGCGCCGGTGGGCTCGGTTCTGGTGGGCAAGGCCGAGGTGATCGCCAAGGCACGGCGCCTGCGCAAGATGCTGGGCGGCGGCATGCGCCAGGCCGGCATCCTGGCGGCTGCCGGGCTCTATGCGCTCGAGAACAACGTGGCGCGCCTGGCGGAGGACCACGCCAACGCCAAAGTGCTCGCCGAGGGGCTGTCGCGCTTCCAGGCGCTGCATCTGGCGCCGGTGGAAACCAACATGGTGTGGGTGGACGTGGACCCCGAAATCGCCAGCGAGCTCAATGCCTACCTGGCGGCCAACGGGGTGGGGGTCACCCATGGCTATGCCGGCCGGCGGCTGCGCTGGGTGACGCATCTGGACGTGGGGGCGGAGGCCGTGGAAGGGGCGCTGGCGGTAGTCGGCAGGTTCTTCGACTAAGGCCTCTCGCGCTTTGACGAAATGTTATGACCCTGGGGCTTAGGCTGCGGGGATCATCGTCTCGTCTGACTTGAGTGTGGTCCTTGCCGTCCGAACTTGCGCCCCGCAGAAGGAAAGCGCCAGCCAACGGTTGGCAACTCATAGCGCAGGGGCAGATCGATCGCGCTTTCCGGCAGGGCAAGCGCAACTTCGCGGCCGCCCAGGCCGCGGGCGAAGTGACCGGAATGGCCACGGGCCTGATGCAGGTCGCCTGGTGCTGCGCCCTGCTCGGGCACCCCGAACAGGGACTGGAATGCGCGCTGGCGGCCAAGCGGCTGTGGCGGCGTGCCGGCAATGAAGCGGGCGTCGCATCCACCGCCGCCATCGAGGCCTTCCTGCTGTTCGAGCTGGGCCTGAGCGACGAGGGTTCGGAGGCGGCCGAGCAGGCCGTCACGATCGCGGCGCGGCTGGCGGATTTTTCGGTACTGGCGTTTGCCTCGTGCATGCGGGCAATCGCCCTGGCGCTTTGCGGCCATGCGGAACTGAGTATTCCGGTGATCCGGGAGAGTATTCGCATCGCCGAGCAGAACGGCGACAAGGCCTCGCTCTGCTTTTACCAGCTCAACATGGGCTTCTGCCTCGGCCGGCTTGCTGCCGGGGAAGAGGCGGCGGGGAAGGACGGGCACGCTCGGGACCTGCTTGGGCGGGCCATCGAAGTGAGCGAGGACGCCATTGCCTCGGCAACCGAGAGCGGCAACAACTGGTGCCTGCGCGTGGCCTTGGGCAATGTCGCCGAGATGTATGCGCATTGCGGGGACCTGGAGCGCGCGCAGAAGCGCCTGGAGACCTGGCAGGAGGTTCCGGGGCGGCCAGGCGTGAGCCTCAAGATCCACTATCTCTACACGCACAGCATGGTGCTCATGCAACTCGGGCAGTTGCCCGACGCTGCCAAGGCAGCGAGCGAAGCCCTGCGGCTTGCCAACCGGAGCGCGCAGACGGACCATCAGCTCAATGCCGCCGGCAAGCTTGCCGAAGTCCACGAGGCGATGAAGGACTTTCGCTCGGCGCTGGCGATGCACAAGCGCTTCCACAAGCTCTACGTCAAGCAGGCCGGGGAAACGACGCAGCGGCGCGCCAAGGTCGCCGAAATCCGGCTGGAAACCGACCGGCTGCGGGCACGCGCGGACGAACTGGCCAACCAGGCGATGCGCGACGGGCTGACGGGGATCGCCAACCGGCGGGCGTTCGACGCGGAACTGGCGCAACTCGATGGGCAGGTGTTCGCGGTGGCGATGCTCGACCTCGATCACTTCAAGGCCATCAACGATCGCTTTTCGCACATGGTCGGTGACGAGGTGCTGCGGCGGCTGGCGCGCGGCCTGACCGCCCACAGCGGAGCCTGGGCCGCCCGGCTGGGCGGGGAAGAGTTCGCGCTGCTGCTCACTGGGGAGGAGGCAGTGCGCGGCGCCGAACGGCTTTGCGAAAGGGTGCGCGCGGGCGTCGAGGGCCTGCAGTGGACCGAGCTGGCGCCGGACCTCAAGGTTACCGTCAGCATTGGATTGGCCATCGGCGACGGCGGGAAGGCAGCGGCGGACCTGATGGCGGTGGCGGACCGACGGCTCTATGCCGCCAAGGCGGCCGGACGCAACCGGGTGGTTGCCAATGACGAAGCTGCCGTGATGGAACTGCCGCGATCGGCCAGGAGCAGACGCGGGGCATAGGGGCGATCTTTCGACCGCCCCTGCAACGCCTTAGCGATTCAACTTCCAGAACTCATGGAGCGCCGCGATATTGCTGTCGGTCATGAGCGGCATGGCTTCGGCCAGCATGGCGTCGGGCCAATCCCACCAGGCCATTTCGAGGAGGAGGGCGATGTCCTCGTCCGGGAAGCGCTTGCGAATGGGCTTGGCCGGGTTGCCGCCGACGATGGTGTAGGGCTCCACGTCGCGGGTGACGAGGGCACGCGTGCCGATGACGGCGCCGTGGCCGATCTTGATGCCGGGCATGACGATGGCCTCGGTGCCGATCCAGACATCATTGCCGATGACGGTGTCACCCGCCGGGCGAAAGGCATTGGCGGCGCCGGCGAAGTGGGGCACCTCAGGAAGCGGGCACAGTCATCGAAGCCATGGCCGTGGTAGTAGCCGGAATAATAACTGTAGCGGCCGACGAGGATGTTGGGGTTGGTGACCTGACGGTCGAGCGTGATGCCCTTGAAGGGGCTTTCGAAGAAATTGGTCATTGATTGCATCATGAGTAGCGCGAGCCAGGAGGCTACGCGGATGAAACTGTACGGGGGAGAGACCGGGGGCGGGCAGCCGAAAGCGGCCGGCGCGGGCCGGTCAGTAGGCGTCCGGCGCGGCGGGTGTCAGGCGCGGGCGGACGCGATGGAGGTGGTACAGTGTGCCGACTTCATGGTCCGGTGTGTTTAGGCGGCGGGGGTGGGGAAGTCAAATTTTGGGGAGTAAGAAATCCCAATAGAGCGGCGCTATCAGCATGAGCCAAAATTCGCGACCGATTGAGAAACCCATCACGATAGGTTATCATGGTCACGATCTTCCGGGCGGAGGGACTGCGCTTCATCATCTTCCTGGACGATCATGAGCCGGCTCATGTCCACGTCTTCGGGGATGGGCAGGCGAAGATCGACCTGCTGGGGCCGGAACTGATCTGGGCCGATGGCATGAAGCGGGGTGATCTGCGGCGAGCGATGCGCATCGTCGAAAACAATCGCGATGCCTTCCTGGAATGCTGGAACGAAATCCATGGAACTGAGTGACGAAGAGATCGAAACGGCCGAACGCAAAGGGCGCGAGATCAGCGCCGGCCAGCCGCACGCGGTCGCGGTGCGCTACGACTTGGCGAGTGATCGGGTGATCGTCGACCTCAGCAACGGTGCGACTTTCGCCTTTCCGCCGCGTCTGGTTCAAGGACTTGCCGGGGCCGAAGCCGCTGACCTGGCTGAGGTCGAACTGTTGGGCCGGGGTTTTGGGCTGCACTGGGAGCAACTGGACGTCGATATTTCGGTGCAGGGGCTGCTGGCGGGCGTGTTCGGTACGCGCTCCTACATGGCGGGCGTTGCGGGTCGCGCGAAGTCGGCGGCAAAGGCCGCCGCGGCCAGAAGCAACGGAGCCAAGGGCGGACGTCCGCGCAAGAGCGCATAAGAGAAAGGGCGCCGAAGCGCCCTTTCGACAGAGAGATTTTCAGACAGCCTTACGCCACGAAGTAATCCTGGAGCGGGCGGACCTGGAGGTTGCCTTCGCGGTAGGCGATGATGCCTTCCACAGCGGCGATCGCTCCGGGGATGGTGGTGTAGTAGGGGATCTTCGAGAGCAGGGCCGTGCGGCGGATGTCGCGGCTGTCGGAGACCGACTTGGCGCCATCGGTGGTGTTGATCACCAGCTGCACGCCGCCGTTCTTCATCGAATCCACGATGTGCGGACGCCCTTCGAGCACCTTGTTGATCTTTTCGGCGGCGATGCCGTTTTCGACCAGGTAGCGCTGGGTGCCGCCGGTGGCCAGGATCTTGAAGCCGGCGGCCTCGAGGTGGCGCATCGGCTCGATCATGGCTTCCTTGTCCTCGTCACGGACCGAGACGAACACCGTGCCTTCCTTGGGAACCTTAGAGCCGGAGCCGAGCTGGCTCTTGGCGAAGGCGATGGCGTAGTCGGTGTCCAGGCCAATGACTTCGCCGGTCGACTTCATCTCGGGGCCGAGGACCGTGTCGACGCCCGGGAAGCGGTTGAAGGGGAAGACGGCTTCCTTGATGGCGACGTGATCGAGCTTCTTCTCCTTGAGGGCGAAGCTTTCGAGGGTCTCGCCGGCCATGACGCGGGCGGCGATCTTGGCGATGGGCTCGCCGATAACCTTGGCCACGAACGGCACGGTACGCGAAGCGCGCGGGTTCACCTCGAGGATGTAGATGGTGCCGTCCTTGAGGGCATACTGAACGTTCATCAGGCCGCCAACCTTGAGGGCGAGAGCCATCTCGCGGGTCTGGCGCTTGAGTTCGGCGAGCACTTCATCGGAGAGGTGCTGGGGCGGGAGCGAGCAGGCGCTGTCACCGGAGTGAATGCCGGCTTCCTCGATGTGCTCCATGATGCCGCAGACGAAGACATCCTTGCCGTCCGAAAGGCAATCCACGTCGATTTCGGTGGCGCCCGAGAGGTAGCCGTCGAACAGCAGCGGGTTGTCCGAGAGAACCGAGTTGATCTGGCCGGTCTTGTCGTTCGGGTACTTGGCGCGGATATCGGGCGGCACGAGGCTGGTCAGGGTGTCCTGCACATAGGCCTCGAACTCGTTGGCATTGTGGGCGATGGCCATGGCGCGGCCGCCCAGCACGTAGGACGGGCGGATGACCAGCGGATAGCCCAGGCGCTCGGCGACGATGCGGGCCTGTTCGAGGCTATAGGCGATGCCGTTCTTGGGCTGGGTCAGCTCGAGCTGGCGCAAGAGCTTGGAGAAGAGGTCGCGATCTTCCGCCAGGTCGATTGAGGAGGGCTGGGTGCCCAGGATACGGACACCGGCCTTTTCGACGGCCTCGGCGAGGTTGAGCGGGGTCTGGCCACCGAACTGGACGATGACCCCGTGCAGGGTGCCGTTGGTCTTCTCGCGCTCGAGGATTTCGATGACGTCTTCTTCGGTCAGCGGCTCGAAGTAGAGGCGGTCCGAAGTGTCATAGTCGGTCGAGACCGTCTCGGGGTTGCAGTTGACCATGATGGTTTCATAGCCGGCGTCCGAGAGGGCGAAGGCGGCATGGCAGCAGCAATAGTCGAACTCGATGCCCTGGCCGATACGGTTGGGGCCGCCGCCGAGGATGACGACCTTCTTGCGGTCGGACGGGCGCGACTCGTCGGAGACTTCGCCGGCGAACGGGGTCTCGTAGGTCGAGTACATGTAGGCGGTCGGCGAGGCAAATTCGGCGGCCGAGGTGTCGATGCGTTTGTAGGAGGGCAGGACCTTGAGGCTGTGGCGCAGGGCGCGCACATCCTTAGCTTCCTTGCCGGCGAGTTCGGCGAGGCGCTTGTCGGAAAAGCCCATGGCCTTAAGGCTGCGCAGGATTGCGGCGTCCTCGGGCAGGCCGAACTGGCGCACCTTGGCTTCCATGTCGATGATGCCGCGCATCTGCTCGAGGAACCACATGTCGATGCGGCAGGCCTCGTGGATGTCTTCGTTAGAGACGCCCAGGCGCATGGCTTCGGCGACACGCAGCAGACGCTCGGGCGTCGGGGTGCCGAGGGCGGCGCGGATGGCGTTCTTGTCGTCGCCTTCGCCCAGGCCCGGGATGCCGATTTCGTTGAGGCCCGTGAGGCCGGTCTCGAGCGAACGCAGGGCCTTCTGGAGCGATTCCTGGAAGGTGCGGCCGATGGCCATGGCTTCGCCAACCGACTTCATCGAGGTGGTGAGGCGGTTATCCGAGCCCGGAAACTTCTCGAAGGCGAAGCGGGGGATCTTGGTGACGACGTAGTCGATGGTCGGCTCGAACGAGGCCGGGGTGGCGCCGCCGGTGATGTCGTTCTCGAGCTCGTCCAGCGTATAGCCGACGGCGAGGCGCGCGGCGACCTTGGCGATCGGGAAGCCGGTGGCCTTGGAGGCAAGGGCCGAGGAGCGCGACACGCGCGGGTTCATCTCGATGACGATCATGCGGCCATCGGCCGGGTTGATCGCGAACTGGACGTTGGAGCCCCCCGTCTCGACACCGATCTCGCGCAGCACCGCCAGGGAGGCGTCGCGCATGATCTGGTATTCCTTGTCGGTGAGGGTCAGGGCCGGTGCAACGGTGATCGAGTCGCCGGTATGGACGCCCATCGGATCGAGGTTCTCGATCGAGCAGACGATAATGCAGTTGTCCTTCTTATCGCGGACAACTTCCATCTCGAATTCCTTCCAACCGAGGACGGATTCCTCGATCAGGACTTCATCGGTCGGGGAGGCATCGATGCCGCTCTCGACGATGGTGAGGTATTCTTCCTTGTTGTAGGCGATGCCGCCGCCGGTGCCGCCCAGCGTAAAGGACGGGCGGATGATGGCGGGCAGACCGATGACCTCGAGGGCCTGGAGCGCCTCGATCATGTTGTGGGCGAGCATGGAGCGCGGGGTGGAAAGCCCGATCTTCTTCATGGCGTCGCGGAAGAGCTCGCGGTCCTCGGCCTTGTCGATGGCCTCGGCGGTGGCGCCGATCATCTCGACGTTGAACTTGTCGAGCACGCCCATCTTCTTGAGGGAAAGGGCGCAGTTGAGAGCCGTCTGGCCGCCCATGGTGGGCAGAAGCGCGTCGGGACGTTCCTTCTCGATGATCTTGGCGACGACCTCGGGAGTGATGGGCTCCATGTAGGTAGCGTCGGCCAGATCCGGGTCCGTCATGATGGTGGCCGGATTGGAGTTGACCAGGATGATGCGGTAGCCCTCTTCCTTGAGGGCCTTGCAGGCCTGGGTGCCCGAATAGTCGAATTCGCAGGCCTGGCCGATAATAATGGGCCCCGCGCCGATGATCATGATGGATTTGATGTCGGTGCGTTTTGGCATGATCGGCTCTCGCAAATGGGCGCGCGGCAAGACGGCGCTGCCGCGCGTTGGTCAGTCGGATTCTTTAGATTAAGGCTGCTCTCTAGCCGAGAAGCGGGCGGAAGGGAAGCCCGGCGCGGCGAGTTAAGCTGCCGCAGCATGTCATTGTCATGGAACTTGGTTGTAGCGGTCCTCGCCGATCAGGTCCTCGATGCCGGGTCGGGGCATAGGGAAGCCGTAGCCGGTGCCGGGCTTGCCCCAGCGAAGGGTGCCGGCCACGTGGTAGGGGCTGGCGTAGAGATTGACGGCGATCTGCTGCATGGCAAGATAGAGAGCCTGGATGGCGTCAAAACCTCGTGCCACCCCATGCTTGGTTCCCGTTGGCCAAGTAATAGCATAACCGCATATCCAGGTGTCCGCGTCCTCCAGTTCAGAGGGCTCAATTGAGATTGTCACTTTTATATCTCCAGCTGCTTCCGCAATAAAAAGCTGTCGAATAAGTGTGGTCATTCAGGCCTCAAAATCTGAGAGGAGGGATATAGTTATTCTTCATGCATGCCGCTCATCGGTCGCTGGACAATCCCCAGCAAATATCAGATTTCGCGACCCGACAAAGCTCCTCATCGATTCTCTGCTGTGCATCACAGATATCCGCTCTGGCAGGATCAAATTTGCCAGCAATGCGTGTTACTTGGGCGTTGTCTCGTCCACTAGTCCCTTAGCCACCGTGTGGGTTTCCAGGCGGAACACGCGGTTGGTCCGGACTGTATTTCTTAAGCAACGCCTTTACCTGTAACAAGGCAAGATGAAGGCCTAGGTCAACTACTGCTTCGTGCAGTATTAGCCGCTCTTTTAAACCCTCTTTTTTCAACGGCAGCTCCATTGGTTGTCGGAGCATTCTGCATCGTTGAGTTGAAGGGGCATAAGTTATACGCGGGGCGGCGGCACGACGGGCATTCGAACCAATTTTCGGTCCACGAGTTCCCCAACTGCGGCACCGTGGACGCTTAAGCAGCTAAAACAACAGGAGGCCAGCAATGGCTGAGCAAACCAAGGTCACCCTTCGCGACGGCAATGTGATTCCGCAGATCGGGCTGGGGGTGTGGCAGGTCGATCCGGCTATCACCGAGCGCGTGGTGAGCGATGGCATCAAGGCCGGGTACCGCTCGATCGATACGGCCGAGGGGTACGACAACGAGGAAGGCGTCGGCGCGGCGATCCGTAATGCCGGTGTGCCGCGGAACGAGCTTTTCATCACCTCCAAGCTGCGCAATGGCGGGCATGCGCGTGACCTGGCGCTCAAGTCGTTCGACGAGACGATGAAGAAGCTTGGGATCGAGCAGATCGACCTGTTCCTCATTCACTGGCCGGTGCCGAGCCAGGACAAGTATGTGGAAGCGTGGACGACGTTCGTCGACCTGCAGAAGCAGGGCCGCATCAAATCGATCGGGGTTTCGAACTTCAATCCCGACCACATCGAGCGGATCGTGGGTGAAACGGGGGTGACGCCGGTGGTCAACCAGATCGAGCTGCATCCGACGTTCCAGCAGGGCAAGAACCGGCCGTTCTATCGCGAGCACAATATCGCGGTGGAAAGCTGGAGCCCGCTCGGCAGCGGAGCGGACCTCAAGAACCCGGTGATCGGGGAAATCGCCAACAAGCACGGCAAGTCGATCGCGCAGGTCATCATCCGCTGGCACCTGCAGGAGGGGTTCATCGTCATCCCGAAATCGATCCATGCCGACCGCATGAAGGAGAATATCGAGGTGTTCGACTTTACGCTGGATGCCGGCGAGATGGAGCGCATCCGCGGGCTCGACGATCCGAAGGGGCGCGTGGGCGCCGATCCGGCAACGGCGGCGTTCCTGTTCTAGGACAGACGGGACGTTGGTGGCTGGGGTCGCTGGACCCCGGCCTGCCCGGGGGAGGCACTTGAGCTGCTGGCGCGCTGGCTGATCAGAGGAACAGCTTGAAGCCTTCGTGGCTCTGGTCGAAGCCCAGGGTGCGGTAGAAGCGGTGGGCGTCGACGCGCTTCTTGTTGGAGGTGAGTTGCACCATGCCGCAACCGCGCTCGCGGCAGGTTTGGACGGCCCAGCGGATCATCTGGCTGCCATAGCCCTTGTTGCGCTCGGGCGGGATGATGTGGACGCTCTCGATGAGGCCGCGCCACATGCCCTTGCGGGCGATGCCGGGCAGGTAGGTGATCTGGAGCGTGCCGATGGCCTTGCCATCGCGCTCGGCGATAACCAGCACCTGGTTCGGATCGGCCGCGATGGCATCGAAGCCGGCCGCGTAGGCGGGGCCCGAGGGATCGTTGGGATCGTCCATGGGGACGTCGCTGACGTCGTCCTCGGCGATCAAGGCTACCATGAAGGGGAGATCGGCCCTGGTGGCCGGACGATAGGTGATGTCAGACAAGATGAATCCGCTCGGATAGGCTCGACAACGCTTCTAGCCGAGCGGCGATCCGGCCGCTAGATGGGACAGGGGCCTCAGGCGCGCCAGTCGCTCGCCTTGGCTGCCTCCTCGCCGAGCAGGACCTCGTCGTTGGCGACGGCGAAGGGCACGTCGCGGACGCTGGCGAGAATGGAATCGAGGAAGCCCGGAAAGCGGCTGTCGAGATCGGCCCGGCGCAGCGTGACGAGGCGCTTGGTGCCCTGCGGCTGGACCCTGACCACGCCCGCCTCGCGCAGCTTGGCCAGGTGGTAGCTGAGGCTAGTCTTGGAGCCGAGGCCGTAGAACTGGCCGCAGGTCATGGCCTGTTCCTCGTTGCGCGCCAGATAGGCGATGATCGCCAGGCGCGTTTCGTCGCCGAGAGTGGCGAGCACTTCGGGGAGCGCAATCTGGTCTACGTCGGGGTGCGGCAGGCTTGTCATGGTTTCTAGATAGCCCGGGCGCGCGGGCTTTTCAATTGTTCAAGAATCTTTGAACTTTTGCTTGACGCTGTGTTCGATCGAACCATATTGTTCAACGTTCTTTGAACTAAGGAATCTCAAAATGGATTTTCGTCTTATCTGGCTGGCGCTCGGCTCGTTCGCAGTCGGCACCGGGGCCTTCGTGATCGCCAGTCTGTTGCCGGCCATTGCGGGAGAGACCGGAGTATCCATGTCGCAGGCGGGAACGCTGGTGCTGTCCTTCGCCATCGCCTACGCGATCGGCGCGCCGGTGCTTTCCACGCTCACGGGAGGCCTCAGCCGCCGGCCCGTGCTGGTCGGGTCGATCCTGGTTTTCGCCGCAGCCAATATCGGGGCGAGCTTCTCGCCGAACTTCGAGGGGCTGTTGCTGGCCCGCATCGTGATGGCCGCGGCCTCCGGGCTCTTCGCGTCGGCCGCGCAGGGGACGGCGGTGACGCTTTCCACGCCCGAGACGCGCACGCGCGCCATTTCGGTCATCGTGGGCGGCACGACGCTTTCGGTGGCGCTGGGAGCGCCTATCGGGGCGCTGATCGCCAACACCATGAGCTGGCGCGGCGCCTTCATGGCGGTAGGGCTGGTGGCGCTGTTCGTGGCGATCGCGCTACGGGCGATGTTGCCGGCGGGACTGCCGGGTACCAAGCTGCCGCTGCGTGACCGTCTGATGGTGGCCTTCCGGCCGGGCATCGGCAGCGCGCTGCTGGTGACGATCTTCGCCATCGCGGCGGCGTTCACGGTGTTTACCTATATCGCCAGCCTCTCGAGCGCGATCGGCCTTTCGCTCACGTTCATGCCGCTGGTGCTGCTGGCTTTCGGGCTGGGCGCGGCCATCGGGAACTACGCCTCGGGACAGCTGGCCGACAAGTTCGGGGCGGCGCTGACGGTGCGGTGGGTGATCATTCTCTCCAGCCTGACACTGGTGGTGTTCTCGGGCGTCGCGTACCTCGTGCCATCGCCGCTCGCCGGATGGATCCTGTTGGCGCTGATGGTGCCCTGGGGCATTATCGGCTGGGGCTTCCCGCCGGCGCAGAGCAGCCGGCTGGTGAGCCTGGCGCCGGAAGCGGCTCCGATCTCCCTCTCGCTCAACGCTTCGGCGATCTATGTCGGGGTGGCGCTGGGTTCGGTGATCGGCGGGGCCGACATGGCCCTGGCTTCGGCCAAGGACCTGGGCTGGGTCGGTGCGATCCTGGGCGTGGTGGCGCTGGCCATCCATCTTTACGCGACGCGCGAGCCGCAGCGGCTCAGCGCGGTGCGGATGGGATAGACAAGAGGCCGGGAGCGATCCCGGCCTTTTCGTTACTGGAAGCCAATGGGATCGACGATGCCGGCGTCGCAGCCGCCATCGGTTGGCGAGGCGGCAACGATGAGCGCGCCGAGGTCGGCGCCGGGGCGCACCTCACCGACAAGGCCGATGGTGAGTTCGGTGATCAGGCGGCGGTCGCCGTCCCGGTCGCAGGATACGCGAACGCGCGCGCCGGCGCCGGACCCGAAGTCACGATCGAAGGCGGCGCGGATCTGGCCCTGGGTCACCCGCTTGCCGATGTTGGACGCGAAGAGATCGCGGACCGCCGAGGCGTTGAGGCCGTCGAGCACCCAGAGAGCGTTTTCATAATATGTCGCGGCATCCTGCCCTGAACAGGTGCCGTGCTTGGTCCATTCGTGACGCTCCAGGTTCGAGCCTGTGCCGGGCATGGCTTCGTCCAGCTTGGCGCGCAGTGGCGAGGGGAGTTCGACGGCGGGCAGGGCCGACCAACGACCGGACTTGTCGGCGCTCACCTGGGACTGGGGTACGCCGCAATAATCCGATTGCTGCGGCCAGAGGCCGTGGAGGGTGAAATTGGCGGCCTCGAAGCTGTTGCGCTTCTGGTTGCGGCACTCGCGCTTGCCGGGCTGCGTCTCGCAGAAGCCGGGTTGCCAGCTGGCGGCGAAAACGTAGCGCGACGCGGCCGGCGTCATCGTCGTCCAGGCGGTAGCAGCCGCGACCGCCAGGAGACCGGCAATGGCGAGGGTGGTCTTTGGGATGGGCAATACGAGGGCCTAACGCTGGGTCACGTAGCCATCCGGCACGCCGTTGGTAGAGAGGACGAACTGCCAGACCTGGATGGCGCGGGAGCGGAAGGCGCCGGCGCAGCAGAGAAGGTAGTACTTCCACATCCGGTAGAAGCGCTCTTCCTCGGGGTTACGCTGCTTTTTCCAGTTGCGGTCGAAGTTCTCGTACCAGGCGACCAGGGTCTTGTCGTAGTGCGGCCCGATATTGTGCAGGTCGATCATCACGAAGAGGTTTTCGATGGCCCTGCCGATCTGGGTAATGGACGGAAGCACGCCGCCGGGGAAGATGTACTTCTCCAGCCAGGGATCGATGGTTTCCTTGGAATCGGGCGAGCCGATGGTGTGGAGCATGAACAGCCCGTCATCGGAGATGGCACGGCGCGCGACCTCGAAATAGGTGCGGTAGTTCTTGTGCCCCACATGCTCGAACATGCCCATGGAGACCACGTGATCGACCTTGCCATCGAACTCGCGGTAATCCTTGACCTGGAACTCGACGGGCAGGTCCTTGTAGCGGGCGCGGCCGTATTCGGCCTGATCGGGCGAGACGGTGACCCCGACGCAGCGGGCGCCGTATCTTTCAGCGGCGAACCCCATGAAGGCGCCCCAGCCGCAGCCGATATCGAAAACGGTCTGGCCGGGCTTCAGACCGACCTTGCGGCAGACCATGTCGAGCTTGGCCTCCTGGGCCTGGTCGACATTGGTGACCCCCTCGGGCCAGTAACCGCATGAGCCGGTCATGCGCGCATCGAGACTGGCCTTGTAGGCGTCGGTCTCGTTGTAGTGCATCTTGGCGACGCGCTGGGAGCGCGAGAGCGTCTGCATGTTGAGAAAGCGCGCCTGCAGGTGCTGCCAGATGAGGTTTGGCGTGATGCGCAGCTTGTTCTCAAGATTGGCCCGGAGGACGAGATTGAAGAACTCCGCCATGTCCTCAACATCCCACCAGCCGTCCATGTAGCCTTCGCCCAGGCCGAGCGAGCCCTGCGCGAAAATGCGGTTCCACAGGTTAGGGTTGTTGATCTGCGGGTCCCAGGGATTGGGGCCGTTCACAGTGATGCCGGCCTGCGCGAGCAGGGACGTGAGTTGGGCTTCTTGGCTCATCTAAAAACTTCAAATTGTTGAGGAACTTAGGCGAGGAGTATGTGCCGCAACGCAGTGGTTACGAATGGTTACCAGATCAAGTTTGGCCGGCGATGGCAAGATGGTTTGGGGCCGGCGAAAGGCCGGAATCGCTTCCGGCCTTCGGATAGTGAGGGTGTGCGGACGATCAGACGGAGACCGTGAGCTTGACCTCGATATTGCCGCGGGTGGCGTTGGAATAGGGGCAGACCTGATGGGCCTTTTCGACCAGGGCCTGGGCCTTGTCATGCTCGAAACCGGGAAGCACTACCTCAAGGGCTGCCGCGACGCCGAAGCCAACGCCATTGGCGTTTTCACCGATGGAAACGGTGGCGTGGATCTGCGTGTCGTCCGGAATCTTGACGCCTTCGGCTCGGCCGACGGCCTTGAGCGCGCCGATGAAGCAGGCCGAATAGCCCATGGCAAAGAGCTGCTCCGGATTGGTGCCCGGACCGTCGTTGCCGCCCAGACCCTTGGGGGTATCCAGGGTGACGGCCAGACGACCATCATCGGTGCGGCTGGTGCCGGTACGACCACCGGTGGAGGTGGCGTGGGCGGTGTAAAGTGCTGACTTGATCATCTCTAATGTCCTTCGTGAGGCAGTACGGAGTTTTACATAGTGCGCAATTGAATTGTGCGCAATTAAAAACTGGGTGATAAGTACGCCCGGCGGTGGCACAGTGCCTCCGAACCCGGAATGGTGGCGCGATGACCGAGAAGATGGATCCCCTGACGCTGGACAAGCAGTTGTGCTTTGCCATCTACGCGGCCGGGCATGCCTTCACGCGGTTCTACAAGCCCCGCCTGGAGGCGCTGGACCTGACCTATCCGCAATACCTGGTGTTCCTGGTGCTGTGGGAGGAGGACGGCCTGACCGTCAAGGCGCTGGGGGAAAAGCTCTATCTGGATTCGGGGACCATCACGCCGCTGGTCAAAAGGCTCGAGGCGCGCGGCCTGCTCGTGCGAAAGCGGGACGAGGACGACGAGCGCATGGTGCGCGTGCACTTGACGCCGGAAGGACGGGCGATGCGGGGAAAGGCGCTGGCCATTCCGCTGGCGATCGCGGGAGCGTCAGGGCTCGACCATGCCGGCTTCGAGCATCTCAAGTCCGAACTCGATACCTTACGGGCAAGGCTGGGAGCGAGCTGAGGGCCGGCCAGAGGAGGAAGGCTCCCGAAGGAGCCTTCCCGGGTTGTCATCAGAGCGTGATGCGGTAGCTGCCGAAGCCTTCCGAGCCCTCGCCGGCATACTCGATCTTGACGGCGGTGACGTCGGCCAGATGGTCCTTGGCCTTAGGGCCGGTCTCGAACAGCACGGTGGTGTTCGGGATCGGCGCGAGCGACCAGTTGCTGTCGGCCTTGGGGTTGATGGTCTTCTGATCCACGATGTAGCGGATGATGATGTCACGATTGGTATCGGGACCCTTGAAGACGATCTTCTCGCCGTTGATGCCGGGGAAGTTGCCGCCGCCGCCGGCGCGGTAGTTGTTGGTGGCGACCACGAACTTCTGGGCCGGATCGATCGGCTTGCCCTCGAACATCAGATCGACGATGCGGTTGGCATCAGGATTGGTGACGCTCTTGCCGTCCGAAGCGTACTTGCTTGGCTGGGTGAGGTCGATCTTGTAGGTCACCCCATCGATGACGTCGAAATTGTAGGACGGGAAGTCCTTGTTGATGAGCGGCTGGTCGGTGCCGCCGGCGGCCACCTGATTGAAGATGCCGGCCGAACGCTCCAGCCATTCCTTGACGTCGGCGCCGGTGATGACGACCGCCTGGATGGTGTTGGGATAAAGGTAGAGGTCGGCAACGTTCTTGATGGCGACCGGGCCGACGGGGACGTCGGTGTAGTAGTCCGGACCACCGCGGCCGCCGGCCTTGAAGGGGGCGGCGGCGGAGAGAACCGGCAGGTTGTCCCAGGCGGTGCCCTTCTGCATCTGCTTGATGTACCAGGTCTGGGCCTGGCTCACGATCTGCACGGACGGATCATCGGCGACCAGCGCGAAGTAGGAATGCAGCGGAGCGGCGGTCTCGCCGACCGGACGGCGGACATATTCGAGCGTGGCGTCATGCTCGGACTGGACCGAGTCGATGACCTTCTGTTCGCTCTCGACGAGAGCGGCGACCTTGCCGTCCTTGCGCTCGTAGATCGGACGGGCTTCGGAGGTGAAGGAGGCGATCTTCCACTTGCCGTCGGCATCGGCCTGCAGCAGCAGGTCGATCAGGCCCATGTGCGAGCCCCAGAAACCGGCCATGACGGCGGGCTTGCCGGCGAGGGTGCCCTTTTCGATGTCGGCGCCTTCGAGATCCTTGAAGTCCGGACCGGGGAAGACCAGGTGCTGGTGGCCGGTAAGGACCACGTCGATGCCATCGACGGCGGCGAGCTGGAGCGAGGCGTTTTCAGCCTTGGGGCCACCGTCGGCGGCGATGCCGGAGTGGGAGAGGGCGACGATGATGTCGGCGCCTTCGGCCTTCATCCTGGGCACGTAGGCCTTGGCGGTCTCGACGATGTCGCGGGTGTTGACCTTGCCTTCCAGGTGCCCGGCGTCCCAGGTCATGATCTGGGGCGGCAGGAAGCCGATGAAGCCGATCTTGATCTTGTGGCTGTTGCCGGCGCCGTCGACGATGTCCTTTTCGACGATGCGGTAGGGATCGATATAGGTGGTGTCGCTCAGCGGATCGGCACCGAGTTCGCCCCTGACGAGGTTGGCGGACACGAACGGGAAGTTGGCGCCCTTGCGCGCGGCATCGAGATATTCGAGGCCGTAGTTGAACTCGTGGTTGCCGAAGGTGGCGACCTCGTAGCCCAGGGTGTTCATGGCGGCGATGGTGGGGTGCAGCTTGTCACCGGCGAGGCCGCGCTCGTAGGCGACATAGTCACCGAGCGGATTGCCCTGGATGAGATCGCCATTGTCGATGAGGATGGAGTTGCCGGCCTCGGCACGGATGCCGTCGATCAGCGTGGCGGTGCGCGCCAGGCCCATGGTGTCGTTCGGGGCGTCGGCGAAATAATCGTAGGGGAAAACGGCGACGTGGATGTCGGTCGTCTCGATCAGGCGCAGGTGCGCCTCGTTGGCCTGCGCCAGCGCGGCAAACGGATGCATGACGACGACGGCACCCGTCGCGGCGGTTCCGGCGAGGAAAGCGCGGCGGGAAATACTGCTTCCAAACTTCATAGAAATGCTCCCTATCCCTGAAAATCGGGCAAAGCTTACGATTGCGCCGCCAACCGGTATTACGGGGAGGCGGTGCTACTTTTTTGGAGTTCTGACGTTCTTACATGACGAGACCACGACACTTTGACCAAATGGTCAAGAGTGTCCAAGGGAAATTCGTGACCGCCGCGCGAGCAAGGTGCTAACATCGCGGCCGGCCTCGACAAGGAGAACGGGATGAAGTGGCAGGGACGCGAGCGCAGCTCCAATATCGAGGACCGCAGATCGCAGGGTGGCGGTGGCCTGGGAGGCGGATTCGGTGGCGGGCTGGGTTCGGGCGGAGGCTTCCGGATCCCGACCAGCGGCCGGGCCGGCGGCGGGGTCGGCGGCATCGGCCTGATCATCGTGATCGGCATCATATGCCTCGCGCTCGGTATCAATCCGCTCAGCCTTATCGACGGCTCGATGTCGACCGGTGGCTCCTCGTTCCAGCAGTCGCGGCCGCTGCCCGACGCGGGGCAGGACCAGCTCGCCGATTTCGTGGGGGTGGTGGTCAAGGACACCGAGACGGTGTGGACTGACATCTTCAAGGCCAACGGCCTCACCTATACTCCGCCCAAGGTGGTGCTGTTCACCAGCCAGACGCAGTCCGGGTGCGGGGTGGCCGACGCCAATAGCGGGCCGTTCTATTGCCCGAACGACCAGAAGGTCTATATCGACCTGTCGTTCTACAACCAGTTGCGCCAGCAGTTCGGGGCGCCGGGGGATTTCGCGCAAGCCTATGTGCTGGCCCACGAAGTGGGGCACCACGTGCAGAACCTGACGGGCGTGCTGCCCGAGTTCAACAAGCGTCGCCAGACCATGACCGAGACGCAGGCCAATGCCTATTCGGTGCGGGTCGAACTGCAGGCGGACTGCTATGCGGGCGTCTGGGCCAACCGGATCGGTCAGGAAAACCTGCTCGACCAAGGGGACGTGGAAGAAGCCATCACCGCGGCTAACGCCATTGGCGATGACACGCTGACGCGCGGCACGGTTTCGTCGCGCAACTTCACCCACGGCACGTCGGCCCAGCGCATGGCATGGCTCAAGCGCGGCATCCAGTCGGGCAACCCGGCCGATTGCGACACGTTCTCAGGCAGCATCTGAGGATATTTAAAGTCCCGGCCGCCACGCTTTCGGGCGCGGCGGCTTGAGGCTGCGTGACGATTTCCCGGTTGATTTGAAGTCCGTGGCGGGTGATGGAGCGGCTGCGACCAGCGAGCGGACGGACCGGATGATCCCCAAAATCGTGCATTTCACCTGGAAGACGGAAGACCTGCCCAAGGTCATGGGTCGGTTTTTCGAACGGTGGAAGGCGTTGCATCCGGGCTGGGACATACGCCTGTGGACCGATGCGACGATGCGCGAGTTCGTGGCCCGGGAATATTCGGAACTGCTGGCGATCTACGACGGGTATCCGCGCAACATCCAGCGCGCCGACAGTTTTCGCTACATGGTGCTCAACCGGCTGGGCGGCATCTATTCGGATCTCGACGTCGAGCCGTTCAAGCCGGTTGACGAACTGCTCCGGTACGAGGCGTTCACAGGCGTCGAGCCGGACGAACACATGGGCACGGATCGCACGCATGCCGGTGTGCCCTATCTCTTCACCAACGCCTTCATGGGTTCGGTGCCGGAGCATCCCTGGTGGGGCGAGGTGCTGGGCTTGATGCCCAAGGTCGCCAAGCTGCAGACCTTCTATTCCACCGGACCGTCGCTGGTGACGGCCTCGATATTGCGGTTGCCCAGGGAGCAGCGTCCGGTACTGCTGATGCCGCTCGTCTGGTCGCCGCTGCGCGACGGCGGGCTCAAGACCCGGAAGGACGCCAAGGTCGCCGGGATGGTGCGCCATCTGGCGCCGATCGTCGAGGGCAAGCAAGGCGAGGCCCTGGTCTCGCACCTCTGGCTGACGACCTGGGTGCCCTGGCACAAGCGTTCCTCGCACCTGGCCGCGCCTCTGCAGATCCCCACGCATATCAAATGGTGGCTGCGCAAGCGGCGCTATCCCGAGCTGGCCGCCACCACCATTCCCGATCCGCTCGAGATCTATGACAGGCAGGACTTCGGACCGGCTGCGCCCGGGCCCAAGGTGTTCGTCGGCGTGCGTCTCGATGGCGATGAAGGTCTGCGCCCGGCGCTGGCCGCGGCGCTCAAGGCGCTGAGCTACCCCCGTGACCTCATGGAATTCGGGTTCTGGTCGGAGGCGCAGGGGAAAGCGGCGCGTGCCGAGGTCGAGCGTTCTGTGGCGGAATTCGGCGGCGAGGTCATCTTCGGAGGCGCGCGGGAGGACGCGGAAAACAGGCTGCTCGAGGCGGGCGCGCAGGCGGCGGACAAGGTGCTGCTTGTCGGAGGCAACGTCACCGAAGTTCCAGGCGACGCGATCGAGCGCCTGCTGGGCGCCCCGCAACCGATCGTTGCGGCCAATGCCGTGACCGCATCGGGGGACGCGGGAGATGACGAGCTGTTCCGCTACAGATATGGCGGCGGCTTCCGGTTCCTCTACAAGGCCGGAGCGGCCTGGGGAATGGCGCAATCGACGCCGGAACTGCGGACGCGGCTGAGCGAGCAGGCAGTGTTCCGCGTCGTGCCGGTGGATGGCATCGGCGACACGTTCGTGATGGTGGACAGCAAGGTTGTCGCGGCGGGTGTCCGCTACGCTGCCGACTACAAGAAGCACCGGGGCGGGGCGGCGTTCGCGATCAAGGCGCGCGATTGCGGCTTCGAGGCAGCCGGCATGCCGGAGGTCGTGGTGAAGGTGGCGCCGCCCGACAGGTGAGGGTTCGGGCGGCGGCGGTGTCGTGGTTGGCCTGGATCAGGCTTCGACTTTGGGATGCTCGGGCTTCTGCTCCATGCCCTTCTGCGCGCGCACGTGATTGAGGAAGCGCGTGAAGAGGTAGTGGCTGTCATGCGGGCCGGGGCTCGACTCGGGGTGATACTGGACCGAGAAGATCGGCTTGCCTTCGACCGCTAGACCGGCATTGGAGCCGTCGAAGAGCGAGATATGGGTCTGCGAGACGCCGGCGGGCAGGGTGTCCGAATCGACAGCGAAGCCGTGGTTCATAGAGGTGATCTCGACCTTGCCGGTGGTCAGGTCCTTGACCGGGTGATTGGCGCCGTGGTGGCCCTGGTGCATCTTGGAGGTCTTGCCGCCGAGCGCCAGCCCAAGCAACTGGTGGCCCAGGCAGATGCCGAAGATCGGCTTGCCGGTTTCCATCAGCTTCTGGATGGTCGGGACGGCATACTTGCCGGTCGCGGCCGGATCGCCGGGGCCGTTCGAGAGGAAGACACCATCGGGATTGTGGGCGAGCACATCGGCGGCCGTGGCCGTGGCGGGCACTACGGTGACCCTGGCGCCCTGATCGGCCAGCGAGCGCAGGATGTTGCGCTTGGCGCCGTAGTCGATGGCGACGATGTGGAATTCGGGGTTCTCGAGCTTGCCGTAACCCTTGTTCCATTCCCAGCGGGTCTGGTCCCAGTGGTAGGTCTGGGCGGTGGTGACTTCCTTGGCAAGGTCGAGGCCTTCAAGGCCCGGGAAGGCATTGAGCTCGGCCGTGATCGAGGGCTCGTGGAAGTAGCCGTCGGGCGAATGGGCTATGACGCCGTTCGGCATGCCGTTCTCACGGATGCGGGCGGTCAGGGCCCGGGTGTCGATGCCGGCGATGCCGATGATGTTGCGAGCCTTGAGCCAGGCGTCGAGCTTTTGGACGGCGCGGTAGTTCGAGGGGTTGGTGATGTCGGCCTTGAGCACGACGCCACGGACGCCCGAGAGGGCGGCCATGTTGACGGTCTCGATGTCTTCGTCGTTTGCGCCCACGTTGCCGATGTGGGGGAAAGTGAAGGTGATGATCTGGCCGGCATAGGAAGGATCGGTGAGGATTTCCTGGTAGCCCGTCATGGCGGTGTTGAAACAGACCTCGCCGGCGGCGTGGCCGATCGCGCCGATGCCACGGCCCTCAAGGCGCGTCCCATCCGCCAGGATCAAGAGTGCGGTCGCGGGGGATTGCTGCCAGCCGGTCACGGTGGGTCTCCAAGGTTCTGCGCAGATGTCGATTGAGGCTTCCTCATAGAAGCCGAGGCATCGCCGCGCAAGTGGCAATGCGTCGCTATTGCGCTATATGGTCCCTCATCAGGCCCCGGCAAGAGGAGAACAGCCATGCGTGAACAGATCAGCGAAAGCCTCAAGGAAGCCCTCAAGGCGCGCGATACCCGGCGGACGGCCACGCTCCGGTTGATCAATTCGGCCATCAAGGACAAGGACATCGCCATTCGGCAGGAGAATCGCGGGCCGGCGACGAACGAGGAGATCCTGGTGATTCTCCAGAAGATGGTGAAACAGCGCGAGGAAAGCTTCGCGATCTATGCGCAGGCCGGCCGGACGGACCTGGCCACCATCGAAAAGGAAGAGATCGACATCCTCAACGAGTTCCTGCCCAAGGGGCTGACGGACGAGGAAGTCGATGCGGCCATTGCCGCGGCCATCAAGATGGTGGGCGCCGAAGGTCCCAAGGACATGGGCAAGGTCATCGGCCAGCTCAAGATCGATTATCCCGGCCGGATCGATTTCGGCAAGGCGAGCGGCAAGGTGAAGGCGGCGCTCAGCAACGGCTGAGTTCTCTCGCGGCCTTAAGTGGTCGCCGGCGCGCCCCTGGGCTGGCCGGCATTCCAGGACATGAGCGCAATGACGGCGGCTGCGACCGAGACGACGCAGCCGATCCAGGGCAGGCTGACATAGCCCCAGCCCTGTTCAAGCGCGGCCGCCCCGATGGAGGCGCCAAGCGCGATGCCGAGGTTGAAGGCGGTGGGAATAAGCGGGGAGGCGAGGTTAGGCGCGTCCGCGGCCGCCTTGAGAATGCGCGTCTGCACCGGCGCGCCGAAGCCGAAGCTCAGGCCCGACCAGAGCAGGATGCAGATGCCCATCGCGATGGCGTTGTAGCTGGAAAGCGCCATGGCGGCATAGACGATGGCGAGTGCAACAAGCATGCCGAGCAGCGAGGGCATCAGCTTCCAGTCGGCCAGCCGGCCGCCCGCGAAGACACCGGCGGTCGAGCCCAGCCCGAAGAGCAGGAGCAGCCACGGCACGAGGTCCTGCGGCACCTGCGTGACGGTGATGAGGTAGGGCGCGATGTAGGTGAAGACCGCGAACTGGCCGATCATGGCGACGATGATCACCGCAAAGGAGAGGAAGATCACCGGCCGGCCGAGTACCTTGAACTGGGCCGCGATGCTGGTGCGTTCGTGCGCGGCTTCGGGCTGGTCGGCGGGCAGCAGGATCGCGGTGGCGAGGAGCGAAGCAAGGCCGAGCAGGCCGACGGCCCAGAAGGTGGCGCGCCAGCCGAACATGTTGCCGATGGCGGTGCCGCCGGGGACGCCCAGGATGTTGGCGACGGTGATGCCGGCAAGCAGCATGGCCACGGCGCTGCCTGCCTTTTCCGGCGGGACCAGGCGCGTGGCGACGATCGCGGCCACGCCGAAGAAGGCGCCGTGGCCGACCGATACCAGCAGGCGCGCGGCCATCAGCAGAGGATAGGTGGGAGCGAGGGCGCAGAGGGCCTGGCCGATGGTAAAGGCCGCCACCAGGGCGAGGATAGTGGCCTTGCGCGAGAAGCGCGCCGTGAGCAGCGTGACGATCGGCCCGCCCACCGCGACGCCGATGGCATAGGCGGTGATGAGAAAGCCGGCCGTGGGTATGGAAACGCCCAGATCGGTCGAGACCTCGGGCAGGAGCCCGGCGATGACGAATTCGGCGGTGCCGATTCCAAAGGCCGTGAGGAAAAGCGCTATCAGGGGCAAGGGCATGAGGGCATGTCCGACTATGAGGTGGCGGCTTTCTATAACGATATAAAGATGTCTTTATATCTATTCCGCCAAGGCAATCAATGGGGTGCCGGCAGGGGATGGGCGAAAGCGTATTCGAGCTGGGCGTTGATGATGGCCCCCGCCACCAGGATCAGGACGGAATTGTAGAGCCAGAGCATGAGGATGACGGCAGCCGTCAGGGTGCCGAAGGTCACGTCGTAATGACCGAAGTTCTCGACGTAGAAGGAGAAGAGAGCGCTCACCACGATCCAGGCGAGGGCAGCGATGATGGCGCCGGGCCAGATCCAGCGGGCCTTGCGCGGTCGCCGGTCCGGGGCGAAGCGATAGAAGGCGGCAAAGCCGAGCGCGGCCAGAAACAGCAGGATCGGCCAGCGGATCAACAACACCAGGCCCGGGTCGATGACGAGGAAGGGTAGCTTGAAAAAAGCCGGCAGGGCGGCGATGAGCGTCAGGCTGACGACAAGGCAGAAGCCGGCCACCAGGGTAACGAGAAACGAGATGATGATGCTGCCGATGAGCGAGCGGCGATCCTTGCCCGGATGGGTGCGCGAGACGGCATAGATCAAGGCGTTGATGCCGCGCGATCCGCTCCAGAGGGCAACGGCGGCGGAAATGGCAAGGCCGACGCTGAGATTCTGGGTGGGCTCGTTCACGAGGTTGAGCAACTGGCCCTGCACCAGGTTGAGGACTTCGCTCGGAACCAGGCCGCGCAGCCGCTCGATGGCATCCTGGATGAACTGCTCGGTTACCAGCAGCCCGAAGGAGAAGACAAGGATGGCCAGGGCCGGGAACAGCGAGAGGAAGGTGAAGAACGAGGCGCCGGCGCAGCGCAGCGCGGTATCCATGTCGAACAGCTGCAGGAATATGCGCCAGAGAACGTTCAGCCAGCGGTGGCGCGTGGGGGACGGGTGCGCGGCCGACTGATGGTGGGCGTCGGTGTGAGGTGTCATCGCTCTTCCTTAGTCCGCACGGCGTCGTCTGGGGGGCGCTGCCAAGGCAAATGTAGCGAAGTTCTGCGATGGTCAAAGCAGAAATCCGGCATATACTGCAACGTTATAATAGGTCGGAGGGTACAATGACGGATATAGTCGACGGCCAGTCTTCTGGCTTCTGGGCGATTGCCATTCGCGGCGCGGTCATGGTGGTGGCGGGGCTGCTGGCCCTCTTCGCGCCATTGCTGGCGCTGGCGACCCTGGTGATGATCGGTGGCGCGCTCATGATCATCGATGGCGGCCTCGGACTTTGGGGCCTGCTCTTCGGCGGCAAGCGGACGCAGAGCTTCTGGGCATCGGTCAGCCGGCAGCTGCTGGCGGTGATCGCCGGCATCCTGGTGGTGTCGTTCCCCATGACCTCGGCATCCATCGGGGTTTCGGCCATCGTCTGGATCGTGGGGATCCTGGCCGTGGTCGTGGGGGCGCTCGAAGTCTATGTCGCCTTCATCAGCCGCAAGCTCATGCGGGAAGGAGCCTATTGGCCGTCGATCCTGAGCGGCATCGCCTATATCGCGTTCGGCGTGCTGATCATGGTCATGCCGCTGACGAGCGCCACGATCGTGGTGCGGCTGGTCGGGCTGCTGGTGCTGCTCTATGGGCTCTTCCAGCTCTACCTGGCCTGGCAGTTGCGCCGGGTGTGAGCGCTCACTGGCGGGAGGGCTCCCTCCCGCCTTCTGCCCGCCAGCAATCCTGGCGTACTGAAGGACAGCGGGGATAACTTCGGTCCCTGAGGCCAAAAACCGCGTTTGTCGCGGGTGACAAGGCGGGAGCGGACGCTTACTTATCCCTCATGCGCTTCTCCGACAGCTTCCTGGATGAAATCCGTCAGCGCCTGCCGATTTCGCAGGTGGTGGGCGAGCACGTTCTGTGGGACAAGCGCAAGAGCCAGCCGGGTCGCGGCGACTTCTGGGCGTGCTGCCCGTTCCATGGCGAGAAAAGCCCGAGTTTCCATGCCGACGACCGGCGCGGCAGCTATCACTGCTTCGGGTGTGGCGCCCATGGCGACCATTTCCGGTTCCTGACCGAAAAGACCGGCATGAGCTTTCCGGAGGCGGTAGAGCGCCTGGCCGGGATGGCGGGCGTGCCGATGCCGGCGCGCGACGAGCGCAGCGAGCAGCGCGAAGCGGCGCGGCGCTCGCTCTATGACGTGATGGAACTGGCGACCAAGTATTTCGAGGCGGCGCTGGTCCACAATATCGGGGCGCGGGCGCGCGGCTATCTTTTCGAGCGCGGGGTTTCGGCGCAGGCGCAGGCGCGGTTCCGGCTCGGTTTCGCCCCGGACAGCAGCAACGGGCTCAAGGAGCACCTGGCGCTCAACGGGGTGACGGCCCAGGAGATGGTGGATACCGGGCTGGTGGTGGTGCGCGAGGACAACCCGCTGCCCTATGACCGCTTCCGCAACCGCGTGATGTTCCCGATCACCGATTTCCGCGGGCGGGTGATCGCCTTCGGCGGGCGCGCCATGTCGCCGGACGTGCCGGCCAAGTATCTCAACTCGCCCGAGACCGAACTCTTCCACAAGCGGCAAACGCTCTATAACGGCCAATCGGCGCGGCAGGCGGCCCATGACGGCAAGACCGTGATCGTGGTCGAGGGCTATCTCGACGTCATCTCTGCGGTGATGGCCGGGTTCGAGGGGGCCGTGGCGCCGCTGGGTACCGCGATGACCGAAGAGCACGCCGCGCTGCTCTGGCGCATGAGCGACTGCCCGGTACTGTGCTTTGACGGCGACAGCGCCGGCCAGCGCGCCGCCGAACGGGCGGCAGGCATCGTGCTGCCGCTGCTCAAACCCGGACAGACGGTCAAGATCGCCACGCTTCCCGAAGGGCTCGATCCGGACGACCTGATCAAGAAACACGGGCGGGACGCTTTTGCCGACGTGATCGAGCGGGCGGTAACGCTGTCGGACACGGTCTGGAACATCGAGACGCGCGGGGTGCTGCCCGAGACGCCAGAGGCGCGCGCGGCGCTCGAGGCACGGCTGCGCGAGCGCGCCAATTCGATCGCCGACGCCTCGGTCAAGCGCCACTACATGCAGGCGTTCGACGAGAAGCTGCAGGCGTTTTTCGCGCCGGCGCGTGCCGCCCGGTTCGAGGGGCGGCAAGGCGGCGGAAAGGGCAATTTCCGGCAGGGCGGCAACAGGGGCACCTCGGCCCGCGGTACGCCGCGGCTGGTGGTCTCCGATACGCTGCGCAATTCGCGGCTGCTCAAGCCAGGGCTGACGGCCGATGCGACGCCGCGCGAGGCCACCATCATCCTCAGCCTCGTCAACCACCCGCAACTGGCCGAGGCCCGGCTCGAAATGCTGGCGGCGCTCGACTTCGAAACGCCCAATGCGCGGGGCCTGCTGACCACCATCCTCGACCTGGTGTCGCACGATCACGAGATCGATCGCGAAGCATTGATCGCGGCGCTGGGCGTGCGCGGGTTCGGCGAGCCGCTCGAGCGCATGCGGCGGCTGCTGGCCCGGCAGGGCGTGTGGCAAATCGGCGAAGAAATCGCACAAACCGACGCGGAAACCGGCCTTGCGCACGCGCTAGCCTTGCATAACAAGAAAGTTCAGCTAAATAGGGAATTGAAAGCAGCCGAGTTGGCGCTGGGCGAAGACCCGAGCGAAGAAACCTTTGAGAGGCTGCGGGACATCCAGAACCAGATAACCACTGTCGATGGCACAGAGGCATTGATCGAAGGATTTGGTTCGCTATCGGGACGTGCAACACGCAGTTTCTAGGGAATAGGCCCTGGGAGCGGCGCGTCGCACGGTTTCGCTTATGAGCGAATCACTTCCGAATGCGAACGCGGAACCGGCTCCGTTAACTGCTGGTTTACCACTCCTTTATCTTTCCTTGAGCTATCCCCACTTATGAGCATTGCCGGCACCCGACGAACTAACGGGGCCAGGGAGCATCAGATGGCCACTAAGGCAGCAAGCGCGAACAAGAAAGAAACCGAGAAGCCGGAAGCCGGGTCCGCCCCCGAGACTCCGGATACCTCGCCACTCGACCTTTCCGATGCCGCGGTCAAGAAGCTGATCAAGGTCGCCAAGAAACGCGGCTATGTCACCTATGAGGAAGTGAACTCGGTTCTGCCATCCGAGGAAGTCACGTCCGAACAGATCGAAGACATCATGGCCATGTTCTCGGACATGGGCATCAACGTCGTCGACGAGGATGAGGTCGAAGAGGCCGAGCCCGATTCCGACGAAGAGAGCACCGAAGTCGCCGAACGCACGGGGACGGCGGTCGCCAGCAAGTCCAACACCCGCGAAGGCAGCGACCGCACCGACGATCCGGTGCGCATGTACCTGCGCGAGATGGGCTCGGTGGAGCTGCTCAGCCGCGAGGGCGAAATCGCCATCGCCAAGCGCATTGAGGCCGGCCGTGAGACCATGATCGCGGGCCTGTGCGAAAGCCCGCTGACCTTCCAGGCCATCATCATCTGGCGCGACCAGCTCGCCCAGGGCGAAATCCTGCTGCGCGACATCATCGACCTGGAAGCCACCTATGCCGGCCCCGACGCCAAGCAGGCGGCCCCGGTGGTGCAGGCCGAGGTCGAGAAGGCTCCGGCTGCCGAGGCCAAGCCTGCCAAGGAGGCGCCCAAGAAGCGCGCCAGCTCCGGCGACGACGATGACGACTACGTCCCCGAGGAGCCGCAGGCGCCCCAGGATCCGGTGGAAGAGGAAGACGACGACTTCGAGAATTCGCTGTCGCTCTCGGCCATGGAAGCCGAGCTCAAGCCGCAGGTGGTGGAGACGTTCGACCGTATCGCCGAAGCCTATGGCAAGATGCGCCTGCTCCAGGACCAGCACGCCGAGGACCGCGCCGCGCTCAAGACCTCCAGCGCCGCCGACGTCAAGAAGGTGGATACGCTGCGCGGCGAGGTGATCGCGGACGTCAAGTCGCTCTCGCTCAATGCCAGCCGCATTGAGAGCCTCGTCGAGCAGCTCTACGACATCAACAAGCGCCTGGTGCGCCTGGAAGGTCGCCTGCTGCGCCTGGCCGAAAGCTACGGCATCAAGCGCGACGAGTTCCTGCAGGCCTATTACGGCTCGGAAGTCGACCCGACCTGGACGGAAGCCGTGGGCGGCCGCGATGGCAAGGGCTGGGCCGAGTTCATCCGGCGCGAGCTCGATACCGTCAACGAAATCCGCGGCGAGATCTCCACGCTTGCGACCGAGACGGGCCTGGACATCACCGAATATCGCCGCATCGTCCACAAGGTGCAGAAGGGCGAGCGCGAGGCCGCTATCGCCAAGAAGGAAATGGTGGAAGCCAACCTTCGCCTGGTGATCTCGATCGCCAAGAAGTACACGAACCGCGGCCTGCAGTTCCTGGACCTGATCCAGGAAGGCAATATCGGCCTGATGAAGGCGGTCGACAAGTTCGAGTACCGGCGCGGCTACAAGTTCTCGACCTATGCGACCTGGTGGATCCGGCAGGCGATCACCCGCTCGATCGCCGATCAGGCGCGCACCATCCGTATTCCGGTGCACATGATCGAGACGATCAACAAGATCGTGCGCACGAGCCGCCAGATGCTCCACGAGATCGGCCGCGAGCCGACGCCCGAGGAGCTGAGCGAGAAGCTGCAGATGCCGCTCGACAAGGTCCGCAAGGTCCTCAAGATCGCCAAGGAGCCGATCTCGCTCGAGACGCCGATCGGCGATGAGGAAGATTCGAACCTGGGCGATTTCATCCCGGACGTGAACGCCATCCAGCCGATCGATGCGGCGATCCAGTCGAACCTGCGCGAGACGACGACCCGCGTGCTGGCTTCGCTGACCCCGCGCGAGGAACGCGTGCTGCGCATGCGCTTCGGCATCGGCATGAACACGGACCATACCCTGGAGGAAGTGGGCCAGCAGTTCTCGGTGACGCGCGAACGTATCCGCCAGATCGAAGCCAAGGCGCTGCGCAAGCTCAAGCACCCGAGCCGGTCGCGCAAGCTGCGCAGCTTCCTGGATAACTAGGCCGAACCCTGAAAGTATCTACAAAGGCGGCCATGGCCGCCTTTGTCTTATGGAGGAGAACCCGATGTCGTTTTTGAAGTCCCTGTTCGGTGGAAGCAAGTCCGAGGCGCCCCAGGGCGACAAGGCGCTGGCCCAGGAGGACTACAAGGGGTTCGTGATCAAGGCGATCGCCATGTCCTCGGGTAGCGAGCACCAGCTGGCCGGCACCATCGAGAAAGAAATCGGCGGCGAGCTCAAGACCTACAAGTTCGTGCGCGCCGACAAGTTTTCGTCGCGGGAAGACGCGACGAGCCTGTCGCTGGCCAAGGGCCGTCAGCTCGTGGACGAGCAGGGCGACAAGCTCTTCAGCTAAACGGGCCGCCGTTCCGGCACCCGAAATAATCAGAACAGGAGGCCATGATGGCCAAGAAACCGACTGCTCGGACCGAATTCGTATTGTTCGACGTCATCTACGAGGACGGCAGCCAGCGTTCAAATCGGCGTGTGCCGGCGGACGTGCTGGGTGGGCTCGATGGGGATGAACCGGCACGTGAAGTGATCATGGAACAGGACCGCAGCATCGCCGAAAAGTCAGGGCTTCCGCCGCTCCAGATCAAGTCGCTCAAGCGTTCGGCAGGGAAGTAAACACCCTTCCGCTCCTTGAAAAAGCAATACTCAATTTAGTTTCCTTGAAGCCACGAGTATTGATATAGGAGACGTCCAATCACCGGGGGGAGATTGGGCCAACCCTATGGTTAAGTACAGTCTGAGTGCCAGAAGAACCGGCAAGCAAGGTTCGCTGGCCAAGTGCAAAGACGCAGCGCTGAGTTTCAGCACTGATCCGGGCGGAACCCTGCGGAGCTTCGGCGCCGTGGACCTGCTTCTCGCCTCGGTCGCCGCTTGCCTGCTGGCAAGCGTGGAGCGTTATCTGCCGGATATGGGGTACCAGGAAGTCACGGTCGACGTGCGCGCCCTGAGCCAATCCTATCCCCCCGAAATCGTCGCCATCAGCTACGAAATAGAAGTGGAGACGGACGAGCCGCAGGCGCAGCTCGACCGCCTGCACTCGGTGGTGCGCAAGCATGGCGAGGTAGTCAACACGCTCGCCCTGGCGATCCCGATCAGCGGGACGATGCGGCGCCGCGGGGAAAACGACGCCGAACCGGCTTAGCGCGAGGGGCCAAGGGCCTTGTCGATGGCCGGCTTGACCACGGTGCCGAAGAGCTCGATCGCTTTCATCACCTTGTCATGGGGCACCGTGCCCACGCTCAGTTGCAGGCCGAAGCGATCGTGCCTGAACCATTCGTGCTGCATGAGGATCTTGTCGATGACCTCCTGCGGGCTCCCCATGAAATAGGCGCCTTCGGGCCGCGCGCCGGCGACGAACTGGTCCTTGGTGCCGGGCGCCCAACCGCGCTCACGCCCGATCCTGGACATGGCGGCGTGGTGGGAGGGGAAGGCGATGTCGATGGCATCCTGCGAGTTCTCGGCGATGAAGCCGTGCGAGGAAATACCGACGGGCAGGCTTGCAGGGTCCTTGCCGGTCTTCTCGGCGGTCTCGCGATAGAACTGGACGAGCGGGGCGAACTGGCGCGGCTGGCCGCCGATGATGGCGATCATCAGGGGCACGCCGTAATAGGCGGCGCGAGCCACCGAATTGGGGGTACCGCCCACTGCGATCCAGAGCGGAATGGGGTTCTGTACCGGCTTGGGATAGATCTCGATGCCCGGGATCGGCTTGGTGTGATCCGAACCTGGCCACGTGACCTTGCCGCCCTTGCGGATCTCGAGAAGCTCGGCGAGCTTTTCCTCGAACAGGGCATCGTAGTCGTTGAGATCGTAGCCGAAGAGGGGGAAGCTCTCGATGAACGAGCCGCGCCCGGCCATGATCTCGGCCCGGCCGTTCGAGAGCAGGTCGAGCGTGGAAAACTGCTGGTATACGCGGATCGGGTCGTCCGAGCTCAATACGGTGACGGCCGTCGAGAGGCGGATGGATTTGGTGCGCGCGGCGGCCGCGGCGAGGATGGTGACGGGCGAGGAGGCCACGAAATCGGGACGGTGGTGCTCGCCCAGGCCGTAGAAGTCGAGGCCGAGCTGATCGGCCAGCTCGATCTCCTCGAGGAGGTCCTTGAGGCGATCGGCGGGCGACTGCAGGCGGTCCCGGTTCAGCGGATCGGGCGTGTTCTCCGCGAAGGAGTAAAGGCCGAGTTGCATGACGTTTTCCTTTCGGTTAGCGCCAGAAATGGCGTGTCGCGCCGGAGGCATCAAGACGGCACAATATGGTAACCGTCCCCACGAGGGCGCGGGCCAGGCAGGGAGGGAAGTTTGGGCGAGAAGATCGACTTCCGAAAAAGCCTCAAGACGTTCTATCAGCCGAGCGCGAAGGACTTCGCGATGGTGGACGTGCCGAAGATGACCTTCATCAAGGTCGATGGGCAGGGCAATCCCAACGAGGCGCCCGAGTACGTGCGTGCGGTGGAGTGGCTCTATGCGGTCAGCTATGGGCTCAAGTTCGCGGTGCGGGAGGCGACGGGCCGGGACTATGTCGTGCCGCCGCTCGAGGGCCTGTGGTGGGCCGACGACATGACGAGCTTCGCAACGGGCGACAAGGCGCGCTGGCGCTGGACGCTGATGATCATGGTACCCGATTTCGCCACGCGCGACCTCTATGAGAGCGCGGTGGAAAAGGCGCGGCGCAAGCTCGGCGAGCCACCGGCGAGCCTGCGGCTCGAGCCATACGTGGAAGGCCCTTCGCTCCAGATCCTCCACATCGGGCGCTATGACGAGGAAGCCCCAACGCTCAGGCGTCTCCACGAGGAGGTGATGCCGGCGCGTGGGCTCGTGTTCAACGGGCACCACCACGAGATCTATCTCTCCGACCCGCGCAAGACGGCGCCCGAAAAGCTCAAGACGGTGCTGCGCCAACCGGTCAGACCGCTCTGACAAAAACAAGCCCCGGCGTGCGACCGGGGCTTGCAACTGCTTCAGAGGGAGGGACTGAAGCTGGGGAGGAGTTGTTCTTATTATTGGGCCGCCGGAGCCGCAGGCGTAGTGGTATCGGCAGGGGCAGTCGTGTCGGCAGGCGCGGCCGGGGTGGTCGTAGTGGTGGTGGTGGTGTCAGTGCTCGGCGTCGTCGCCGGAGTCTGAGTCATCGGGGTGGTATTGGTGTCGGTGGTCGGCGCGGCCGGGGTAGTGGTCGTCGTATCCGTGCTCGGTGCCATCGGGGTGGTGTTGGTATCGGTGCTCGGCGCAGCCGGGGTCGTCGGATTATCGGCCGGAGCCGTCACCGCCGGGCTGGTGCTGGGCGTCGTACCGACCTGGGACGGGCCGGAATTGGACGAGAATACCAGGTAGCCGATTGCCAGAAGGGCCAGCACCACGATGATGCCGATGAACCAGCCGGTACCGTTGCCTTCCCGGGTGTAGGTCGTCCGGTTGGCGTTAGCGTTGTCGCTATAAAGCGGGTCACGGTCCGGATTAGCCATGATGTCTCTCCGTGTGTTGCATCTGCTATGCGGAAAGAAACGCCGGCTTGTTTTAATAGTTCCCTTTTTTGTGATCGAGGGTGTTTCTAAATGAAAATCAAAGGGATGGCGCTTTTTCCTTGTCGCCCTTCTTGGCGGAAATGCGGTCAATAATGGCCAAGAATAGGGCGGACACCACAAAGGCCAGATGGATGATGGTGTACCAGAGCAATTGTTCGGTCGAGTACTGCGGCAGATTGAGGAAAATCTGGAGCAAGTGGATCGAGGAAATCGCCACGATGGTGGAGGCAACCTTGATCTTGAGGGAGCCGGCATCGATCTGGCCGAGCCAGTGGACGTCCTGCTGGTCATCGAACTGGGAGACGAAATTCTCGTAGCCCGAGATGATCACCATCACCACCAGGCTGGCCACGAGTCCGGCGTCGATCAGGCCCAGCATCTTGAGGATGGTATCGGTGTCCTCCAGGGAATTGACCTTCATCAGGAACTCCCAGAGCTTGCCGCCGAACGAGACCGCGTAGACGGCCAGAGCCACGGTAAGGCCCAGGTAGAAGATCACCAGCAGCCAACGCGAGGCGAGGATGATCTTTTCGATGAGAAGCTCGAGGCGCTTCATGATGTCTCCGGCAAAAAGCAGGCGCGGAAATTCCTCAGATTCGCGATGGCGTTCAAGACAGTGGATTGCGGCAAGGCGCCACAAGGCGGCCAGTTTGTCGTGTTGCGTTCCCGGTTGGCGCCACGCACAGTGATGCGGGGCGGGAGAGGGTCAGCATGGCGAGTCCGGAAGCGCATATGGAAATCGCGCGGCTGTTTGCCGAGCGCAATGGCGAGGACGTGCCGCTGGCAACGGCCAGGCGCAACTGGGAAGCGGACGCGGCCAAGCTGGAATTGCCCGAGGGCGCGCAATTCAGGCCGGCGATAGCGGGCGGAGTTCCGGCCGAATGGGTGGAGATGCCCGACGCCAATCCGCGCCGGGTATTCCTGTTCCTGCATGGCGGGGGCTACAACGCCGGCTCGCCCAAGACGCATCGCAAGCTGGCCGCCTACCTGGCGCGGGCCACCGGTATGAAGCTGCTGCTGCCCGACTATCGGCTGGCGCCCGAGCATCCGTTTCCGGCAGCGGTCAAGGATGCACTGCTGGCCTTCGGCTGGCTGCTCAGCGAGGGCTTCAAGCCATCCGACATCGTGGTGGGCGGAGACTCGGCGGGCGGTGGGCTGGCGCTTTCGATGCTGCTGGCCCTGCGCGAGGCAGGCGCGGAGATGCCCCGGGCTGCCGTGCTGCTGGCGCCGTGGACGGACCTGACGGTTTCCTCCCGGTCCTACGAGCGCCTGCGCGACAACGATCCGATCATCAATCCGGAGCGGTTGCGGCGGGCGGGGGAGTGGTATGCGGGGCGCCGCGATCCGCGCGACCCGATGGCCTCCCCGATGTTCGCCGACCTTGCCGGGCTGCCGCCGATGCTGATCCACGCCGGTGGCGGGGAAGTGATGGTGGACGACAGCACGCTCTTCGCCGAGCGGGCGCAGGCGGCGGGCTGCAAGGTGACGCTCAAGGTCTGGCCCGAACTCTGGCATGTGTTCCACCATGCCGTGCCCGACGTGCCCGAGGCCAATGATGCGATCGCGGAGATCGGCGACTTCGTGAAAGCGGCGTTCGGCACCGGCGATGAGTGAGAGCGACCGGGAGGCCATTTTCACGGCCCTGGCGGACCCGTGCCGACGCCTGATCCTGACGCGGCTCCAGGCCAGGAACGGGCAGACGCTGTCGCAATTGTGCGATGGGCTGACGATCAGCCGGCAGGCAGTGACCAAGCATCTCAAGCAACTGGAGACGGCCAACCTGGTGCTCAGCGAGAAGAGCGGGCGCGAGCGGCTGCACTTTCTCAACCCGGTGCCGCTGCGGGCGGTGGCGATCCGCTGGCTCGAGCGGTTCGATGCGACGCCGATGGGCACGCTCGCCCAGCGCAGGAAAAGCGCGCGCTAGCGGGTTTTGGCAGACAGATCGTGGTGTTAGGCTCGCGTCGCATTCAGCAATGAGGGTTAGCGATGCTTGAGAAACTTCTGAAATTCGACGAGTTCATTTTTCCGCAGGTCACCAAGATCATCTACTACATCGGTCTTGTGCTGATCGCGCTGTTTTCCGTGCTCGGGGCGCTGGGCGCGCTCTTTGCAGGGATTGCGCAGAACAATTTCGGCGGCGGCCTGGTAGGGTTGGTCGGGGCGCTGATCGGCGGCGCCGTCGGGGTGCTGGTGTGGCGTATTACCGTCGAGCTGTGGACGGTAGTGTTTTCCATCCACGATATTCTCAAGGAAATCCGGGATCGCAAGACGGGGCTCTGAGAGCAAGCAAAAAGGCCGGACAGGTGTCCGGCCTTCTTCTTTTTGAGCAGTCGTCGGGCCTTAGCGGCTGGCGATCGGGGTGATGAGCGGGGTGATGCGCCGGATGGTGACGCGGCGGTTCTCACGCTCGGCCGCCTGGGTCTTGACTTTCAGGTAGCGCTCGCCATAGCCCTGCGTCGCCAGGTTCTCGGGCGGGATATCGTAGAAGTCCGAGAGGATGCGGGCGACCGTATTGGCGCGCAGGTCCGAGAGCTTGAGGTTGGAGAGATCCGAACCCACCGCGTCCGTGTGGCCTTCGATCAGGAAGGTCTCGGCCGGGTTGCGCTTGAGCAGGGCCTGCATGGCGGCAGCCACGTCGCCGAGCGAGGCAACCTGATCACGCGAGATGGTGGCCGCACCGGTATCGAAGGTGAGGTTGCCCACTTCGAGGCGGCGCACGCTATCGCGGATACGGGCCGAGCGCTTGACCTCGTCGATGGTGTAGAGGCGCCGGACCTGCTCGACGGGCGGCTGCTCGAAGAAGGTCGCGATCTGCTGCTCGTTCGAGTTGCGGGCGTCGATGACGTACTGGTTGACTGGGATGTTCAGGCGCAGCGGGGGCAGGTCGGCGCCCGGGTCGCGGTAGAACAGGTCCTCGTCCTCACGGTCGGCGCGCGGGTCGTAGTAGGCCAGGACGTATTCACGCCCGTCGGGGGTGATGCGCGAACGCTGGAGCACTTCGCCGTAGCGGTTGCGGATGGTCACGACCTTGGAGCCGTCCGGGCGTTCCACGGTTTCGCGGACGCGCCCTCCACTGAGCTGCTCGTAATAGGTCTGGTCGTCCGGCTGGATGAAGCGGTCGCGCTCCTGCTGCGGATTGGTGATCACGAGCTGGGTGCCGATCTGGAAGATGATCTGTCCGAGGTCGGCGGGCTGCTGAGGCTGCTGCGGGCGGCCGCCAGGCTGCGGACGTCCGGGCTGGTTGTTGCCGTTGGTGTTGTTGTTGACGATCGTGTTGTTGTTCGTGACGTTGTTCACGACGTTGGTCGTGGTGTTGTTGATGACCGTCACGTTCTGCGGAACGACGACCGGCGGCGGAGCGTCGATCTGCTGGCCTTCCTCGGCGGCAGTCGCCTTGATCTCCTCGGGAGCGACGTTGAGCTTGGCCTGTGCGGCAGCGTCGTCTGCCGGCGGGGGCGCGGCTTCCTCGACGGGAGCGGCGACCTTGGTCGGGCCGACACCGGTCTCGATGTTGGTCACCTCGTCCTTGGCGCTGTCGAGGAGCGGAGCCACCTCTTCCGGCTTGACGTCGGCCGGCAGGTTGGTGACGTCCTCGGTCGGCTGGTCGGTGAGAACGGGGCTTGCCTCGATTTCCTTCTGCACCTGCTCGGGCGGCGGAGGCGTCGGCTGCTCGGCCGCGGGCTGCTCAGCGGCCGGCTGTTCGGTCGCAGGCTGCTCGGCGGCGGGCTGTTCGGCGGGAGCCTGCTCGGCAGGCATGAGATTGGCCGGAACCTTGGGCAGGTTGAGGCCGAAATTGGCGAGGCATTCGTCGGTCGAGGCGAAGCCACCCTGGACGCAAAGCGCGTCGATGCGCGCCTTGGCGTCGGCGATCTGGCCCTGCGCGGCGGTGACGTCGGCGCCACTGGTCTGGGCTTCGATCAGCGCGGCGACGCCGTTCTGATAGTCGCCGACCGCGGCATTGAGATCGCCGGAGATGTCGGCGGCCGGTGCGGCAGGCTGCTGCTCGGCGGGTGCGGGCTGCTGTTCGGCAGGCTGCTCCGCTGCGGGCGCAGGCTGCTGTTCAGCCGGTTGCTCGGCTGCGGGCTCAGCAGGCGCGGGTTCGGGCGCCGCGGGCTGCTCGGCGGCCGGCGCGGGTTCAGGAGCGAGCTCTTCGGCAGGGGCCGGAGCGGGCTCGGCAGCCGGTTGCTCGGGAGCCGGCTCAGGGGCGGCTTCGGGCGCAGGGGCGGGAGCTTCGGCGGCAGGCTGCTCAGGGGCAGGCTCTGCGGCGGGCGCGGGTTCTTCGGCCGGGGCGGCCTCGGGCTCGGGCGCCGGTGCAGGTTCCTCGGCGGGCGCAGGCTCGGCTGGTGCGGCCTCAGGGGCGGGTGCGGGTTCTTCGGCCGGGGCAGCGGCGGGCGCGCCTCCGTTCTGGATGGAGCTGATGCATTCCTGAATGCTGCCGATGCCGGCTGCCGAGCAGGCGGCCTGGAACTCGGCCTCGGCGGCGGCCTTGGCGTCGGCGTCGTCCGAGGAGGCAGCCGAGATGTAGTTCTCGTAGGCGGCCTGGAGCGCAGCGTCCTGGGCGCGGGCGATGCCGGCCGGAGCCAGGGCGAGAAGCCCGAGGCTGGTGCCGGTCAGGAGCCAGTGTCGAAGGCGCATTGATGTCATCCTTTTCTTAGGACTGTTTATTCAGCCCGTGAGTATTTCGGGGCGGCCATGAACCGGACCTGAACGAATCGATCCTCATGTTTTTATGAGAGCTTGCCCCGTTCAGAGCAGCAAACGCGGGCCTTTGCGATCAGTTCCCGCCCCGAGCATGGAGCGCAACGGACGTGGCAATTCGGGCACGAGTTGGGCATCGGGCATGGCACCTACGCGCCAAAGGTGCTAGGCGCTTTGGCGGGCAGGGCAGGCAATGCAGCAGACTCAGACCGTTATCGAGATCGCGACCAGCGGGCAGGGGCTCTACGAAATCACCCGGCCGTTCCGCCATTTCGTGGTGGGCACGGGGATCGAGCGGGGACTGGCCACGGTCTATTGCCGCCACACCTCGTGCTCGCTGCTGATCCAGGAGAACGCCGACCCGGACGTTCAGACGGACCTTAAGGGGTTCTTCAGCCGCCTCGTGCCCGAGAACATGCCCTGGGTCACCCACACGCTGGAAGGGCCGGACGACATGCCGGCGCACATCAAGGCGGCGCTGACGCAGACCTCGATCGGCATCCCGGTCAGCGACGGCGTGCCGGTGCTGGGGACCTGGCAGGGCATCTATCTTTTCGAACATCGATCGGCGCCGCACCAGCGGCAGGTGGTCGTGCACATCATCGGAGACTGAGCGTGACTATTGGAGAACTGGCCGGGTACTGGCCGTTCGTCGTCGGCCTGTTGGTGACCGGCGCTTTTTCGGGCGTGTTTGCCGGATTGCTGGGGATCGGCGGGGGCGCCATCATCGTGCCGGCGCTGGGCTGGGCCCTGAGCCTGATGGGCTATGACAGCGACGTGGTGCAGCACGTGGCGGTGGCGACCTCGCTGGCGATCATCATCCCGACCGGCATCATGAGCGCCCGCTCGCACTACAAGCGCGGGGCGGTGGACACGCGCGCGCTAAAGCTCTGGGTGCCGTTCATCTTCGTGGGCACGCTTATCGGCGGGCTGATGGCGGGGATGTTCTCGGGCAATACGCTGCGGCTGGTCTTCGGCGTCATGTCGCTCTTCATCGCCGCCAATATCGTGCTGCCGTTCCAGACCCGGCTGATGGGGCATCTGAGCGGCTCGGCGCTCACGCACCGCATCTCGGCGTTCGTGGTGGGCTATGTCTCGGCGCTGATGGGCACGGGCGGCGGATCGCTGAGCGTGCCGACGCTGGCGGCGTTCGGCGAAACCATGCACAAGGCCGTGGGCACGGGCGCTGCCATCGGGGTGGCGATCGCCGTGGGCGGCACCATCGGGTTCATCATTTCGGGTTGGACAGCGACGGGCCTGCCGCCGCTCAGCGTGGGCTACATCAATCTCGTCGCCCTGGTGATCGTGGGCGCGATGGCGGCGTTCTGCGCCCCGGTCGGGGTGGCCATCGCCCATCGGCTCGACCAGAAGACGCTCAAATACGTCTTTGCGGTATTCCTGACGCTGGTCGGCGCGCAGATGATCTGGAAGGCGTTGATGTAAGAAGCGGCTTGCGCCTTCGGGAAGGCCGAGAAGGGGAGCCGTGGCTCCCCTTCGTCTTTTGCGGTTACTTGCCTTCGGCCAGTTCCCACTGCACCGAGACGTTGACCGAGAAGCTCATCTCGCCGGCCTGCACGGGCACGGCCCCGGAGGCATCGGCCATGGCCGACTTCATCATGTAGGGCTGGGGCGGCTGGCTGAAGTTCTGGTTCTCGCTGATCGAGAGGATACGCTCCAGGCTCACCCCGGCGACGCCGGCATAGAGGTCGGCCTTCTCCTTGGCGTCGACGAAAGCGGCCTTGCGGGCTTCGTCATAGAGCTTGGAGGGGTCGGCGACGCTGAAGCTGACGCCGTTGATGGTGTTGGCGCCAACGGTCACGGCCTTGTCGAGAACCTGGCCGAGCGAGGGCAGGTCGCGCACGCGAACGGTAACGGCGTTGGAAACCTGGTAGCCGGCGATCTTGGGCGGCTTGGAATAGCCGTTCGCATCGCGCTCGTCCGAATAGACGTAGTTGGGGTTCACCGAGAAGCCAGAGGTCTGGATGTCCTTGGCTTCGATGTTGGAGGCCTTGAGGGCGGCGATGAGGTCGGCCATCGCCTTGGTATTGGCATCGAGCGCCTCGCGGGCGGTCTCGCCCTGGGTGGTGACGCCGGAGGTCACGAAGGCGGTATCGGGGGCGGCGGTAACTTCGGCGCGACCCTCGATCGAGATGGTGCCGGGGCGCGGTGCTTCCTGGGCGAAAGCCGGAGCGGTGAGAGCCGTTGCGAGAGCAAAGGGAACAAGGGCAGTAATCGGACGCATGGGTCTCTCCATTTTGAAATACCAACAGAATTTGCCGGTCATTGCGGTGTTAATGCGGCGTACCTGAACGGGAGTTGAACGCCCCGTCACCATTGAGACGACGGGGATCGGCAAGTCCTTGGGGCGGGACTGAAGATTTTTCGCGCCGGGCCGCCTAAGCCCAAAGTCCGATGTACGTAACGCAGCCAGTGCTGGATTTATGCGAGCCAGCGCGTTAGTCAGGGGCGCGTTCTTTAGGCCTTGAGTTTGCGAGGGGCATCCAAGCCATGACTGAAGCCATCGTCCCAGCGTCGGGCGTCCTGCTCGGCCGCGCCCGTGTGCCGGGTTTCCAGTTTCCGCGCGTCGTGACCGTGCGCGACGGGGTCGTCTACGACATCACCGCCAAAACGGCGCCGACTTCGCGCGATGTGTGCGAGGGGGCTGATCCGGCGGGTTACGTCAAATCCGCGCCGGGCACGGCCATCGGTCCGCTGGCGCAGGTTCTCGAAAACAGCTGGGCAGAGAAGACAGACGCTACCCAGCCGTCGCTGCTCTCGCCCATCGACCTGCAGGCGGTAAAGGCCTCGGGCGTGACTTTCGTGGTGTCGCTGCTCGAGCGTGTCATCGAGGAACAGGCGCGGGGCGACAAGTCGCGCGCCGACGCGCTGCGCCAGGATATCCTGACGCTGGTGGGGACCAACCTTTCCGATCTCGTGCCGGGCTCGCCGGCGGCGATGAAGGTCAAGGAATCGCTGATCGCCAAGGGCGTGTGGAGCCAGTATCTCGAAGTCGGCATCGGGCCGGACGCCGAAATCTTCACCAAGTGCCAGCCGATGTCCTCGGTCGGGTACGGCGCCGATGTGGGTCTGCATCCGGTCTCGAGCTGGAACAACCCCGAGCCGGAAGTGGCCGTGGTGGTTTCGAGCGCCGGGACCATCGTGGGCGCGACGCTGGGCAACGACGTCAACCTGCGCGACGTCGAAGGCCGCTCCGCCCTGCTGCTGGGCAAGGCCAAGGACAACAATGCCTCCGCTTCCCTGGGGCCGTTCATCCGGCTGTTCGATGGCGAGTTCACCCTCGAGACGATCAAGAGCGCCGAACTGACCCTCAAGGTCGAGGGCGAGGACGGGTTCGTGCTCGACGGTCACTCGAACATGAGCCAGATCTCGCGCACGCCGGAATCGCTGGTGGCGGCGACCGTGGGGCGGCATCATCAGTATCCGGACGGGCTGGTGCTCTACCTCGGCACGATGTTCGCGCCGGTCAAGGATCGCGACGGGGTCGGCAAGGGGTTTACCCACAAGCTCAACGACGTGGTATCCATTTCCACCCCGAGCCTGGGCACGCTGAGCAATCGCGTCCGGCTTTCCACCGAATGCCCGCCCTGGACTTATGGCTCCAGCCACCTGCTGCGCGACCTGGCCAAGGCGGAACTGCTGTAACTTTAGGAGAGACATGATGGCCGAAATCTTCAAGAACCTGATCGACGGCGAATGGGTCGGCGAGGGCGAGAGCAAGAACATCAATCCCTCCAACACCGCCGATGTGGTTGGCGTTTACGCGCAGGCGACGGTGGAGGACACCAAGCAGGCCATCGCGGCCGCCAAGGCGGCATTCCCGAAATGGTCGCGCTCGGGCCTGCTGGAGCGCCACGCGATCCTTTCCAAGACCGCCCATGAAATCCTGGCGCGCAAGGAAGAACTCGGGCGCCTGCTCAGCCGCGAGGAAGGCAAGACGCTGCCCGAGGGCATCGGCGAGGTGACCCGCGCCGCGCAGATCTTCGAGTTCTTCGCCGGCGAGGCGCTGCGGCTCAATGGCGAGATCATCCCCTCGGTGCGTCCGGGCGTGGGCGTGGAAATCACCCGCGAAGCGGTTGGCGTGGTCGGCATCATCACGCCGTGGAACTTCCCGATCGCCATCCCGACCTGGAAGATCGCCCCGGCGCTCTGCCACGGCAACACCGTGGTCATCAAGCCGGCCGACCTGGTGCCTGGCTCGACCTGGGCGATCGTGGAAATTCTCCAGCGCGCGGGCCTGCCCAAGGGCGTGCTGAACCTGGTCATGGGCCGCGGCTCGGTGGTGGGCCAGACGATGCTCGACAGCCCGGATGTGGATGCCGTGACCTTCACGGGCTCGGTCGGCACGGGCAAGCGCGTGGCCGAAGCTTCGGTCAAGCTAATGCGCAAGTTCCAGCTCGAAATGGGCGGCAAGAACCCGACCATAGTGCTCGACGACGCCGACATGAAGGTTGCCGTCGAAAGCGTGGCGCAGAGCGCCTTCTTCTCGACTGGCCAGCGCTGCACGGCCTCCTCGCGCGTGATCGTGACGGAAGGCATCCACGACGCGTTCGTGGCCGCGCTGAGCGAACGCGTGCGTAGCCTCAAGGTGGACGATGCGCTCAAGGCCGGCACCGATATCGGGCCGGTGGTGGACGCCAGCCAGCTCAAGCAGGACACCGACTATATCGAGATCGGCAAGAAGGAAGGCGCCAAGCTTGCCGTGGGTGGCGAACTGGTCAAGTGCGACACCGAAGGCTTCTACCTGCAGCCGACGCTGTTCACGGAAGCCACCAACCAGATGCGGATTTCTCGCGAGGAGATCTTCGGGCCGGTGGCGGCGGTGATCCGCGTCAAGGATTACGAGGAAGCGCTCGCGACTGCGAACGACACGGAATTCGGGCTTTCAGCCGGTATCGTGACGACCTCGCTCAAGTACGCGACGCACTTCAAGCGCAACTCGGAAGCGGGCATGGTGATGGTCAACGTGCCGACGGCGGGCGTCGATTTCCACGTGCCGTTCGGCGGCCGCAAGGGCTCGAGCTACGGCCCCAAGGAACAGGGCACCTACGCCAAGGAGTTCTTCACGCAGGTGAAGACGGCCTATACCGCCGCCGGCTGAAACGGTAAAATTTGAATGGAATTTCGGGGCTCCGAAGCGTTTCGCTTCGGGGCCTTTTTTGTTGTGAGGCGTGATCGTGCAGGCGGGTTTCCCTCTTCGTTGTGGGGAGGGGACAGGGGTGGGGGTGAGGAGGGCGCGGAGTTTCTGGCTTACCCCCACCCTCTATCCCTCCCCACAAGGGGGAGGGAGGGGAGAGCTTTGTGAATGGGGCTCACCCCCTCCCGGCCTCCCCCGCAAGGGGGGAGGTGTTTCGATCCAGTTGTTGGTGAGCGGCTACTCCGCGCTCACCACCAGTTCCACGCGATCCGCAGCAAACCTCGTCATGGTGTATTGGAAGGCCACGCTGTCCTGGTCGCGGTTGACGTAGGTGCCTACGAGGAGCACGGCGCCGGGGGCGAGGCCCATCTGGTGGCTTTCGGAGGACTCGGCGTAGCGGGCCGAGATGCGGGTTTCCTGGCGGGTGTAGTCGGTGATGCCGGCGCGGCGGAGCGCGGCGGTCATCGAGCCCAGTTCGCGGAAGTCGTCGGCCAAGGCCGGGAAGCGGGTGGAGGGGCCGGTCCAGGTGGTGGCGCGGGTGAGGGGGCGGCCGTCGGCGAAGGAGAGGCTTTCCATACGCAATACGCGGGTTGCGGGTGTGAGGCCGAGGGCCTTGCTCACGGGAAGGGGCGGGGTCTCGATGCGGGATTCGAGGAGTTCGCCGTGGACGTCGCTGGCCTGGCCGGCGAGACCGGCGGAGAAGCGGGTGCGGCGGCCGATGGGGTAGCTGAGCCGCCGGGCGGCGCGGACGAAGCGGCCGCGGCCCTGTTCGGCGCGGACGATGCCTTCTTCCTCAAGCACCGCGAGAGCGCGGCGGACGGTGTGACGGTTGACGTCGAAGCGGGTTGCCAGCTCGCCTTCGGTGGGGAGCTTGCCGCCATCGATGAACCTGCCGCCGTTGATGTCGAGCCGGATGTCATCGGCCACGCGCCGCCAGAGTGCCACTCCACCACTCTTGTCTAGACTCTTTTCGCCTGTCATTCTTGCTTCACAAAACCAGCCTATCAGGGGCTTTGCATCATATAGTTGTCTAGTGAAATAGACAAGTGGAGGGCCGAGTGGCCGAGACGAGTTTGAAGAGCGAACGGGACGCCGAGCGGCAGCGGGTGATGGCGGCCCTGGCCGCTGCGCCGACGCGGGCGCTGGCGGAAATCTGGGATGAATGGGCCGACAAGCCGCAGACGCAGCGCGTGCGCGGGCCGGAAACCGGCCTTGTCATGGTGCGCGGGCGGACGGGCGGGGGCGGATCGCCCTTCAATCTCGGTGAAGCGACGGTGACACGGGCGACGGTGCGGCTCCCGGGTGGCGAGATCGGGCATTCCTATGCGCTCGGGCGCGATGGCGAGAAGGCGGTGGTTGCGGCCACGCTCGATGCGCTGTGGCAGACCGAGGCGCGGCAGCGCGTGATGGAAGCGGTCGCGTTGCTGGAGCAGGCGGCATCGGAGGCCGATGCGCAGCGCCGGGCCGAGACGGCGGCGACGCGCGTCAACTTCTTCACCATGGTGCGCGGAGAGGATTGATGGACAATCTCGTTCTCGATGGCGGGTTCGCGGACCTGGTCAAGGATTCCCAGTCGGTGTTCCGCTCCGTGATGGACGCGCTTTCGCGTCCGGGGCTCAGGCGGCCGATCGATGTGGAGGCGATGCCGCCGGCGCCGCTGTCGCCGGAAGTGGCGGCGGTCGCGCTGACGGTGGCCGATCACGACTGCCCGGTCTGGCTGGATGAGACGCTGGCGGGGTCGGAGGCCGTGGTGGCCTGGCTCAAGTTCCACACCGGGGCGCCGATCGTCGGCGATCCGCGCGAGGCGGATTTTGCGCTGGTGAGCGGGTGGGGGACGCTGCCGAGGCTCGACGCGTTTGCCATTGGAACCGATGAGTATCCGGATCGGTCGACGACGGTGGTGCTGGCGGTGGAGAGCTTTGAGGGCGCGGGGCGAACGATCACCGGGCCCGGCATCAAGGATACCGAGACGCTTGCGATTGCGGGCATCACCGAGGATTTCATCGCGCAGTGGGCGCTCAATCGGGAGCTGTTCCCGTGCGGCGTGGATGTGTTGTTCGCGGGCGCCGGCCAGGTGGTCGGGCTGCCGCGGACGACGCGGATTGTGGAGGCGTAGATGTACGTTGCCGTAAAGGGTGGCGAAGCCGCCATTGCCAATGCCCACAAGCTGCTTGCCGACCGTCGCCGTGGCGACCGCTCGGTGCCGGCGTTGCGGATCGACCAGATCGTCGAGCAACTGGGGCTGGCCGTCGATCGCGCCATGGGCGAGGGCTCGCTCTATGACCGCGAACTGGCCGCTCTGGCCATCATGCAGGCGCGGGGCGATCTGATCGAGGCGATCTTCCTCGTGCGCGCCTATCGCACGACGCTGCCACGCTTCGGCTATTCCAACCCCATCGATACCAGCGCCATGCTGGTCGAACGCCGCGTTTCGGCGACGTTCAAGGACCTGCCCGGCGGGCAGGTGCTGGGGCCGACCTTCGATTATACGCACCGCCTGCTCGACCCGGAGCTCGCCGCGGGCGCGGAGGTGGCCGAGCCCGATATGCAGGATGCGGGCGATACGGCCATGCCGCGCGTTACCGACCTCCTCGCCCACGAAGGGCTGGTCGAGCCCGATACCGGGTTCGGCAATGAAGGGGCCGAGGATGGCGAGATCGGCGACCTGACGCGCGAGCCGCTGCAATTCCCGCTCGACCGCGACCTGCGCCTGCAGGCGCTGGCGCGCGGCGACGAAGGGTTCCTGCTGGCGCTCGGCTACTCGACGCAGCGCGGCTATGGCCGCACCCACCCGTTCGTCGGCGAAATCCGCATCGGCGAGGTCGAGGTGGAGCTGGAAGTGGCGGAACTGGATTTTCCGCTCAAGCTCGGGCGCATCCGCGTCACCGAGTGCCAGATGGTCAACCAGTTCAAGGGCTCGGCCAATGTGCCGCCGCAGTTTACCCGGGGCTACGGGCTGGTGTTCGGGCAGGCCGAGCGCAAGGCCATGGCCATGTCGCTCTGCGACCGGGCGCTGCGGGCGCGCGAGCTCGACGAGGACATCGTGGCGCCGGCGCAGGACGAGGAATTCGTCATTTCCCATTCCGACAACGTGCAGGCCACCGGGTTCGTGGAGCACCTCAAGCTTCCGCACTACGTGGACTTCCAGGCCGAGCTGGACCTGATCCGGCGGCTGCGGGCCGAGCACGATGCGCGCGTGGCGCGGGACGAGATGCAGGAGGCAGCCGAATGAGCGGCGCGATTGCGAACTACAACTTTGCCTATCTGGACGAACAGACCAAGCGCATGATCCGCCGGGCGATCCTCAAGGCGATCGCCATTCCCGGCTACCAGGTGCCGTTCGCCAGCCGCGAAATGCCCATGCCCTATGGCTGGGGCACGGGCGGCGTGCAGGTGACGGCGGCGGTGATCGGGCCGGACGACGTGCTCAAGGTCATCGACCAGGGCGCGGACGACACGACCAATGCGGTCTCGATCCGGGCGTTCTTCGCCAAGACCGCCGAGGTGGCCACCACCACCCATACGAGGGACGCCACGATCATCCAGACGCGCCACCGCATTCCGGAGGTGCCGCTGAGCGAGGGCCAGATCCTCGTCTACCAGGTGCCGATCCCCGAGCCGCTGCGCTTCCTCGAGCCGCGCGAGACCGAGACGCGGAAAATGCATGCGCTCGAGGAATATGGGCTGATGTATGTGAAGCTCTACGAGGACATCGCCAAGCATGGCGAGATCGCCACGACCTATGCCTATCCGGTCAAGGTTGAGGGGCGCTACGTGATGGACCCGTCCCCGACCCCCAAGTTCGACAATCCCAAGATGCACATGACCGGGGCGCTTCAGCTGTTCGGGGCAGGGCGCGAGAAGCGGATCTATGCGGTGCCGCCCTATACGAACGTGGTCAGCCTCGACTTCGAGGACCATCCGTTCGAGGTGCAGAAATTCTCCGAGCCTTGCGCGCTGTGCGGGGCAACGGGCGTCTATCTCGACGAGGTGGTGCTCGATGACAGGGGCGGGCACATGTTCGTGTGCTCGGACACCGACCATTGCGAGGACCGGCGCGAGCACGGCCATCGCGGGGCCCTCGCGGGCCATGACCTTGAGGCTGCGCAATGAGCGACGAACCGCTGCTCCGGGTGACGGGGCTTTCCAAATATTACGGCTCGCGGCTGGGCTGCGCCGATGTCAGCTTCGAGCTCTATCCGGGCGAAGTGCTGGCCATTGTCGGGGAAAGTGGTTCGGGCAAGACGACGCTGCTCAATTGCCTGTCGACCAATCTCGAGCCGAGTTCCGGCCTGGCCGAATACAGGATGCGCGATGGCGTGTGGCGGAACCTCTATGAGCTTTCGGAAGCCGAGCGCCGGTTCCTGATGCGGACGGACTGGGGTTTCGTGCACCAGAACCCGGCCGATGGCCTGCGTATGACGGTTTCGGCCGGCGCCAATGTCGGCGAGCGGCTGATGGCGGTGGGCGACCGGCATTACGGACGCATCCGCGATACGGCCATCGACTGGCTCGGGCGCGTGGAGATCGCGGAGGATCGGATCGACGACCAGCCGCGTGCGTTTTCGGGCGGCATGCGGCAGCGGTTGCAGATCGCGCGGAATTTGGTCACCAATCCGCGGCTGGTGTTCATGGACGAGCCGACAGGTGGGCTGGATGTCTCGGTGCAGGCGCGGCTGCTGGATCTGCTCAGGTCGCTGGTGAGCGAGCTGGGGCTGGCGGCGATCGTTGTGACGCACGACCTGGCGGTGGCGCGGCTGCTTTCGCACCGGATGATGGTGATGAAGGACGGGCACGTGATCGAGGCAGGGCTGACGGACAGGGTGCTGGACGATCCGCGCGAGCCTTACACGCAGTTGCTCGTTTCTTCGATTTTGCAGGTGTGAGGATGACTGCTCTTCTTCAAGTCAAAAGCGTCGCCAAGACCTTCACCATGCACCTGCGCGGTGGCGTGGTGCTGCCGGTGGTGGATGGCGTCGATTTCGAGGTGAATGCCGGCGAATGCGTGGTGCTCGGCGGGCCATCGGGGGCGGGCAAGAGCTCGATCCTCAAGATGGTCTACGGCAATTATGCGGTGGATAGCGGCGAAATCCTGCTGATGCACGAGGGCGCGCCGGTGGACCTGGCCGCGGCTACCCCGCGCATGGTGCTGGCGCTGCGGCGCGACACCATCGGCTATGTCAGCCAGTTCCTGCGCACAGTACCGCGCGTATCGGCGCTGGACGTGGTGGCCGAGCCGCTGGTGGTGCGTGGCGTCGAGCACGAGGCGGCGCAGGTAAAGGCGCAGGAGCTGCTGGCGCGGCTCAACCTGCCGGAGCGACTGTGGGGTCTGCCGCCGGCGACGTTCTCGGGCGGCGAGCAGCAGCGGGTCAATATTGCGCGCGGGTTCATCACCGACCATTCGGTGCTGCTGCTGGACGAGCCGACGGCTTCGCTCGATGCCGCGAACCGGGCGATCGTGGTCGAGATGATCGCCGAGAAGAAGCGGGCAGGGACGGCGATGCTCGGAATTTTCCATGACGAGGATGTACGCAACGTGGTGGCGGACCGGATCGTGGATGTGACGGGGTTTGCGGCCAGGAAGGCGGCTTGAGCTTCCCCCACCCTTGTTCCCTCCCCACAAGGGGGAGGGAGACCTGCTGGCTCGATCGCGCCCCATCGCCTCCCTCCCCCTTGTGGGGCGGGATCGAGGGTGGGGGTGCGCCAAACATCAAGTTTCCCACGAGGATCTCAATGAAAAACCTCTCCGAACGTCCTTCCGTCCATCCGACCGCAGAGGTGCGGGCGTCCGAGCTTGGGCGCTATACGGAGGTGGGGGAGCGCAGTCATGTCTATGAGAGCGTGATCGACGACTACTCGTACCTGGTGCGCGATTGCGAGGTGTATTCGGCGCGGATCGGCAAGTTCTCCAACATTGCCAGCCATGTGCGGATCAACGCCACCAACCATCCGATCGAGCGGGCGACGCTGCATCACTTCACCTATCGCGCCGGGGACTATTTCGAGGATGCCGAGCACGAGGCGGAGTTCTTCGCCAGGCGCAAGGCGCGGGTGGTGACGATCGGGCACGATACCTGGATCGGGCACGGGACGACGATCCTGCCGGGGGTCACGGTGGGCGACGGGGCGGTGATCGGCTCGGGCGCGGTGGTGACCAAGGACGTGGCGCCCTACACCGTCGTCGGCGGCGTGCCGGCCAAGCTCATCAAGGAGCGGTTTTCGCAAAAGGTGGGCGAGCGGATGCAGAAGCTGGCCTGGTGGGACTGGAGCCATGCCGAACTGCGCGCGGCGCTCGAGGATTTCCGTTCGCTGACGGGCGAGGAGTTTCTGGTGAAGTATGGGGGGTGAGGCAGCCCCCACCCTTGTTCCCCCCCCACAAGGGGGGAGGGAGACCTGCTGGCTCGATCGCGCCCTATGCTTCCCTAGGGGAGATAGAGGGCGAGGATAGAGTGACTTATGCCTCGGCGTTGCCGGGGCTTTGTTTTTTGTCATAGAGGCCGAGAGGCCCGGAAATCCTCAGCGTTGGATTGTCACGGAAGTGTCGCGGGCCGTTCACGCCAGCTTCTTGATGGGGTCTTAGGGCTTCCTGCAATCAAGCGGGGAGCAGGCCATGCTCAGGATTGAAAACGTCACGCGCCGGTTCGGCAGCAAGGTCGCCGTCGAGAAGGTCGATATCGACATTCCGGCCGGGCAGATGGTCGGGGTGATCGGGCGGTCGGGCGCGGGCAAGTCCACGCTGCTGCGCATGATCAACCGGCTGATCGATGTCAGCGAAGGCACGATTTCCTTCGATGGCCTCAAGGTTTCCGAATTGAGGGGGCAGGCGCTGCGCGACTGGCAGCGCGACTGCGCCATGATCTTCCAGCAGTTCAACCTGGTGCCGCGGCTCGACGTGGTGACCAACGTGATGCTGGGGCGGCTCAATCGCCGCTCGACCGTGCAGTCGGTCCTCAAGATCTTCTCGCAGGAAGAACAGATGATGGCGCTCAAGGCGCTCGAGCGCCTCGATATCGCGCAGACCGCCATGCAGCGCGCCGGCACGCTTTCGGGCGGCCAGCAGCAGCGCGTGGCGATTGCACGGGCCCTGATGCAGGAGCCCAAGATGATCCTCGCGGACGAGCCCATCGCGTCGCTCGATCCGCGCAATGCCCAGGTGGTGATGGACTCGCTGCGCGACATCAACCGCAATGACGGGATCACGGTCATCACGAACCTCCACACGCTCGATACGGCGCGCAACTACTGCGAGCGCATCATCGGCATGCAGGGCGGGTGCGTGGTGTTCGACGGGACGCCCGACCAGCTCACGACCGATGTGGCGCGCCAGATCTACGGGGCCGACGGGCTCGACGAAGCGTTCTCGGAGGCGATGACCTCCACCAGCATCGAGCCGGCGAACAAGCCCAAGCGCAAGCGCAAGAACGCGGCCGACATCGTGGCGGCCAACCAGCTCGGCGAAGCCGGCGTCAGCCTGCCCAACTAACACTTTCAGGAATCCCGGACGAGACGACCCTCAGGCGGGACAACCGCAGGGCGGCGTTCGGCGAAACGACGAACAGGAGACAACCATGACTGCGTTCCGCAAAACCCTCCTGGCAGCCACTGCGCTCGCCATGCTCGCCACCTCCGCCTTCGCCCAGGACGTCACCGTCCTGCGCATCGGCCTGGATGGCTCGGAGAACGAAGCCGACCAGATGCGCAACGCCCAGTGCGTCGCCGACGAGCTCAAGGCCGCCACCGGCGTCGCCGAAGTGCAGCTCTTCCCCTCGCCGGACTATAACGGCGTGATCCAGGGCCTGCTCGGCGGGACCATCGACATCGCCGTGATGGGCGCCTCGTCCTATTCGGCCATCTACCTCAAGGACCCGAACGCGGTCGATCCGATCCTGACCACGGTCGGCGCCGACGGTTCGACCGGCTATTATTCGCTCATGGTCGCCCGCAAGGATTCCGGCTTCAAGACCGTGGCCGACCTCAAGGGCAAGAAGCTCGGCTTCGCCGACCCGGATTCGACCTCGGGCTACCTCGTCCCGAACGTCGCGCTGCCCAAGGACATCGGCGCGCCGATCAAGGAATTCTTCTCGGAGACCGGCTTCGGCGGCGGCCACGAGAACCTGGTGCTGGCCGTTCTTGACCACAAGTTCGACGCCGGCACCACGTTCGGCTCGGGCGTAGGTGACTGGGCCGAGGGCTATTCCTCGGGCAACCTGCACTCGATGGTCGCCAAGGGCATCCTGGACACCGACGATATCGTCGAACTCTGGCGCTCCCCGCTCATCCCGAACGGCCCGCTGATGGTCTCCAACAAGCTGCCCGAAGAGTGGAAGGGCAAGATCAAGGCCTTCTTCCAGGACCTGCCGAGCAAGGACCTCGCCTGCTTCCAGGGCTTCACCCAGGGCGAAAACAAGGGCTTCACCGAAGTGGACCCGAGCTTCTACCAGACCATCATCGACGCGCGTAAGTCGGTGATCGGCGGCTAATCCGCTTACCTCCAACTATCGACGGCGGTGCTCGGAGCGCCAGGTTCCCCCCGGGGATGGCGCTCCGTTTCGTTAGGCAACGGAGTCCGAAAAGTGGCGTCCACTTTTTCGGTCCGTTGCCCGGCGGGCACCGCCGTTTTTCTAAAAGGAGAGCGCCGTGGCCAATGCTGCCGACCACGCGACCCATTCGCTGAGCGAAGGGACGCAAACGGTCTATGACCACTACCGCCGCCAGGTGCGAACGCGCCGGATCTATACGCTGATCGCGCTGGTGGTGTTCCTCGCCATCCTTGCCGCCTCGCTCAATTTCGCGAACGCGGCCAATTCGGGCAAGTTCTTCGACAGACTGCCGTATTTCTTCGATTTCCTCAGGTCGTTCGTGCCGCGTGATCCGCTCGAGATCTTCCGCGCCATGTTCGATGTCGCGAGCCCCTATGCGGACGGCTCGCAGAAGTTCGACTACACGTCCGACCGCATCTGGGTCACTGACTGGTTCTACGTTCCCAACTATCTCTACCAGCTGATGGTGACCATCAACATCGCCCTGGTCTCGACCATCATCGGGGCGACGTTCGGGTTCCTGCTCTGCTTCTTCGCGGCCACCAACCTGATGGGCGCGGGCATCGCGCGGTTCGTGGTGCGGCGCGTGCTCGAAGTGCTGCGCGCCTTTCCCGAGATCGTGGTGGCGGGGCTGCTGACGGCGATCCTTTCCATCGGGCCGATCGCGGCCATCGTGGCGGTTTCGCTCCACACCATCGGGGCGCTGGGCAAGCTGTTCTACGAAGTGGTCGAGAACGCCGACATGAAGGCGGACGAAGGGCTGCGGGCCGTGGGGGGCAACTGGGTGGAGCGCGTGCGGTTCGGCATCGTGCCGCAGGTGCTGCCCAATTTCGTCTCCTACACATTGCTGCGCGCCGAGATCAACGTGCGCGCCTCCACCATTATCGGCGCGGTCGGCGGCGGCGGCATCGGGGAGGCGTTCCGGCTCTCCATCGGGCGCGACCATGCGGCCAAGACCTACGCGATCGTGCTGCTGCTGCTGGTGACGATCATCGCGGTGGATCAGTTCTCGGCCTGGCTGCGGCGCAGGCTTGTGGGCAAGCAAGCCTTCGATTTCGGGGCATAGGAGACGCGCCATGGCACAACTGGCCCTGACCGATATCGAGCGCGAAACGCTCAAGGCGAATTATCCGGCGGTCTTCGAGAAGAGCTTCTGGCAGCGGCACGGCATCGCCATCGGGGTGGCGGTGACGGTGGTCTACCTCGCCTTCTGCTTCGTCTTCTTCAACGTGGGTTCGGTGATCTCGGAAGGGCGCTGGGACCGGGCGGGCGCCTATCTCCAGGACTGGTATTCCTGGCGCGCCCAGCCGCGGCTCAAGCTTGCGCCGGGCGAACCGGTCGAGATCGCCTGGAACAGCCGGGCGCAATACCGGACCGACGAGCCCATCGACTGGCTCTTCACCAACCCCGACGGGAGCGTGACGGCGACCTTCGGCAGCGACGCCGACCGGATCGTGGTGACGCCGGAAGTGGTGACGGTCTATCTGGGCGGCACGCCACACGAGGTGACCCTCGGGCCTGACGGGGCGACGATGCCGCAGGACGCGCCGGGCGCCATGACGTTCAAGACCGACAAGGTGCTGGTGGATTTCGGCTTCGCCGGCTCGGCTGAGATCCGGGGGACGCAGGTCTATATCCAGAGGCGGTTCCTGGGCTGGGCGAATTTCTGGTTCGACACCAAATCCGCCTTCTGGGGCATGGGCCTGCCGCAGGTGGTCTGGACGATCGTGGCCGGTGAGCGGATCGACCCGAACATGTCCAACCTCGAGCTGGCGTGGGACGACTTCCTCGGCAACAGCGTCTGGCAGCACGCCGACATTCTTTCCAAGCTCGGCCAGACGATCGTCATGGCGTTCGTCGGCACGCTGCTGGGAACGCTGGTGGCAGCGCCCCTGGCCTTCATCGCGGCGCGCAACATCACGCCCAATGCGGCGGCCAACTGGATGATGAAGCGCATATTCGACCTCCTGCGCTCGATCGACATGCTGATCTGGGCGCTGTTCTTCACGCGCAGCTTCGGGCCGGGGCCGATCCCGGGCATCGCGGCGATCTTCTTCACAGACACCGGCGCGCTCGGAAAGGTCTATGCGGAGGCGCTCGAGAATATCGACGACAAGGAACGCGAGGGCGTCAAGTCGGTGGGGGCGCACATGCTCACGGTGCAGCGCTACGGGGTGGTGCCGCAGGTGCTGCCGGTCTTCATCTCGCAGTCGCTTTATTTCTGGGAGAGCAATATCCGCTCGGCGACGGTCATCGGCGCGGTGGGCGCGGGCGGTATCGGCCTCAAGCTGCTCGAAGCCATGAAGACCAATGCGGATTGGGACAAAGTGGCCTATATGGTTGTGCTCATCCTTATTGTGGTCTTTGTTTTCGACAATATTTCCAACGCTTTGCGCTCACGGCTTATCGGAGCGAAGCACTGAGTGGGCCTGATGACCGAAGTTGTGCTGACAAATGCACGGATCGTGCTGGGAGACGAAGTGCGCGAGGGCTCGGTCCTCGTGCGGGACGGGGTGATCGCCGATATTGGCGCCAATGGCGCGGTGGGCGAGGACCTGGGCGGAGACTACCTGGTGCCGGGCCTGGTGGAACTGCATACCGACCATATCGAGCCGCATTTCGCGCCGCGCCCGGGCGTGCGCTGGAATGCAACCGCCGCGTTGCAGGCCCATGACGCGCAGATCGCGGCGGCAGGGATCACGACGGTGTTCGACGCGCTGCGCGTGGGGGTCTACAGCGAGACCATCACGGTCTCCGACATGCGGCTGCTGGGCGACGCCATCGCCTCGGCCAAGGCCGAGGACCGGTTGCGGGCGGATCACCTGATCCACCTGCGCTGCGAGGTTTCGGCGCCCGAATGCGCCGGGGAATTCGAAGCGTTCAAGCACGACCCCAATGTGCGGCTGATCTCGATGATGGACCACGCGCCAGGGCAGCGCCAGTTCGCCTCGATCGAGGCCTACCGGGTCTATCACATGGGCAAATCCAAGAAGACGCTGGCCGAGTTCGAGGCGTTCTGCGCCCGGCGCGTCAAGGAATCGGAGGCGAATGCGCCGGGCAACCGGGTGGCGATCGCCCAGTTCTGCCAGGAGCACGGCGTGACCATGGCGAGCCATGACGACGCCACGGTCGAGCACGTGGAGGAATCCATGCGGTTCGGCGTCAAGGTGGCAGAGTTCCCCACGACGATGGACGCGGCGCGGGCCTCGCACGAGGCCGGGCTGGCGGTGTTGATGGGCGCGCCCAATATCGTACGTGGTGGCTCGCATTCGGGCAACATCTCGGCGGGGGCGCTGGCCGAGGCGGGACTCCTCGATATCCTGTCGTCCGACTATGTGCCGGTGAGCCTGATGCATGCCGCGTTCAAGCTGGGCGAGAGCATCGCCTTGCCGGAGGCGCTGGCGCTGGTATCGCGCAATCCGGCGGCGGCGTTGGGGCTTGAGGATCGCGGCGAGATCGCGGTCGGCAAGCGGGGCGACCTGGTGCAGGTGCGGATGGCCGACGGGGTGCCGGTGGTGCGCAAGGTCTTCCGTGAGGGAACGCGGGTGGCCTAGGCGCGATTGGGGCCTGCCGAGGCTGGACAGACAGCCTGTTCCGTGGTCGACAGTGGCATCGCTTTTTCCTGTCCCAGGACCGCCTCATGACCATCTCGCTCAAGCAAGTTGCCCTTCCCGATTTCGGTGCGCTGGGGGACCAGCCGCAGGTGCCTGCTTCGGTCTATGAGGCGCGGGCGCGGGCGGCCTATGACGGGGCGGGCATGGACTGGCTGGCGGTCTATGCCGATCGCGAGCATTTCGGGAACATCGTCTTCCTCACCGGGTTCGAGCCGCGGTTCGAGGAGGCATTCCTGCTGCTGGGACCGGGCGGCAAGCGCGTGCTGATCACCGGCAACGAATCGGAGAGCTATGCGGCGCTGGCCGTTCTGCCGGACCTGACGGTGCTGCGCGCGCAGTCGCTCAGCCTGATGGCGCAGGACCGCACGCAGGAGCCGCGCCTCGCCGACCGGCTGCGCGATGCCGGGATCAAGGCCGGCGACAGCGTGGGGCTGGTCGGCTGGAAGTACCTCGAAGCTGAAGAAGACGAGGACGCGGCCAGCGGCTTTTACGTGCCTGCGGTCTATTCGAGGATGTTCGAGCGCATCGTGGGCGCGGAGGGCAAGGTCGTGGACGCGACGCGCGTGCTGATGCACCCGGAGATGGGCCTGCGCGCGGTGATCGATGTCGACCAGATCGCGGCCTTCGAATGGGCGGCGGCGCGGTGCTCGACCATGCTCTGGGATATCGTCAGGGGCGTGCGCGAGGGCGACAGCGAGTTCGACGCGGTGAGCCGCATGGGCTACGCGGGCGATCCGCTCAACGTGCATACCATGTTCGCTTCGGCCAGCGCGGGCGAGGGCATCATCGGGCTGCGCAGCCCGACGGCGCGCAAGCCGCGGCGCGGCGACGGGGTGACCACGGCCATCGGCATGTGGGGAGCTCTCTCCTCGCGCGCCGGGCTGTTCGACGAGGCGAACGAGGACTTCCTCGTGCCGGCCAAGGCCTATTTCGAGGCGCTGGTGACCTGGTACGAGACGGCCGATATCGGGGTGGCGGGCGGCGATCTCCATGCCGCGGTCGTGGGCAAGCTGGCCGAGGGCGGGCTCAAGTCGGCGCTCAATCCCGGGCACCTGACGGGCCACGAGGAATGGATGCATTCGCCGGTGCGGCCGGGCTCGCGCGAGAAGCTGCGCTCGGGCATGCCGTTCCAGATCGACGTGATCCCGACGCCGATGAAGGCGGGATGGGCGCTCAACTGCGAGGACCCGGTGACGCTGGCCGACGCGGTGCTGCGCGCCGAGCTCAAGACCAAGTATCCGGCGGTGGCCGAGCGCATCGAGAAGCGCCGCGCCTTCATGCGCGACGAACTGGGGGTGGACGTCAAGGCGAACATCCTGCCGCTCTCCTCGACCCCCCTCTACCTGCCCCCGTTCTGGCTCAAGGCAGACAACGTGCTGGTGCGGGGCTAAGAGCCCCGCCTAGAGCACGGGGCCGAGCATGGCGATAGTGTTGTTCCAGAGGCGCCGGCGACGGGGCCAGCGGGCAACGTCGGGCGCGGTGACCGGCACGGACGCCGCCAGGTAGACCTGCTGGCGGGCGCGGATCTCGGCCGTCAGGTCGGGATCGTAGAGCAGGATGTTGTTCTCGAAGTTCAGCTCGAAACTGCGCCGATCGATATTGGCCGAGCCGATGAGGCTGATGTCGCCGTCCACCGTCATGGTCTTGGAGTGGAGCAGGCCGCCCACGTATTCGTAAATCCTGACCCCGGCATCGAGCAGTTCCTCGTAATAGGAATGGCTGGCCGCCGAGACGATCCAGCTGTCGTTGCGCTGGGGCACGATGAAGGTGGTTTCCACGCCGCGGTAGGCGCAGGCGCACAGGGCTGCCTGAATGGTTTCGTCAGGGACGTAGTAGGGCGTGGTGACGATGAGTTCGTTGCGCGCCGCGTTGATGACGGAATCGAAGATTTCGGGCATGGCCGAGGGGCGCACCATGGCGCCGGTGCCGATGACCTGGGCGACGACGGGGCCGTGCGTTGGCGGCAGCGGGGCATCGATCAGGGCGCTGATGTCGTCGCAGCCGTGGCCCATCCAGTCGGTCGCGAACAGGTGCTGGTTCTGGCGCACCACCGGCCCTTCCCAGCGCGTCATGATATCGACCCAGGGCGCGAATTTCGGTTTGACCGCGAAGGCGGCGTCGGCGCAGTTCTGGCTGCCGCAATAGGTGATGGCGTTGTCGATGACGACGATCTTGCGGTGGTTGCGCATGTCGATGCGGCCCCAGAGGGCCGAGATCGGCGGGTTGCTGACGGGCAGGGCACGGGCGAGCATGACGCCGGCATTGGCCATGGCCTTCCAGTGTTCGGAACGGATCATGGCGCGCGAGCCGAAATCGTCGGCCATGACGCGGCAGGTGACGCCCCGGGCCGCGGCGCGCTTGAGGGCCTCGACGACCCTGAGGCCATTGTCGTCGGCCAGCCAGATGTAGAAGAGCACATGGACGTTGGCGGTGGCGGCGTCGATATCCTCGACCATGCGGGCGATGGTGGCGTCGGAATCGGCGAGAAGTTCTGCCCGGTTGCCACCTGAGGAGGGATAGCCGTTGATGGACATGCCGGCCCGGAAGAGCGGCACGTAGCGCTCGGGCGGGTTGCCCTCGTGGCGGGGCGGGCGGGGCAGTTCCTCGATGACCCGTCGTTTACGCTCCGAGCGGGTACGCCCGATATTGGTTTCGCCCACGAGCACATAGGCCGCCATGCCGACGACCGGGGCGATCAGCATGACCATGACCCAGGCGAGGCGCGAGACCGGCTGCCGGTAGGGGCGGAGCAGGGCCCGGGCAATGAAGAAGACCTGCAGGGCGAGGTAGACCGCAGCGAGCAGGTAGGCCAGGAGAGGCGTCTCGACGGTCATCGGCCGGCCGCCAAAGCCCGGCGGATGGTGCCGCGCAGGACGAGCGAGGAGAGCAGCGAGCCGAGCACCATGCCGACGACCAGCCCGACCGCCAGGGCAATGGCGAGGTAGAGGACGGCCTCCGACGCGATGCCCGCGAGGGTGGCCTCGGCGGCGTGTATCTCGTCTGCAAGCGCGGCGGCGAGGGACTTGCCGGCATCGTCCACCGCCTTGGTCACGGCTTCGGTGACGGGATGATCGGCAGCAGGGGCAGCCGGGGCCGTCTCCTGGGCGAAGGCCAGCGCGGGCAGGAAGGCCAGGAAAGCGGCAAACAGGATCGGCAGGATACGGGGCAGGGACATGGGTTCCCCCTCTGGATGCGCCGTGGGCGAACGGCGTCCGCGACCATGCGTGGTCCGGTGCCTGCCCGGCGCCGGGGAGGATAGCCAAGGCGCCGCGATTGGGAAAGTCATCCCATTGACGGGACGTGGATTTTCAGCGGCTTGCTTTGTGCGCGGCAGCGGCCAATAGTGAAGTGGCCGTGGAGGGTATGTAGGATGCTGCGTTTTATTGTCGTGACTATCCTAGAACTTGCCGCAAATGCTATCGGATTGCTGGTGGCGGCGTGGTTGCTGCCCGGATTTCAGATCAACTGGCTCGGCTTCCTGACAGCGCTGGTGATCTTTACCATCGCCAAGTTCATCCTGGGCCCGCTGATCTTCAAGCTGAGTTTCCAGTATGCGCGCGCGCTCAATGGCGGGGTGGCGCTGGTGGTGACGTTCGTAGGGCTGTGGGTGACCACGTGGCTGACCAACGGGCTGACCATAGACGGGCTGACGACCTGGATCCTGTCATCGCTGATCGTGTGGCTGGCGGGCGTCCTGGCGTCGCTGGTGCTGCCGCTGTTCCTGTTCAAGAAGATCCTCTCGAACCGCAGCGACACGCCGCGCACGCCGCCGATCCCGCCGATCGCCTGAGCGGGTCAGATCGCGACCAGCCCCTCGCGCAGGAGCATGGCGACCGCGTCGGCGCGGTTGTCGGCGCCGAGCTTTTCGAGAATGGCGGTGACGTGGAACTTGGCCGTGTGCACCGATATGACAAGCGTGCGGGCGATGACCTTGTTGGACGCGCCATCGACGAGAAGGGTGGCGACCTGGCGTTCGCGCGGGCTCAGGTGCGGGGGCTCGCCCTGGCGGCGCGGCTGCACGCTGTGCGGCTCAAGGTGATAGCCGGCGGCAAGCAGCATCACGGCAGCGATGATGAGATCGGGATCGGCGCCCGCCACGGCGTCGCGGCCCTCGGCCCCCGCGCCCACGCGTAGGATCGCGGCGCCGGGCGCGGTGGTTTCGGCCAGGTCAGTGACGATGACGGCTGCCTCCTCGGGGACGACCTCGAGGAGGGCTTCGCCGGTTTCGAGGCGCTCGCGCAGACGGGCGGCCAGGTCGGCATCTTCGAGCAGAAGGCCGACCGTTCGTTCGTGCACGGGCTCGTCAGCGGCGCGGGCGTTCGCCGATGCGAGCGTCGATATCGAGTGCATTGCCACCTCTCTGGATGCCGATCTTCGCAGTGGAGCCGATGGCCGTCTGCGCCAGGCGCGTGGAGACGTCGCGCACCGAGGCGATGGGCTCGCCATTCCATGTGGTGACGATGTCCCCGATGAGGAAGCCCGCGGCTTCCGCAGGCCCTTCGGGCTCGACCCCCACGATGACCGCGCCATCACCCTGGCCAGTGGGGTGCAGGCTCACGCCCAGGTAGCCGTGGGGGATGTAGCCCTTGTCGGAAAGAACGGCGACGACCCGGGCAATGGTGGCGGCAGGAATGACGAGGGTACGCCCGCGCGGGCCGGTGACGGCCATGCCGATCAACCCGCCGTCGGCGGCGACGGCCGCTCCGCCTTCAAGGCGCCGGGAATGGCGCAGGGCCAGCGCGACGCGCGCATCGATGTCGCCGCCGCGCATGCTGCGCCAGGCGGGCCCCACTTCGGAAACGAGCGCCATGGCGGGGAGGGGCGAATGATCGCCGCGCCCGACGAGGAAGGCGAGGGCTCCGGGGCGGGGCGTTTCGGCACTGCGCCAGGCCTCGCCCTCGCCGGTTTCGGCCTTGAGAAGGGCGATGTCGGTGGTGGCGTCGCGCCCGACAAGGGTGGCGGATACCAGCTTGCCATCGGGCAGGAGGGCTTCGAAATCGGTGCGATCCTCGAGAGTGTCCTGGGCGGTGACGATGAGGCCGGGGCTCCAGAGGATGGCGCTCTGCGGCCGGCTGGCCGGGCCGCGCAGCGCGAGGACGCGCGTGGCGGTGGCGGCGACCAGATCGGCGGACTGGCTGGAAAGATCGATGAGGGCGGACATGGCAATTCCTTTCGAGACGGCTCGAAAGTGGCCCCGCCCAGCGCCGAGCGAAAGCTGCCCATCCAGGCAGGTGTGGTCGCGGCAGGAGGCACCCATATCGGGGAGCGGAAGGATGGACTGCCAGATGCTCGATATGATCAGCCCGGACCAAAGACTGCTCGATGAATATTCGGACCGCGTAGCGGGAGTGGCCGAAACGGTCGGCCCTGCCGTGGCGATGGTCAGCGTGGGAAACCGCGGACACGGCTCGGGCGTGGTGGTTTCGCCCGACGGCCTGGTGGTGACCAATGCCCATGTGGTGGGCGAAGCGAAATCGGCCCAGATCGCGCTATCGGACGGAAGCAAGCTGACCGGCCCGGTGTTGGGCTCCGACCCCGATACCGATATCGCGGTGATCCGCGCTGATGGTAGCGGGCTGGCGGTGGCGCGGCTGGGCGACAGCGGCGCGTTGCGGCGCGGGCAGATCGCGGTGGCGATCGGCAACCCGCTGGGGTTCGAATCCACGGTGACGGCGGGGGTGATCTCGGCGCTGGGGCGCAGCCTGCGCTCGCCGAGCGGGCGGCCCATCGAGGACGTGATCCAGACCGACGCGGCGCTCAACCCGGGCAATTCGGGCGGGGCGCTGGTGGAAAGCGGCGGCAGCGTGGTGGGGATCAATACCGCCATCATCGCGGGGGCGCAGGGCATCTGCTTTGCGGTGGCGAGCAATACGGTGCTGCACGTGCTCAGCGAAATCCTGCAGCATGGCGGGGTGCGCCGCGCCTATCTGGGACTGGCCGCCGATACGGTATCGCTGCCGCGCCGGGTGGCCGAAGCGGCCGGCACAGGCGCTGCGAGCGCGGTGGTGCTGCACTCGATCGTGCCGGGCGGCCCGGCCGACAAGGCGGGGCTGGTACAGGGCGACGTGCTGATTGCGCTCGATGGCCGGCCCGTGACGGGGCCGGGCGTGCTGCTGCGCATGATGACGGCCGAAGCGATCGGGCATGAGGCGGTGCTGCGCGTGCTGCGGCAGGGTCGGCTGATCGAGGTCAAGGTGACGCTGACGCAACGGGCAAGCTAGACCGCTGCGCAGACCGCCAGCGGCATCTTCACTTGGGGTTCGGCGCCGCTGACGGTCTCGCGCACGGTGCTGGTGTCCCATGCACGGGACAGCGCCAAAGGGTATCCGAGTATAACTCGGGTCATACGGCGACTCCCATGGAAAGTCGCCGCCGCCCCCCTACGACCCCATCCATCCGTGAAGATAGGAGAAGTGGGGAGGCCGAAACAGTAGACAGGGTGGGCTATGTGGAAATCCTAGCGCTCGATGACGGTGCGTCCGGTCAGGGTCACCAGATGGGTTTCCCCGGCGGTATCTATCCATCCCTTGGCCTCCAGTCGCCGCAGCATATCGGGCAGCGGACGATAGCCAGGTTCGTTGCAAATTCGGAAAAGCGCCTGGATTTCGGCAGGCAGCGGGCCCTCGAGCACAGCATCGCGCGACAGCATGAGATCTCCTCCCAGAGAAAACGTGCCTAGTGAAACTAACTCAATGTGCGCCGGTTCCGCCTCGTCCAAAGGATATAGGCGGCGAAGCGCCCGACGATAAAGTTGGCCACCACCCCCGCCGCGATGCCGACGCTGCCGCCACCGGCCTTGATGAGCGCATCCTTGAGATGAGCGTGGCGGCCGGGCGCGATGAGCTGGGCCAATTCGAACAGGAAGGCCGAGCCGACCATGATGGCCAGAACCAGCCACCAATGGCGGGGGTAGCCGAGCACGAAGACAAAGCCCACAAGGGCGAAAGCGGCGAAGCGCTCGATATTGGCCGGCTCGCCCGTCATCGGGCGCCATTCAATGGGCGAGACGGTCACATAGAGAAGCGCCAGCAACAGGAGCCAGGCAAGAGGGCGGGCCAGCGCGCGGATCATGCTGCGGTCCGGTCGGGCGCCGGGGCGGCGCGCATGGGGCTGGTCGGCATGGGATGCCTCTGTGAGCGGGGTGCCAAGAACGCCAGCCTAGTGGAAATGGGCGGCATGTCCATGGCCCTCGACGGGTCCCTCCGCCTATGGCGCGCGCAGATTGCCGCCAAGCCGCAGGTCTTCGGCCTTTGCCATGATCTGGGCGGCGGAGCGCGAGCCGAATGGGCCGATGGGCGCGCTCAACTGACCCGCCACCACCACATTGACGTAGAAGCGTCCGTCGACCGAGCTGATGGTCACCGAATAGGCCCCACCGGCATTGCGCGGCAGCGGGTAACCGGCGCTGAGGTAGAGCTCGAGCATCTGGTCCTTGTCGTACCGGTCCTCGTTGACCTCGAGCATGGCGCCGTCGAGACGGACGCGCGGCATGTCCTCGATGGCGTATCTGAGGGCCAGCGCGGCGGACGGAAAGCGGCGATAGCCGATGAAGTCGCGTCGGCCGCCGCGGCCGGGATAGAGCTCTGCAAGGGCTTCGAAATCAAAATCCGTCATGTTTGCCGGCCTTTACCACTTTGTGGGTTCGCCGGATGACCGCCGCTGACCTGGCGGTGAGCTGGGTCCGCTCCTCGGAACGCTTCTCGAGCCATTGGAGCCGGGTGTCGACGTCTGGACGGGGTGCCGCCGGGCCCGGGGCCGAGCGGTCTTTCTTCTGGATGAGCGCGAACTCGCGCTCGGCGCGTTGCCGCGAGAGGCTGGACATGCCTTGGACTCCGATGGGAGGCGGGACCGCCGGATGACGATCCCGTTCAGGCTCAGCGCAGTTGCAGGTTGGTGGCCGAAATCTTGCCGTCGCGGCCGTTTTCGAGCTCGTAGGAGAGCTTCTGGCCTTCGGCGAGGTCGGTAAGACCGGCGTGCTCGACGGCGCTGATATGGACGAACGTATCCTTGCTGCCGTCATCGGGAGCAATGAAACCGAAGCCACGATTTGAATTGAAGAACTTTACTGTGCCGTTTTTCATGGTGATTTTCTCTGTAAAAGCTTGGCTCGCATGGCGAGAAAAGCGAATTCCCGGCGGCGAAATGCCATCGAGATCTTTTCCGTTCGCAAGATCAAGGATCGCCGAGAGGCCAAAAGCCCTACAGAAAGCGGTGAGGGTGAAAACGTAGCCAGTATAGTCGCTGGCAAATGCGTAAATAACAAGGCGGTTTCGGAATTAGTCTTCCTCTTCGATTTCACCCATGCCGCGTCCGGCCTCGGTAATGAGCAATTCATCCGAGTCACGGACCGCAAGACCGCGCGTGATGAGGAAGTCCACGAGACCCTCGTCGCGTATTCCATAGAGGTCGGTCAGCGGAACGGGACCCTGGCCCAGCCGGCGAAGCAGATAATAGGCATCGACCGGGACGTGTTCGAGCGCCCGTTCCGAAGCCTTCGGGCGGTTGTACCCCTGAAAGCGGCGGGGCCTCTGGGATTCAGCGGCCTTGTGGAAATGGGCGATGGTATCGAGCCAGCCGCCCACGTCATCGGGAGTGTCCTCGGTGCCCAGGACCCAGGCGTTGACCAGACCCTCTTCGCAACCGAGCACCTGAGCCAGGTCGAGCGGAGACCACCGGATGATGACCAGGTATTCCCTGAGTTGTTCGGCATTCATGCTGCCATCCTGTTCTGGAGCAGGGGGATGCTCCGTCGGGGCGGGAAAGACGTGTGGCAGGCACGGAGCCTGGCCGCAGCGATCTGCGATTGGTCGTGAAAGTTGCACGGCGCGGGACCGCCGCCCAATCGGGGCGCGGTGCAGGGCGGCATAGAGGGCAACATGCCCCCGAAAGGCCGCACACGACAGTCTACGGCTTTCCGCCACCGGAAAGCGAGAAAGATCGACGGCGGCAGCCCCGGAAAGGCTCTCACTTCGGCGAGATCGAGCCGACCCCGTTCGAGGTGATGAGGGGCAGCGGAGCGGTGATTCTCCGACAGGGGCCGGATGCGCCGACCGGACAGCCGCCCGGGCACGCCCGAGTGCCGCAAATATATAATGCGTTATGCGAGACAGGTAAGGTTAACGTAGTTTCTACGGCAGAAGTATAGCCCGCTATATATGTGCGGAATACTCAGCCTTTCCCTGCCGGTCGGTCGATGCTGAAAGCTCATGACTAATAGTGAGTTAATCAGTTTTGAACCCGCCGGGGGATGTTGTGGCTACCAATAATGAATTCGACCGCCAGTCCGTTAATGACGCTTTTGCCGATCGTTTGACTTTAGAAATCGCTGCAGTTCCTGACAATCTCGATCTGCCCGCAAATGCCATTCCCGCCCGGCCGGAAGCCGTTCAGGTGGCCCAGGCCGGCACCCCGGCGCAGCCGCAGACGGTGGTGGTCGAACTGGCCGAAGGCAATATCGCGCGCCTGCCGGAAGGCGCCGACATTTCCGAGCCGCGCCAGAACGGCGCCGACCTCGAATTCGTCCAGCCCGACGGCACCGTGATCGTCATCCCGAACGGGGCGGTGCAGGGGCTGACCCTCTTCATCGGCGCGGTCGAGATTCCGCCGCAGGCCGTGGCGCAGCTCTTCACCACCAACGGCATCGAAGCCGCAGCCGGCCCCGACGCCGGCCCGGCGCAGGGTTCGCACGGCAATTTCCAGGACAATGTCGGCGGGCAGGGGATCGGTGACGGCATCGGTTTCTCGTCGCTCCTGGGCAATACCGACCTCAACTTCGGCACCGGTGACACCCAGAGCGAGCAGGGCAACCTGCCGCCGAACCTGTTCGGGGCGACCTATAGCGCCTCGCTCGCCGAAGATGCGCTGCTGAACGGCAACCCCGAGGGTGGCGAAGTGCGCGTCATCACCGGCGTCGTGGCCGCTTCGGACGTCGATCAGCTCACCTATGGCTTCACCGCCCCGGCCGGCGAATTCACCTCCCACGGGGTGGCGATCGTCTGGTCGATCGAGCCCGGCACGGGCGATCTCGTCGGCATGGCCGGCGATACCCTCATCATCCGCGCCCATATCGAGCGCACGGCGGACAATAACGGCGCCTACACGATCACGCTTTCGGGCCCGATCGACCACCCGGCCGGCGCCGGCGAGAACAATGTCGCGATGAACCTGGGCATCGTGGTTTCGGACGGGTTCAATACCTCCGAGACGACGCTCACCCTCACCATCGGCGACGACATGCCGATCTCGACCGAACCCACGGCCGGCACGGTCGAAGAGGCGGGCCTGGTTCCGGGCGGCTACGAGGGTGAGGAAGGCGCGCACAGCAATGTGCTGAACGGCGACCTCCACCTGGCATTCGGCGCCGACGGCCCGGCCGCCAACGCCGCCGTGGTCCTGGCCGCCGATGGCGCCACCTGGCAGCAGACCACCAGCACCACCGGTATCCTGACGGGCGCGGACGACGCCTGGACGCTCGAGGTCCATGCCGACGGCACCTATACGTTCACCCTGCTCAAGCCGCTCGACCACAGCGGCGAAGGCAACGGGGAAGCCATCAACATCGGCATCTCGGTCACCGCGACCGATTTCGATGGGGACAGCGCCACCTCCAATTTCGCGGTCACGGTCAATGATGACGTGCCGTTTGCCGGGGAATCGACCAACGGGCAGCTGAGCGAAACCACCAATTCGGGCTTCTCGAACGCCTTCGTGACGCAGACGCTGGCCGACCAGTCGCTCAACATCCACTGGGGTGCCGACAGTGCCAATGCCGGCGGTTCCTATGACCGCGCGGTGACCTTTGCCACCGCCACCGCGCCCGAAGGCCTGACCTCGAACGGCTTCCAGGTGATTTACGTGGTCTCCGAAGACGGCACCACGATCACCGCCTACCGCGTCACGATGGGCGAGAATCCCCTGACGCACGAGCCGGAACAGCATTTCGTCTCGACCGGCGGTGGCGACCTGGGCCCGAACCCGAGCAACAGCGCGCGCGTGTTCAGCGTGCAGCTCTCCGATACCGGCAACGGCACCTATACCTTCACCCTCTACGACAACCTCGACCATCCGGAAGGCAATGGTTCGGTGTCGCTGGACTTCAACTTCGTGGCCAAGGACGCCGATGGCGATTCCGCTGGCGGCCAGTTCCAGATCGGCATCGAGGACACGGTTCCCGAAGTCGTCGGGGAAGCCCAGATCGTCACCGTGAGCGAAGCGCAGCTGACCGACGGCCAGTCGGGCGCGCTCAATATCGACTGGAACGCCGACGACGGCGCCGCCAAGCACATCAACTTTGCAGCCGAGGGCCTGCCGCAGGGCCTCAAGTCCGATGGCGTGGACATCGTCTACCAGGTCCAGCAGGACGCCGCGGGCAATGACGTGCTGGTCGCTTACAAGGAAGGTGGCAGCCCGGACAATCCGGTGTTCATGGTCGCCTTCACCGAAGGCAACCCGACCTACACCTTCACCCTCTTCCAGAACCTCGACCACCCGGCGGGCTCGGATACGCTCGAACTCAACTTCGGCATCGTGGCGACCGATGGCGACGGCGACACCGTCACCCAGGACTTCACGGTCAATGTCGCGGACGACAAGCCGGTCTTCACGGGCCCTATCGCAACGCCGACGGTGGACGAGGATGGTCTTGTGCTGGGCAACCACGGCCTGCCGCCCTCGGGGCAGTGGCCTGCTGGGAGCGGTTATGCCGGCTCGGACGCGCCGGGCTCCAACATCCAGACTGGCTGGGTGTCGCTCGGCATTGACTGGGGTTCGGACGACACCGACCAGAACGACAGCACCATCCTGGGCGTTCATCGCCAGGACGGGGTCAACCTGTTCGACTCCTCTCCCAATGCCGGCATGGGGCGTGCGGTCTATTTCGCCGACACCGCCATCGGCACGCTCGAGGCGATGAACCTCACTTCGCGCGGCGAGACCGTCACTTATGACCTGGTGGAAAGCGGCACGCGTCTCATCGCCCATGTGGGGCTGCGCGTGGTGTTCACCGTGGTTCTCTCCGACGATGGCCAGGGCGGCTACAATTTCACGCTGACCGACGAGCTGGATCACCCGGTCGCCAATTCTGAAGACGATATCGAACTCAAGTTCGACATCGTGGCCCGCGACTATGATGGCGACACCGCCCAGACCACGTTCGGCGTGATCGTGGACGACGACGCACCGGTCATCGGCACGCCCGGCATGGGGACTGTGGAAGAAGAAGAGTCCGCCGTCGCCGGAAACGGCAACGAAGATCGCGGTGGCGTGGGCGACGATGACACCAGCTTCCTCGGCTTCCCGATCAACCTGACCACGGAAAAGACCACCCGTTCGCTCGATATCGACTGGGGTGCCGACGACAACAATTCGGGCAGCGTCGCCAACCGTTCGGTTGGGTTCCTTGCGAGCCTGGATGGAGCAGTCAGCGAGTTCACCTCCAACGGACAGGTCGTTACCTATTCGCTCGAAGACAATGGCACCAAGCTGGTGGCGCGTGGTTCGGATGGCCATGAGGTCTTCAACATCACGCTCTCGGACGCGCTGAACGGCAGCTATACCTTCACGCTGGTCGATACGATCGATCACAACGGCGCGGGGGAAGACGCCGCCATCCTGGATTTCGGTTTCACGGCGACCGACGCCGACGGAGACTCCGTCAACGGCCAGTTCTCGGTGCGCGTGCTCGATGATACGCCGCTCCAGGGGGCGGCCCAGAACGCGACTGTCAGCGAAGACGACGTATCGGCCTATCCGGCCACCGACACCAGCAATGCCAGCCCGATCGTCACCAAGTCGCTCGGGATCGCCTGGGGCGCCGACGACGATATCCGCACTGGGGCGGGCGACACGTTCGGACGCAGCGTGCATTTCGTGGCCAACGGGGTCAACGTGGCCGCGGCGACCTATGCCAGCGCCAGCGACGTGGGCCTGGGAAGCGACCTCTATTCGGGCGGCGTCAAGCTGGTCTACGTGGTCACCGATAATGACGATGGCGGCCAGACCATCACCGCCACCAAGGGTGCGGGCGGCGAGGTGATCTTCACCATCGAGCTCGATCCGACCGCGACCAACGGCAGCTATACGTTCGAGCTCAAGGGTGAGCTCGACCACGCTGCCAACTCGAACAAGCTCGACCTCGACTTCAACTTCCGCGGCACCGACGCCGATGGCGACAATGCCCCGGCAGGGTCGTTCAAGGTGACCGTCAATGACGACAAGCCGGTCGCGGGCGAAGCCACGACCGGGTCGGTGAACGAGGATGATATCTCGAGCTGGCCGCAGACGGACGGTACGCCGTTCAGCGATGCCGGCAAGTCGACCACGCAGGCGCTCAATATTTCCTGGGGTGCGGACGACGATATCCGGACCGGGGCGGGCGACACCTTCGGGCGCAGCGTGGGCTTCTCCACCAATGCGGGCGTGGTTTCGGCGCAGACCTTCACCGATGCGGCGCTGGTCGGCCTTTCGGTCTCGGGCGGCACGCTGACCTCCAATGGCGTGGCGCTGGTCTACCAGGTGGTCAACACCGCCAATGGCGGGCAGATCCTGACGGCCTACAAGGGTGAAGTCGGCGGCGACGTGATCTTCAAGGTCACCCTGGACCCGACCTCGACGAGCGGCAGCTACAAGTTCGACCTGGTGGGCGAGCTCGACCACGCGGCCAATTCGGACTCGGCCACGCTCACCTTCGGGTTCCGCGGCGCGGATGCCGACGGCGACAGCACCGGCAAGAGCTCCTTCATGGTGACCATTGCCGACGACAAGCCGGTGATCGGCAGCCAGCACACGGGCGTGGTGGACGAAGACGGCTTCCCGCAGCTGGAATCGGGCGCCGGCAATCCCGGCCCGATCTTCGGGGGCGGGGACGAGTTCCTGGCCGGTACCATCGACAGCCACAGCCTGGCGATCTCCTGGGGCGCCGATGACGGCTCCAACCGCTCGGTGACGTTCAACACCGCCGCGATTTCGGCTCCGGCCGACCTGACCTCGAACGGCATCGCCGTGGTCTACGAGTACAGCGCCGGCAACACGATGCTGACCGCTTACCGGTTCGACGGCACCAACTATATCGGCGCCGATGGCGAAGTGCTCACCGCAGCCGGCAAGGCCGGGGCCGCCGTGTTCACGGTCGGTCTCTCGGAATCGGGCAGCGGCTCGTACACCTTCACCCTGCTCGACAACATCGACCAGGCTCGCGGCGGCGAAGAGAACAACACCGTTCTCAACTTCGGCTTCACCGCGACCGATGCCGATGGCGACGCAGTCTCGTCCTCGTTCAACGTTTCGATCGATGACGACACGCCGGTGGTCCTGATCAACCAGCCCGTGGCGGTCGACGAAGGCGATATCGGTTCGGCCGATGCCGCCCAGACCGGCGCCCTCGGGATCTTCTGGGGTTCGGACCTCGGCAATTCGGTGGTCGATGGCGGCAATACCGGACTCGACGGCGATCGCGCGGTGGTGTTCGGCCAGAACAATGCGCCGTCGTGGCTCACCTCCAATGGCGCGCATGTGCGCTATGAAGTGGGCGAGAACGGCACGCTGCTGACCGCCTACCGCTTCGAGAACGGCCATTATGTCGGCCCGAACGGGGAAGACCTGGGGACCAGCCCGGCCGACGCGGCCCGTGTGTTCACGGTGACCCTGTCGGACACCGGCAGCGGCTCGTACACCTTCACCCTGCTCGACAATATCGACAGCCACGGCGCGTCCGATAGCCTGGGCTTCAACTTCACGGCGATCGATGGCGACGGTGACGGCGTCAACAGCAGCTTCGTCGTGGTTGTCCTCGACGACAGCCCCTCGCTTGGCGGCGCCACCAATGCCAGCGTCGACGAGGACGGGCTCAACGGCAACCCGGGTGCGCCTGCTCCCTATGCCGGCTCCGACCTTGCCGGGGAAGCCACCAATACCGGCGCGGTGTCGCTGGGCATCAACTGGGGCGCCGATGCCGATCTCAAGTCCGAGGCGCTGACCCCGGGCGGTAATATCGGCACGGTTGACGATCCGATCGGCCGCACGGTCGAGTTCGTGCGGGCCAGCGGCTCGGCGCAGACGCTCGGCGTCGGCGTGGTCAATGCCGCCCAGCTCGGCGCGGGCTTTGCCGACCTCAAGTCGGACGGCGTGGGCCTCGACTATCGCATCGACTACATGCTCGACAGCCAGGGTCACTGGAACGGCGGCTATGTGCTGACCGCCTACAAGGACGGCACCGACGCCAGCGTGGAGGCCAACCAGGTCTTCAAGCTCACGCTCGATCCGACCGCGACCAATGGCAGCTACACGTTCGACCTGCTGGGCAGCCTCGACCATCCGGTGGCCAACCAGGAAGACGACCTGCAGCTGACGTTCAGCTTCCGCGCCGGGGATTCGGACGGAGACAAGACGGGCCGTGGCTCGTTCACCGTGACGGTGGATGACGACGCGCCGGTGATCCACGAGGCGAGCGCGGCGGTCAACCTGCTGACCAACGGCGACTTCTCGAACGGCTCCTGGCCGCATGCCGAAAGCTGGGGCGACTGGGCGACCGAGGCCACCGGCTGGAAGATCACCGGCACCGGTACCGTCCAGCTCGAACGCGTCGAGGACAACTATCTCGGCATGAGCTCGTCCACCCATGGCCAGATGGTCGACCTCGGCTCGACCGCAGGCAACATCACCATCTCGCAGTCGATCGCGGGCCTGGCGACGGACAAGCCCTATACGCTGACCTTCGAAATCGGTTCGCCCGACACGGCCTCGTCCAAGCTGGAAGTCTACTGGAACGGTCATCTCGTGGGCACTTTCGTGCCGACCGGCACCATGACCACCATGACCATCGCGGACCTGCTGCCGGACGCGCAGGGCCATGGCGTCATCTCGTTCAAGGAAGTGGGTACTCCGGACAATACGGGCACCTACCTCGCCAATGTCGGCCTGGCTCCGTCCGACATGGTTTCGGCTCCGGTCATCTACGGCACGATCGGTGAAGACGAGGGCAATGCCACGGTGGTCCTCACCGAAGGCAGCAGCTACTCGTTCGGCGCAGACGGCGCCGGCTCGGTGGCGTTCGACAAGGACGCGACCGTGATCACCACGCCTACCGGCACCACGCTTGCGGTTCCCGATCTCATCTATGACGCGGCCACGGGCACGCTGACGGTGGCTCCGGGCTGGGGCTTCAACGGCCTGAGCGAAGGCGAGATCGCCACGCTGAGCATTCCGTTCACCGTGACGGATGGCGACGGGGACACGACCACGGGCATCTACCAGCTCACCGTCGTGGGCAAGAACGATGCGGTCACCACCTCGGAGGCCTTCCCCGACGGCGGCACGATCACCGAGTACGACGAGACCAACCCGGCCGCGAACTCGACCGACGACCGGACTGTGTTCGACGCCGAGCCGGGCCATGCCGGCTACAATGGCGGTGCGTTCTACATCTATGACGACCAGGGCGACAGCCACACGCTGAGCATCACGAGCCCGTCGGGCGCGCTCGGCTACCTGACCGCCTCGGTGAGCGAAGAAACGGTCAATGACGGGGTGGGGCTGGTTACCTGGCACTACCACATCTCGGACGCGGACCTTAATCCGCTCCAGGCCGGAGAGACCCGCACCGAAGTCTTCCAGGTCACGGTCGATGACGGCCACGGCTCGCAGACCACCCGCGACATCACCATCACGCTTGTCGGCACCAACGACACGCCGGTGATCTCGGTGGAGCAGGGGAACTCCGACTACGTGTTCCTCACCGAAACCGACGCGGGCCAGCAAGCCAACGGCACGCTCAGCGTCGCCGACGCGGACGTCAAGGACGCCGTTACCGCGACGGTCCTGGGCGTCACCGCCTCTGGCTCGGGCATCGAGAACCTGTTCACGGAAGCGCAGCTCCTCGAGTTCTTCAAGGTCGGCACCAACCCGGTGATCGACGGCACGCATACGGCCGGCGACATCAGCTGGACGTTCGACTCCAACGGGGAAGCCTTCAACTTCCTGCCCAAGGGCTGGGAATCGGTGCTGAGCTACACCATCCAGGTCGATGACGGGCATGGCGGGACGGACACCCATGTCGTCCAGATCAAGCTGCACGGCACCAACGATCTGCCGGTCGTGGACCTCAACGGGGACGCCGCGGGCCAGGATGCCACGGTGACCGCCGTCGAGCAGCTCGACCAGTGGATCTTCTCGGGCGCCAAGATCAGCGATGCCGACACCGGCAACCTGCACTCCATGACGGTGGCGTTCGCCACGCGTCCGGATGGCTCGGCCGAGGTCCTCTCGTTCAACACGGCGGCAAGCACTGCGCTTGCCGCAGCGGGCCTCATCGTTACCGCGACCGCCGATGGCGGGTTCGTGATCTCGGGTGACGCGTCGGTGGCGACCTACCAGACGGTCCTCAACGGGATCATCTACAACAACGGCAGCGACAACCCGACTTCGGGCGGGCGCGAGCTGACCGTGGTCGTCAACGACGGCATGGACGACAGCGTGGCCCACACCACGACGGTCAATGTCATTCCGCTCAACGACAAGCCGGTCTTCGCGGGCACCATGCACGCCGAAGTCGCCGAGGGCGGCACCCATACGCTGACCCTGGCCGAACTCGGCTTCAGCGATCCTGACGACAACGCCGGTGGCGTCGCCTTCAAGATCGTGAGCGCCACGCATGGCCGCGTGCTGCTGGACGGCATTCTCTCGGAGAGCTTTACGGCACAGGCGGTCATCGACGGCCGCGTGACCTTCGAGCATGACGGTTCGGAAGGCAACTCGGCCGGCTTCACCGTGACGGTCGAGGACGGCAACGAGGACGGCAGCCCGGCAGTGCAGGGTGAGTTCACGTTCTCGGTCGATCCGGTCAACGACGCTCCGGAGGCCACGGCCCTTACCGGCTCGGTGGGTGAGGACGGTCCGTCCTATTCGCAGGACCTGCTCGCCAGCGCGAGCGATCCGGATGGCGATGCGCTTTCAGTCCAGGATGTCGCGACTTCGGTCACGACTTCGGGTTTGCGTACCTTGTTGCTCGGCACGGACTACACGGTCACCAACGGCGTCTTCGCGCTGACGGCAGCGGGCTTTGCCAAGTTCAATGCGCTCAATGACGGCGAGAGTGACGAGCTGACGCTCACCTATAAGGTCTCGGACGGCCAGGCGCAGACAAGCAACTCGCTGACCGTGAACATCGTGGGTGCCAACGAGGTGGTAGTGACCAATCCGCCGACAGTTGACGACACGACCAGCGCGGCGGGACGGTATGCTTTCGTCAAGGACTACATGTCGCCCAACGCGATCAACTTCGACCTCGCCAGCCTCTTCGGCGGCGGCGCGGGCGCGCTGACCTACACGCTCGAGAAGGTCTACACCAGCAACTACGACGATTGGTTGAATCGCAACGGCGACACCGTCAGCGGCAACCCGGCGGACTATCTCAGCAGCTACTGGGATGACGACGGGATGTACATGTACAAGGTGACCGCGACCGACGCGTCCGGCCACCAGGTGTCGACCTATGTCGCCTTCAATGCCATCGAAGACTCGGGTCGGATTTATGACCTGACCGACAACGGCAAAGGTAATGATAATGGGGTTGGCTGGGCAAACGATCACAATGGTGATGGCGACCTGATCCTCATCGGTGACAATATCAACAAGACGGTCAAGGCAGGCGACGGCGATGACGTGGTCATCGGCTCGAGCGGCGGTGACGACATCCGCGGTGGAACTGGTCACGATGCAGTCTACGCCCAGGGTGGCAACGACTATATCGACGGCGATGACGGCAACGACTTCCTGGATGGCGGCAACGGCAACGACACCATCCATGGCGGCACCGGGCACGACATCCTGCTTGGCGGCAATGGCAACGACTTCCTCTATGGCGAGGACGGCAATGACATTCTGCTGGGCGGCGCCGGCAACGACAAGCTCGACGGCGGATCGGGTGACGACCTGCTGATCGGCGGGGCCGGCTCTGACACCCTGACGGGCGGATGGGGCGTGGATACGTTCAAGTTCCAGCCCGGCGACCTGACCGGCGGGGCGGTGGACTACATCTCCGACTTCCAGACCGGCAGCAACGGGGACATCATCGACCTTTCCGAACTGCTCTCGGGCGCCAGCGGCAACAAGGCCGACCTGGTCCGCTTCGAGTACGCCAACGGGGCGACCGAACTGCTGTCCCATTCGGGCAGCGCGCCGGGCGTCAACGGAGATGTGACGCTGCAGGTGAATGTCTCGGGGACCTGGACCGATGTCGCGACGATCCACGACACCGGAAGCAACCTGACCAACCACGACGACATCATCCGTATCCTGCTCGACAGCACGGTGATCACGCACAATATCTAAGAGCAAACAAAGGCTTGCCACTCCGAGAAAGCCAATTGAATGCTCAGCGGGCCGCCAGAAGGTGGCCCGCTTTTTTATTCAGCGGGATTTGACGAGGCCGGAGAAGCCGGCAACGGCGAGCAGGCTCAGGGCCCAGCCGGCCACGGACTGGAAGAAATAGTAGTTGAGCGGAAGGGCGCCATTGGGCTGGGAAGGGTCGGGCCGCCAGTATTCCTTCTGCCCGAGCTCGGTCACCGGCAGCAGGGTGTCGAGCGAATATATCCAGGGGATGAACTCGGGATAGCTCGATGCCTCGGGCTGGGACAGGAAGCAGGTGAGCTGGTTCTGGCCCGGAAGGGCGCGGCCCGGAAGCACCTCGCCGACCGAGGGCATGTAGCGGGTTTGGTCCTGGCCCAGGTTGCACATGGTCCACTCGAGCGAGCGCAGCACCACGGGGCTGTTGGGTTTGAGCGACCCATCGACAGCGGCCCGGCCGAAAACCCCGATGCCGATCATCCAGAACAGGAACAGCCAGAGGAAGGCGTAGAGCGGCTGGCGCCCATAGCGCACGGTGACGGCAAGGATGCTGTCATTAAGGAGGAGGGCTGCCTGCAGCGGCCAGTTGCGGGCACGGCGGCGGCGGGCGCGACGCTGGAGTTTCTCCTTGGCGATGAGCACGGCGCGCGCGTCTTCATCGTGCCCCATGTCGAGCAGGACGCTGGCGAGCTGTTCGTAGGGCTGGGGCCAGAAATCCTCCTCCCAAAGGGTTGGCACCTGGCGCGCCAGCCAATCGAGCCGGCTGGCGGCGTCCACGGGACCGCCGATGAAGGCGCCATACTGGCAGCGGTTGAGGAGCAGGCGGCCCGGAGCAGGCCAGGAGGACTTGTCGTCGTGAATGGCGCCGATGGTGGCAGCGGTGAGATCGAGATTGCCATCCACGTTGGCCTGCTTACGCAGGAAAAAGGCCCCCTCGATGCGGGTGCGGTTGAGGCGCAGCGCAAAGCCATCGGGGCGGATGAGCTTTGTCGAGCTGCAATCGATGTTGCCGCCGAAATGAGCCCCGAGCACAGTGGTCTCGCCCTCGAGCGTGGCGGCGCGCAAGACCAGGTCGCCGCGCGCGTCGATGCCGTCGCAATTGAGCGCAACCTCTCCGGGCCGCTCGATCCTGGCGCCGGCCAGGTTGACGTCGGCGCCCAGGCGAACGCCGGAGAAGTTGATGCCGCCACGCACGCTGGCGCCGCGAAGCAGAATGGAGCCGCGCGCTTCCAGGCCATCGGCGTCGATGGCCAAGCCGTCGCGCACTGTGATGGTGCTGCCATCGGCCTCGATATTGCCGCCCAGGCGCAGGCGCATCAGGCGCACCTCGCCGGCGATGGTGGCACCGCGCAGGGTGAGGCCGCCACGCGCCTCAAGCCCATCGGCGCGCAGGCCCGGCAGGACCGAACCATCGAGAAAGAGATTGTCGATGATGGCCGATCGCAGGACCGGCGTGGCGTCGAAGCGGCAATCCTTGAGGCCGATATCGCGCGGGATCCGGCAGCCTTCCAGATCGAGGACCCCGGTTACCTGCGCGCCGCTCAGGCGCAAACCCTTTTCGTGCAGGCGGTGACCCTCGTCGCCTCCCAGGATGAGGAAGCGCAGGAGATCGGCGCGCACTTCGCGTTCGGGCGCGAGCTCTTCGGACGGCAGGCCTTCCCCGATACGCTCGAAATCGCCCGAGCGCAGTCCAGCGACGACGCGCATCTCCGCCAGGGTCAGGGGGAGGAAGTCCTCAAGCCGCTGCTCGCTTTCGGTGGGAAGCGTCCAGTACTCGCCCGCGGTGGTCATTTCTGCGGGCACCTCTCAGCGAGAAACCTGGGAGCCAGTGGGGACACTCCGGGGAAACACAAGACAGAAAACATCGCGCACTACCGCGACGACGGCGCAGTAAATGCAAGAATTCATCAGTGTACGACGCATGGCGTCGTATGATCATAGGCGCTGGCCGGTGCAGTGGCGCGGCGCTACTATAGATCGATAGAGAATATGCGCGCGATCGATCGCCGGGTATGGGCAAATGTCCCCCGATTTTGCCTGGCGTCTCAATGAACTGTTGTCACAGTGCTGTTCTTGACTTGAATTAACGCGTTGCCGTAATTGGGAATTCCAGGTGCAGTCGAGATAAGCCAACTCAGTGAGGCGGTGGGTCAATGTCGGCGTCGAACACAGCTCCCAAGACAGTCATGCAGAGGTTCCTCGACGCGGTCGAGCGAGTGGGGAACATGGTGCCGCACCCGGTCATCATCTTCCTGATCCTGATTGGCATCGTGATGGTGCTCTCGGTGCTCCTGAGCCTTTTCGGGGTCTCGGTGACATCGGAAGTGATCAATCCCGAAACCAACGAGATCGAGCAGAACACGGTCGCCATCCGCAGCCTTCTGGACGGAGACGGCATCCGCTTCCTCTACGTGTCGCTGATCCCGAATTTCATGAGTTTCACCGCCGTGGGGCTGATGATCGGGGCCATGATCGGCGCGGGCGTGGCCGAGGAATCCGGGCTGGTTTCGGCGCTGATCCGCAAGCTGGTGATCGTGGCGCCCGGCTGGGCGCTGGCCTATATCCTGGCGTTCGCGGGTATCATGGCGAGCATCGCGGCCGATGCCGGTTACCTCGTGCTGCTGCCGCTGGCCGGCGTGGCGTTCCTGACGGTGGGGCGCAACCCGCTGGCCGGCCTGGCGCTTGGCTTCGCCTCGGTGGCAGCCGCCTTCACGGTCAACATGCTCATCAAGCCGCTCGATGCGGTGCTGGTGGAATTCACCAATGACGCGGCGCGGCTGGTCGACCCCAATGCCAATGTCGGGCTGGCCTCGAACCTCTGGTTCTCGATCGTCTCGGTGCTGTTCCTGACGGTGCTGATCGCCTTCATCAACAACCGCATGATCGAGCCGCGGCTGGGCAAGTACGTGCCGGACAAGAGCTCGGAAACCTACGAGGAACCGGCCGCGGCCAAGCTGAGCGCAGAGGAATCGCGCGGGCTGCGCTTCGCGCTCTTCGGGCTGATCGGACTGCTGGTGGTGTTCGCGCTGCTGACGCTGCCGCCGGGGGCGCCGCTGCGCGATCCGGCGACGGGAGAGCTCATCGGCAGCTCGCCCTTCATGAACGGGCTCATCACCCTCATCGTGCTGCTGTTCCTGGTCACCGGCTGGGCCTATGGCATCGGGGCGGGCACGGTGCGCACGCTTTCGGACGTGATCAAGGCCATGGAGAAAGCCGTCACCGGGCTGGGCGCGACCATCTTCCTCTTCTTCGTGCTCAGCCAGTTCGTGGCCTATTTCACCTTCACCAACATGGGCACCGTGCTGGCGCTGAGCCTGGCGAGCGTGCTGCAGACCGCCCAGATCGGGGCGCTGCCGCTGCTGGTGGGCTTCATCGTGGTGGTGGCCATCATCGACCTGCTGCTGACCGGCGCCATCGCCAAATGGGCGATCTTCGCGCCGATCTTCGTGCCGCTGCTGATGAAGCTGGGCGTCGAGCCCGAGGCGGTGCTGGCCGGCTATCGCGTGGGGGATTCGCCGATGAACGCCATTACCCCGCTCAACGCCTACTTCGCGCTCGTGGTCGGGTTCGCGCAGAAATACGACAAGAACGCGGGCGTGGGCACGGTGGTGTCGCTGATGCTGCCCTACACGGTCTGGATCTTCGTTTTGTGGACCGTGCTGTTCTCGATCTGGAAAGTGCTGGGGCTGCCCTGGGGCGTGTAAGCGGCAAGCGCAAGGATTTGTTCAACCGATCGGATGGCTATCATGAGCGAAGCGTCAATCCCCCTCGATGTGGAGGCTGCCGAACAGCATCTTTTCGATTTCCTCTCGGTGGAGGGGATAACCGGGGAAGAGGCGGCCATTGCGGAAGCCGTGCGCCAGGCGCTGATCAAGGCCGGAATACCGGCCTCAGCCATACGGTTCGACGACGCCAATAGCCGCATTCCGCTGCCGACCCAGACGGGCAATCTCATTGTCGAGATGCCCGGCACGCGGCCGGGGCCGCGGCTGTTGTTCTCCACCCATCTCGACACCGTGCCGCTTTGCGCCGGGGCCAAGCCACGGTTCGAAGGCCGGCGGATCGTCTCGGACGGAACCACGGCGCTGGGCGGCGATGCCCGCACGGGCGTGGCCGCGCTGGTGGTGGTGGCCGAAACGCTCATCAAGAACAACCTGCCGCACCCGCCCATCACGCTGCTCTTCACGGTACGCGAGGAGAGCGGCTTGCACGGGGCGCGCGAACTCGATCCGGCCGAACTGGGCGGGGCGGCGATGTGCGTCAATATCGACGGGCAACTCGCCTCGGACCTCATCGTGGGCGCGGTGGGGCAGGAGAACTGGGAAGTGGAGATCACCGGCAAGGCGTCCCACGCGGGCGTGGCGCCGGACAAGGGCATATCGGCGACGATGGTCGGCGCGCTGGGCCTGGTCGAGGCGCGCAATGCCGGCTGGTTCGGCAAGGTGGAAAAGCCCGAGGGCCGAGGCACCAGCAATATCGGCATCTTCGGTGGCCGGGACGGCAAGCCGGCGGGCGACGCGACCAATGTCGTGACCGACTACGCCTTCCTCAAGGGCGAGGCCCGCAGCCCCAAGGCGGCTTTCGCGGTAAGCATCGCCGACGGCTTCCGGCAGGCTTTCGACAAAGCGCAGGCGGCGGTGACCGATGCCGAGGGGGAAACGGCCAAGGTCGCCTTCAGCCGCGTGACCTCCTATCCGCCGTTCGAGCTGAGCCGGGAAAGCCCGGTAGTGGAGCGCGCCACGCGGGCGCTCGAGATCCTGGGCATCACGCCGCACTACCAGTTCTCCAATGGCGGGCTGGATGCGAACTGGCTCGACAAGCACGGCATCCCGACGGTCACCATCGGGGCGGGCCAGGCCGAGATCCATACGATCAAGGAATATGTGAACCTGGACGAATACGAAAAGGGCTGCCGGCTGGCCATCCTGATGGCGACGCTCGAGGACTGAGCGCGCCCACCCGAGAACGTTGGCGAGGTCCGATGGCGCAGCCAGGGCCGCGGAAGAGGAACGGATCGATTTGAGTCAGATAACCCTTATCGGCATCATCGTCGCCATTGCCGTCGTCCTCTTCGTCTCCAACAAGTTGCCCGTGGTGGTGGTGTCGCTGCTGGTGACGCTGGCGCTCTGGGCCAGCGGCATATTGAGCATCGAACAGGCGTTGGTGGGGTTCGGCGATCCGGCCGTGATCTTCATCGCCTCGCTCTTCGTGGTGAGCGCGGGGCTGGAAGTGACAGGCGTGACGGCCTGGGCCGGTCAACTGCTGATCCGTGGCGCGGGGGAGGAGAGCCGAACGCGACTGCTCATCCTCATGATGCTGCTGGTGGCGCTGCTGACGGCGCTGATCAGCGTCAACGGCGCAGTCGCCGCCCTGCTGCCGGTGGTGGTGGTGATCGCGGTGCGGCTCAAGCGGCATTCCTCGCAACTGCTCATGCCGATGGTGTTTGCGGCCCATGCCGGCTCCAAGCTGGCGCTGACCGGCTCGCCGGTGAACGTGCTGGTGTCGGAAGCCAGTGCGGACGCCGGGGTCGGCGGGTTCGGGTTCTTCGAATTCACGCTGGTAGGCGTGCCGCTGCTGATCGGCACCATTGCCATCATCATCCTTTTCGGCAAACGCCTGCTGCCCGAGCGCAACGGGGCGACGATGCCGGCCGACTTTTCCAGCCACGCCAAGACGCTGGTGGAGCAATATGGACTGGCCGACGGGGTCTATCAGGTGCGGGTGCGCGGCTCCTCGCCGCTGATCGGGAACAACTACAGCGCCATCGACATGAAGCCGTGGTCGGGCGTGCAACTGGCGGCGGCCCAGGAGGGCGAGACGGCTCGCCCGTTGCGCCGCCCGGTGGCCGAAGGCGACCATCTGATCGTGCGCGGCGAGGCCGAGTCGGTGGCAGTGTTCGCCAGCGAAATGCACCTGGCGTTCCGCAGCGAGGCGAACGAGACCAGCGGCGCCGAAACGCTGTTCAACAGCCGCTCTGGGCTGGCCGAAGTGGTCATTCCGCCGCGCTCGGGGCTGATCGGCTACACGGTCTTCCCCGGCATGGTGACCGAAAGCGGGGACCTGATCATTCTCGCCGTACAGCGGTCGGGCAATGAGGTGGCGGCAGGCGAGGCGAGCGGAGAGGCCGGCGGCGTGGCGCTGCAGGCGGGGGACACGCTGCTGCTGCAGGGCACATGGAAGGCCCTGGACGACCACCTGACGGACCCGGACGTGCTGGTGGTGAGCTCGCCCGAACTGGTGCGGCGACAGGCTCTGCCGATGGGACCGGGCGCGCGCCAGGCGGTGGTGATCCTGGTGGCGATGGTGATCCTGCTGGCGACGGGGCTCGTGCCGCCGGCCGTGGCGGGGCTCCTGGCCGCTGGCGCTATCGTGCTGACGGGGATCATGTCGGTCGAGCAGTCCTACCGCGCAATCAACTGGACGACAGTGATCCTGGTCGGCGCGATGATGCCGCTCTCGACGGCGATGATCGAGACCGGAGCTGCGGCCCTTCTGGCAAACGAACTGGTCAAGCTGGTGGGCGACGCCGGGCCGCTGGCGCTGCTGGCGGGGCTTTTCCTGCTGACCGCCATCATGGGGCAACTGATCAGCAACACGGCGACGGCGCTGATCATCATCCCGATCGGGGTGGCGGCTGCGACATCGATGGGCATTTCGCCGCGCCCGGTGCTGATGAGCACGGGCGTGGCGGCGGCGGCGGCGTTCCTCACGCCAATCGCGACGCCGACCAACCTCATGGTCATGGGGCCGGGCGGCTACGCCTTCAACGACTACTGGAAACTCGGCCTGCCGCTGATGATCTGGTTCTTCGTGATCTCGGTGTTCTACGTGCCGCTGATCTGGCGCTTCTAGCCCTGCTGGATGCGGGCCAGGTATTGCCCTGTGAGCGAATTGGCGGTCGTGACCAGGTCGGCGGGAACGCCCTCGAACTGGACCGTGCCGCCATCGTGCCCGGCGCCGGGACCGAGGTCGATGACCCAATCGGCCCGCGCGATGACATCCCGGTTGTGCTCGATGACGATGACGGTGGAGCCGGCGTCCACGAGGCGGTCGAACAGGGAAATGAGGGTGTCGACATCGTTCATGTGAAGGCCGGTCGTCGGTTCGTCGAGCACGTAGATATTGCCCTTCTTGCCCAGTTCGGCTGCAAGCTTGAGGCGCTGGCGCTCGCCGCCGGAAAGCGTCGAGAGGGGCTGGCCGAGGGTGAGATAGCCAAGCCCAACGTCCTCGAGGCCCTTGAGCGTCCTGGCGATGGCGGGTTCGGTGAAGAAGGCGGCGGCATCCGAGACATTCATCTCGTAGACCTCGGCGATGGAGCGGCCGCGCAGGCGATGCTCTAGCACTTCGGGCTGGAAGCGCTTGCCGTGGCAGGTCTCGCAGACGGTGATCATGGGATCGAGGTGGGCAAGATCGGTGTAGATGACGCCCAGGCCGTTGCAGTCGGGGCAGGCGCCCTTGGAATTGGCCGAGAACAGCGCCGCATTGACATCGTTGGCCTTGGCGAAGGCCTTGCGGACATTGTCGAGGATGCCCGTATAGGTGGCGGTGTTGGAGCGGCGCGAGCCGCGCGCCAGGTTCTGGTCGATGATGACGGTTTCCGGATAGGCCACGGGCAGGCAACCCTGGATGAGGCTCGATTTGCCCGAGCCGGCCACGCCTGAAACGACGGTGAGGACGTTGCGCGGAATGGCGACCGAGACGTTCTTGAGATTGTTGAGGCTGGCATTGGCGATGCGCAGCGGCTCGCCTTTCGGCGAACGCACCTTGTCCTTGATGGGCTGGTGCGCCTGCATGTGGTTGCCGGTGAGCGTGCCGGAGGCGAGCAGGCCGGCGTAGTCGCCCTGGTAGACGACTTCGCCTCCGCGCGATCCGGCGAGGGGGCCCATGTCCACCACGTGATCGGCAATGGCGATCATGTCGGGCTTGTGTTCGACGATGAGGACGGTGTTGCCCTTGTCGCGCAACTGCTCCATCAGGCCGGCGAGGCGGCCGACATCATGTGGATGCAGACCCACCGAGGGTTCATCGAAAACGTAGGTGATGTCGGTGAGGGAGGAGCCGAGATGGCGGACCATCTTGACGCGCTGGCTCTCTCCGCCCGAGAGCGAGGAGCTTTCACGTTCGAGGCTGAGGTAGCCGAGGCCGATGGTGACGAGATTGTCCAGCCGGGCGGCGAGGGCGGAGAGGATCGGGCCTACCTGCGGCGCCTCGATGGCGCGGACCTGGGCGGCGAGATCGCTGACCTGCATTGCCGAGAGCTGGGCGATGTTGAACCCGGCGATACGGCTGGCCAGCACTTCGGGCTTGAGGCGGGCGCCCGAGCAGGAGGGGCAGGTCTTCCTGGTGAAGACCCGGTCATACTCGGCGCGGACATGGGGCTGGAGCGTCTCGGGGTCCTTGGAACCGAGCGAGCGCTTGAGCTTGGGGATGACCCCTTCGTAGGTGAGGTTGATCTTGTTGACCTTGACCTTGCGGCCGTCATCGAGATCGAAAAGGTTGGCGCGTTCCTCGGGCGTGTAGTCCTTGATGGGCTTGTCCAGATCGAACATGCCGGACTGGAAGTAGGTGGCGGACCACCAGCCATCGACCTCGAAGCCCTTGCAGAGCAGGGCGCCCTGGCTGAGCGAGCGGCTTTCATCGACGACCGCCGACATATCCATGGCCGCCACCTGGCCGATGCCCTCGCATTCCGGACACATGCCGCGCGGATCGTTGGAGGAATAGTAGCCGGGGGCGGGCAGGCGCGGCTCGGCAAGGCGCGAGAAGAGGACGCGCAGCATCTGGGCGGTGTCGGTGACGGTGGCGACGGTCGAGCGGGAATTGCCGCCCAGGCGCTGCTGGTCGACGATGATGGCGGCCGAGATGTTCTCGAGCAGATCGGCATCGGGCTGGCCATAGCTGGGCATGAATTGCTGCACGAAGGCCGGGTAGGTCTCGTTGATCAGGCGCTGGCTCTCGGCGGCGATGGTGCCGAAAACCAGGGACGACTTGCCCGAGCCGGAAACGCCGGTGAAGACGGTGATGCGGCGCTTGGGAATGTCGAGCGAGACGTTCCTGAGGTTGTTCTCGCGGGCGCCGCGAATGACGATCGAACCATAGTCGGGGAGGGGCATGTCCGGTCCTTACCTCGGTTTGTGCGTGGGGTCGGATGGGCGCGGCCTGGAAATCGGCAGAGGTGATGCATAGCCAGCGAGGCATGCGATTTCAAGGATCGATTTTCTGAAAACGAATTTCTGCAATTGCCGCCGGGGTTGACTTGCATAGCTGAATGGCTATTAATTAATCCATAGCCAACGGGGTATCGATCCGTGACCATAGGCAACCACGACCTGCTTTTCAAATCGCTGGCGGACCCGACCAGGCGGGCCCTTTTCGAACGGCTCTGCCAGGATGGGGAGCAGACGGTGGGGGCGCTGACCGAATGGGCCGGCGTTTCCCAGCCGACGGTTTCCAAGCACCTGGTGGTGCTCAAGCAGGCGGGGCTGGTGCGGGACCGTCACCAGGGGCGCCAGACCCATTACAGCGCCCAACTGGGCGCACTGTCACCGCTGATCGACTGGACGAGCCAGATGGCGGGGTTTTGGCAGAGCCGGTTCGACGACCTCGAAGACCTACTCAAAAGAATGGACCAGTGAGTCCGAAACGCAACGCGCAAGGAGGCACAAAGCGATGAATGCAAGCAAATGGATCCGGCAGATTCACCGGTGGCTGTCGGTGATCTTCGTTCTGGCGGTGATCGCCAACTTCGCCGTACTGGGGCGTGGAGACATTGCGCTCTGGATCGGGTTCTCGACGCTGATCCCGCTGGCACTGCTGCTGTTTACCGGCATCTACATGTTCGTGCTGCCTTACGCCAACCGTTGGCGCAGCGCCCGGCGGGCCGTGCAATAGGCCTGGCCAAGAGCGAACCAAACCGGAAGGCCGCGCTTATACTGGCAACGGCGCGGACAACGAAAGGCAACAAGGCGATGACGACTTCCACGACCGAGGGCCCGGCTGGGCAAAGCGAGGCGAGCCGGCTGATCGATGCCAAGATCGAGCATCTGGCCGACTGGCGCGGCGACATGCTGGCCCGACTGCGGGCCTTGATCCTCAAGGCGGACCCCGAGGCGATCGAGGAATGGAAGTGGGACACCCCGGTCTGGTCCCATGACGGCATCATCTGCACGGGCGAGACCTACAAGAAGGCGGTCAAGCTGACCTTTCCCAAGGGGGCGTCGCTCGAGGACCCCGAGGGGCTTTTCAATTCGAGCCTGGAAGGCAACGTCCGCCGCGCCATCGATTTTTCCGAGGGCGCAGAGATCAACGAGGCGGCGCTCAGCGCCCTCATCGTGGCGGCGGCCACAACCAACGCGGTGAAAAAACCGAAGACCGTGGCCAAGTCCCAGCGATAGCCCGGGGGCCGGATACGACACTCGCAAGAAGGATTAGTTCATGAACGAAGCAGCAGCCGAAACCCGTTCGGTGGTCATCGAGCGCGAGGTCGCGTTTCCCCCGGAGAAAATCTGGCGGGCGCTGACGCAGCCGCATCTGATCGAGGAGTGGTTGATGAAAAGCGATTTCAAGCCGCAGGTGGATCACAGCTTCAGCTTCCGTGCCGATTGGGGCGCGGTGGATTGCAAGGTTCTCGAGGTCGAGGCGAACAGGACGCTCTCCTACACCTGGGAGGCATATGGCCTGGAAAGCGTCGTCACCTGGACGCTGACACCCACCGCAACCGGCACGAGCCTGCGCATGGAACAGTCCGGCTTCCGCGCCGACCAGAACCAGGCCTATCACGGTGCCCGCGCCGGCTGGAACGCGTTCCTCACCAAGCTGGAAGACGTGCTCGCGCATACCGAGTGAGCGTGGTCCGATAAACGAGAAAGGCCGCCCGATCGCTCGGGCGGCCTTCGTGTTCTTGCGGCTTTCGACAGATCAGAACGGGGTGTTCGGATAGTCGAACTGGGCGGCGTTGTCCTTGGTGATCAGGGTCGAATTGATGATCATCTTGCCGTCGACCTGGGCGTTGGCGGCGAAGTGCAGCGCGGTCAGGTCGATGGCGGTGGCCACCATGTTGGGGTTGTAGGAGACGTCGACCGGAACCTGGGTCGAGCCGGCTGCAACCATCTTGACGATCTGGTTCATGCCGGCGCCGCCGACAGCCCACATCTCGTTCTCGCGACCGGCTTCCTTGAGAGCCTTGAGCACGCCGACCAAGGTGTCGTCGTCCTGCGCCCAGACGGCGTCGATCTTGGGGTACTTGGTCAGGAAGTCCTGCATGATCTTGTAGCCATCATCGCGGTTCCAGTTGGCGAACTGGCTATCGAGAACCTTGATGTTGGTGCCTTCGATGCCGGCCATGAAGGCATCCACGCGCTGGGCATCGATCGGGATCGGCGCGCCGCGCAGGACGACGATATTGCCGCCATTGGGCAGGGCCGACTTGAAGTAGTTGGCGGTGGTGGTGCCCAGGCCCGGATTGTCGCCGGCGACGTAAAGATCCTCGATGCCGGGCTGGCTGAGGGCGCGGTCGACCACCGTGACCCACTTGCCGGCATCCTTGACCTTCTTGATCGAGGCGGTCATGGCGTCCGGATCGCCGGGCAGGATGACCAGGCCATCGATATTGCGGGTGGTCACCATGTCTTCGAGGTCGGCGGCCTGCTTGGTCGAATCCGGCGCGGTCGCCAGAACGAACGACAGGTTCGGATAGGCCTTGCTCAGGCGATCGACCGCCTGCTGGGCAAAGAAATCGACGCCGCCGGTCCAGCCGTGGTCGGCCGTGGGCACCGACACGCCGATGACGTAGCTCTTGTCCTGGGCCAGGGCAGTGCCCGCCAGGGCGAAGGTGCCGGCCACGATGGCCGTAAGGGCTGTGGTTTTCAGCAAGTTCATAGTCGTCGTCCTCCCATTTGCCCATTGGCGGGCATCGTTGAAACTGTGGTCAGTTGGTCGTGCGGCGCTGGCGTTGCAGCAGCACCGCAACGATGATGATGGCGCCCTGGAAAGCCTGGTTGAGGTAGGGGCTGATGAAGCTCTGCAGGTTGAGGATGTTGCCGATCAGCTCGAGGATGATCACGCCGACGACCGTGCCCCAGACACGGCCGAACCCGCCGCGCAGCATGGTGCCGCCGATGATCACGGCCGCGATCGCCTGCAATTCCCAGAGCACGGCGGTGGAACTGTTGGCCGAACCGAATTTCGGGACATAGAGCGCGGCCGCCATGCCGACGAGGAAGCCCTGGAGCACGTAGGTCATCAGGCGCACGCGGTCGACCTTGATGGCCGAGTAGCGTGCCACCTGTTCGTTCGAGCCGATGGCCGACAGGTGCCGCCCGAACGTGGTGCGCCGCATCACCACTTCGGCGACGATGGCCACCGCGGCAAAGACGATGATCGGCACGGGAATGCCGAGGATACTGCCCGAATAGAGCGGCGAATAGGTTTCGGCGGCCTGGAAGTTGAGGTTGAGCGTGCCGCCGTTCGCCAGGAACGTGATGAGGGCGCGGAAAATGCCGAGCGAGCCGAGCGTGACGATGAAAGGCTCGATCCTCCCCGCGGTCACCAGCAGGCCATTGGCAGCGCCGGCCGCCGCGCCGATGGCGAGGCCGGCGGCGATGCCCAGGATGATGACGGACCAGCCCGTGCCCATGGAGGGAACGGCGCTGTTGATGATGATGATCATCATCCCGGCGATGAAGGCGGCCATGGAGCCGACCGAAAGGTCGAGGCCGCCCGAAGTGATGACGAAGGTGGCGCCGATGGCGATGATGCCGATGAACGAAGCGCGGGCCACGATGTTGGCCATGTTGGCGAAGGTGAGAAAATTCCCGTTGAGGAGCGACCCCAGGATCAGGAGCAGGAGCAGGGCGAGCAACGGCCCGAACACGCTCATCCTGAGGCGTCTCGTCTTGACGGCGGGTTCGCGGTCTCTGGCGACACTAGTCATGCGGCAGTCTTCCCTTCGATGCCCATCTGGTGGCGCACGATCTGTTCTTCACTGATTTCGGTTCCTTCAAGCTCGCCCACGATCCGGCCGTTGCGCATGACCATCACGCGGTGGCTCAGGCCAATGACCTCCTGGAGTTCGGAGGAGATCAGGATGATCGACTTGCCCTCGGCGGCGAGCGCGGCGACGATGTGATAAATCTGCTGCTTGGTGCCCACGTCGATGCCGCGCGTCGGCTCATCCATGATGATGACCTCGGGCTCGCTCTCCATGGTCTTGCCCAGCATCAGCTTCTGCTGGTTGCCGCCCGACAGCTGGCCGGCACGCACCGACTCGTCGCGGGCGCGGATATCGAAGCGGCGCACGGCGCGTTCGAGCGCCCTGGTTTCGCTGGCCGTGTCGATGAAGATGCCCTTGAGGTGACGATCGAGGGTGGGGAGGGTGAGGTTGGGCCGCAGGCCCATGTTGACCATCAGCCCTTTGCCCTTGCGATCCTTGGTCATGTAGACGATGCCGGCGGCCAGCGACTGGGCGACATTGGCGAAGTGCACGGGACGGCCGTTGAAGTCGAGCTCCCCAGCATCGCGGTGGATAAGGCCGACGATGGTTTCGGCCACCGCGGTGCGGCCGGAGCCGATGAGGCCGGCAAAGCCCAGGATCTCGCCGCGGCGCAGGCCGAACGAGACGTCATGGACGCCGTTCGAGCGCAGCCCCCTGACCGAGAGGACCAGGGGCGCATCGACATCGGGCTCGTGCTTGGGCGGGTAGAGGTTGGAGAGTTCACGACCGACCATCATCTGGGCAGCCGAATCCGGGGTGAGGGCCTTGCTGTCCAGTGTGGCGATCAACTGGCCGTCGCGCAGGATCGTCACGCGGTCGGAGAGTTGCATCACCTCGTCGAGCTTGTGCGAGATGAAGACGATGGCGACCCCGCGGGCGGTGAGGCGGTTGATCTGTTCGAAGAGCGTGCGGGTTTCGGCCACCGAGAGGACTGCGGTGGGTTCATCCATGATCAGGACGCGCGCGTCGCGGCTGATCGCCTTGGCGATCTCGATCATCTGCTTTTCGGCCACGGTGAGGGTCGAAATGCGGGCGGATGGATCGACCGGTACGTGCAGGGTATCGAGCAGGGACTGGGTCTGCTCGCGCATGCGCCTGACATCGAGGAAGCCGAAGTGCTTGAGCTCGCGGCCAAGGAAGATGGATTCGGCGACCGTCAGGTGTTCGGCCAGGTTGAATTCCTGGTGGATGAGGACGATGCCCATGCCCTCGGCTTCACCATTGGGCGGAAGCGTCGTCGGCCTGCCGTCGAACACGATGGTGCCCGAGGTCGGCTGCTCGAAACCCGAGAGAATCTTCATCAGGGTGGATTTGCCCGCGCCGTTCTCGCCGATGATGGCGTGGACCTCGCCGGGGCGGACGTCGAAGTCGATGCTGAACAGCACCGGAACTTCACCAAAGGACTTGGAAATCCGCTGGGCAGCCAGAATTGGAGGCGCATTCGCGCCAGTGCTCGTCGGCATACAGCCCACCCTCCCTCTGACGCGATGCATTGCCTGCATTCTTCGTCATTCTTGGCAATGTAAAGGTTTTCATGGGCTATGTAAAGGTTTACATAGGGCTATTGACTCTGTATTTTCAGCGCATTGCGCTTTATGCCGCGATGAAGCGAAACGCGAAGAAACCGAGCCAGATTCGCCGCTGGCGGAGCGCCAAGTGCAGCAACAGAAACTGGCTACAATCGAGGACGTTGCGGCGATCGCGGGCGTTTCCATCGCCACGGTAAGCCGGGCCGTCAACGAACCCGGCAAGGTTGCGGACGAGACGCGGCGGCGCGTCAACGAAGCCATCGCGCGCACCGGCTACACCACCAACGCCATGGCTCGATCCCTGCGCATGCGGCGCAGCAAGATGATCCTGATCCTGGCGCCGGACGTGGGCGACCCGAACTTTTCCAACATCCTGGTGGGGCTGGAAACGGAGGCCAGCAAGCGCGGCTACGGGGTGCTGATCGGCAATACGCAGAACGATCCGACCCGCGAGGCCGACTATCTGCGCTTCATCAGTTCCAACCAGGCCGACGGGCTGATCCTGCTCACCGGCCACCTGCCTTTCGGACTCAGTCTCGACGATCCGGCCAGCCGGCCGCCTGCCATGGTCGCGGTGAACGAGCCGGTGCCGGGCGACAAGGTGCCGTTCGTGGGCGTCGACAATTTCGAGGGTGCGCGGATCGCTGCCGAGCACCTCATCTCGCAGGGGCACCGACGCATCGCCTTTATCGGGCATTCGACCAGCAAGATGGTCAACGGGCTGCGCGAGGGCGGCTATCGAAAGGCGCTGAGCAATTTCGGCATCGAGATCGATCCGATGCTGATCCTGGATGGCGATGGGACGACCGAGAGCGGCCGGCAGGCCGCCGAGCACATGTTCGTGCGCGACGTGCTGCCGACGGCGTTCCTGTGCGTGAACGATGCCACGGCGCTGGGCGTGATCATCGCGCTCAACGCCCGCGGCTATGACCTGCCGCGCGCGTTCTCGATCATGGGGTTCGACGACATCTCGTTCGCCAGCTTCGTGACGCCCGCCCTGACGACGATGAAGCAGCCGCGCTCCAAGATCGGGGAGACCGCCATGCATCTGCTGCTGGCTGTGGTCGAGGGACGTCAGGTCGAGCAGCGCAAGGTGTTGCTGCGGAGCGAACTCATCCTGCGCAACTCGGTGGCCCGGCTGGGCAGCAAGTAGCCGCAGCAGCCGGGCAAGCTTCAGGGAACGCCGGCCTGGCGACCGACCTCGGGGGGCCGGCCGGCGCTCCAGCGACTCCACAGGGTCGTGACCAGTGCGATGGACGCGAGGATAGCGGCCAGGAGGAACGTTATGCGCAGGCCCGTCTCGCCGCCCTGAGCGAGGTGGAGGGGTGCAAGGCCGGCCGAGCCGAGCGCGAAGACCGAGCCCATTGCCGAGGCTCCGGCGATCAACCCCAGGTTGCGGGCAAGGGATAGCAAGGCCGACACCACGCCGCGTTGCTCCTTGCCGGCGCCGGTCATGATGCCGGTATTGTTGGCGGCGAGGAAGACGGCGTAGGCGGCCGTTATGACGACGAGGCTTCCCGCGTAACCGGGGACACCGAGGATCGGCGGAAGAAACGACATCAGCAGCGTTCCCGCAAGGACGCCGGCAAGGCCTACGCTCGATGCGGCGGCGTGGCCGAAGCGGTCGACGAGCAAGCCGGCGGGGTAGCCGACCAGCGCGGCGACGACCGGGCCGATGGACATGACCAGGCCCGTGGTTGCCGGTCCAAGCCCGAGGACGGTCGAAAGGTAGAGCGGCCCGACCACCAGCGTGGTCATCAGGATGGCCGAGACGAGACCAAGCGAAACGAGGCCGGCGCTCAGGCCGTGGCTCTTGAGAAGCCGCAATTGCAGCAGAGGCGCCTGGCTGCGCTTTTCGATGAAGATGAACGTCGCCAGCGCGATCATGAACAGCCCCAGGAGCGCAGCGTTGAGCAGGCCCATCGGCGCCAACGTTGTCGCAAGGGCGAATGCGGCGATCGCAAGAGTCAGCACGATCGTGCCGGGGATGTCGAATGAAACCGGCCGGGTGCGGGTAGGCGTATCGCGCGGCAGCAATGGCCAGGCGAAGGCGAGCGCTGCCGCACCGGCCAGTGCCATGAGCGCGAAAACGGCGTGCCAGCCGAAGAACGCGATCAGCACGCCGCCCAGCGAGGGACCGATGGCGGTGCCGACCGCGGAGACGGTGCCGAGGAGGCCGATGGCGCTGCCGGCCCGGTCTTTGGGGACCATGTCGCCGACCGCCGCTACGGTCAGCGACATCATGGCCGCCGCGCCGATGCCCTGTAGCCCGCGGGCCAGGATGACGATCCAGAGGGCGGGGGCCAGGGCGGCGAGGAGCGCGGCGAGTGCGAAAAGCCCCATGCCTGCCAGAAGCAGGCGGCGCTTGCCGAAGAGATCGCCCAGCCGTCCGGCCGTCACCAGGAGAGCGGTGATGGACATCAGGTAGGCGATGACGACCCATTGCACCTCCTGGCTGCCGGCGCCGAAGGCGAGCTTGAGGCTCGGGAGCGCGACATTGGCGATGCTGGTTCCTAGGGAGGGGAGCAGCATGCCGAATGAAAGGGCGGCGAGGCGCAAGGCGTAGCGGGGTTTAGGTGCCTCTTGCATGGGATCACCGCGCGGGAGAGGCCGGAGCCTTGACGAGGCGGCCCACCAGGCGGCGCGCGATCGGCGCGACCACCAGCACGGTGGGGAAGGCGATGGCCCACGAGGGCAGCCAGGCATTGATCCATATGCCGGGCAGACCATCGACCAGTCCGAGATTGCGGAGGACGGCGACGGCCGAGACGATGCCGGACATGAGAGCCGAGAGGATGAAGCCGAAAAGGACGGGCGCAAAACGAGGTGGCATTCCACAACTCCTGTTCAAGGGATGCCGGAGAGGTACGCCCTCACTCACTCTTGCGGAACGCGCATCGGTCGCAGCATATTCGTGCATCAAACGCCATGTATGACCCGGGAGAGTGCCGATGCCCGACTTCAATCTCCTCGTGACGCTCGATGTCCTGCTTTCGGAGGGAAGCGTGGCCGGCGCGGCGCGGCGATTGCGCCTGAGCCCATCAGCGATGAGCCGGGCGCTGGCGCGGTTGCGCGAGGTCACGGGCGATCCACTGCTGGTGCGCGCAGGGCGCGGACTGGTGCCGACGCCTCGCGCCCTCGAGTTGCGCGGCCTCGTCGGGGACGTGGTCGACGGCGCCAACGCCATCCTGCGTCCGGCAGAGAAGCTCGACCTGGCGAGCCTCGAGCGCCAGTTTACTCTGCGGACCAGCGAAGGGTTCGTGGAAACCTTCGGGCCGCGCCTGATTGCTCACGTGGCCGGGGAGGCGCCGGGAGTGGTACTGCAATTCCTCGCCAAGCCGGACAAGGAGGGCGCGCCGCTGCGGGAGGGAGAGGTCGATATCGAAACGGGCGTGGTCGATCTCGCAACCGCTCCCGAACTGAGGGCGCTGCCGCTCTTCGAGGATCGCTGGGTGGGGGTGGTGCGCGATGGGCATCCGCTACTGGAGGGCGCAATGACGCCGGAGCGCTACGCGGCCGCGGGCCATGTGAAGGTGCTGCGGCGGGGCCTCCACAGTGCCGAGGTCGACGAGGCGCTACGCCCAACCGGGCACGAACGGCGCGTGGTCACGATCGTCAATGGCTTTGCCACCGCGATCGCCCTGGCGCGCAGCACCGAACTGGTCGCCACGGTGCCCGAGCGCCATACCGAGGGGCTGCGGCATGGCATGGCAAGCTTTGCGCTGCCGGTGGAGATCGCACGGTTCACCCTATCCATGCTCTGGCATCCGCGCATGGATGGGGACCTCGCGCACAGATGGCTTCGTTCCACGGTCCGCAGCGTGTGCGCGCGACGCAGGGAGGCGGAGTAGGGAACATGGCGTTTGATGCACGAATGCAGTGCAAACGATGCGCGTTCCGCCAGTAGCGGGGCCGGCCTAGGAAGGTGGTGTTCAAGTTTCACCGCCATCCCAGGGAGGCACTAGATGACTACGATCGCTACGTCGGCCCCGGCCGTCACCCCTTTTTCCGCAAGCATGTCAGCCGCACCGGAAGCGGCACCGGCCCGGGCTCCTGCCGCCGCGCCCGATGATCGGAAACAGTCGCAGCGCCTGGCGAGGATCACGGGCCTGATGTTCCTCGTCACTTTTGCCAGCTCGATCCCGCCCGTGGTGAGCTTTTACGCTCCGGCGCTTTCGGACCCAGCCTTCGTCCTCGGCGGTACCTTCGACCCGGGCGTTTCGTGGGGAGCGCTGCTCGAGCTGATCCTCATTTTCGCCAACCTTGCGACGGCCCTGGCGCTCTATCCGGTGCTCAAGCGCCAGTTTCCGGCGCTGAGCCTGAGCTATGTGGCGGCGCGGCTCACCGAGAACGGCTTCATCGCCTTCGGCATCGTTGCGCTGCTGGCGCTCAATACGCTGCGGTTTCAGCCGGGCATTGCCGAGGAAGGCGTGATGATGGCGGCAGGGCAGGCGCTCGTGGCCCTGCATAACTGGACGTTCCGCCTCGGCCCGGGCATCGTGGTGGGCGTGGGGAACGGCCTCATCCTTGGCTACATGATGTGGAAGACGCGCCTCGTGCCGCGCTCGCTTTCCGTACTCGGCCTCGTCGGCGGGCCGGCGCTGCTGGTGGCCGGCGTGGCGGTGCTGTTCGGCACCATCGAAGCGGGGTCCACCCCGCAGATGATCGCCACCGTGCCCGAGTTCTTCTGGGAATTGTTCCTTGGTATCTGGCTGCTGGTGCGGGGGTTCAATGCCCCGGCGCTCGAAGCGATGGATGCCCGGACGTCGTGAGGGGTTGTCGCGTCTCGTCGTAGCGGGATCGTGCCGACCGCACGACTGGAAGGGGAGGGTCCCAGCCCTCCCCTTCTTTATTTCGTTGCCGCCTCGATCATGGCGCGGACGTCTACGCGCGGAAAGTGGCGCGCGATCTCATGAGCCCAGGGAAACACCAGACCTGCCTCGGGATCATCGGGGGCCAGGCCGTAATCGATCTGAGCGATCTGCATGGGCGACATGTCGAGAACATAGAACAGCAGGTGAAACTGTTCGGCCCAGGCGTCGGCATCCTTGTTGGTGAAAAGGTCCGGGCGTGGGGCTGGCTGGGGCTCGGTCATTGGTGTCGCTCGCCGACTTGAGGGAAGCGCCCAGTCTAGTGGCGTTTGTGGCGGCAGTGGGTTCGGAGCGGGGGCCAGGCTAGCGCGGCCCGCCTTCGCCCTGCGCCGTGGAAGCGGCGCGATTCCGGCCGCTGTTCTTTGCGCCGTAGAGCGCGTCGTCGGCACGCCGCAGGACGTGGTCGAACGTGTCCTGGCTGCCCATGCCGGTCGAGACCCCGACGCTCACGGTGGCACGGAAGCCGCCACCGGCGCCCTGGAGAATTTCGCAGGCGAAGGTCGAGCGGATGGCCTCGGCGATCAGCAGCGCCTCGGCGTCGTCGGTATCGGTGACGACCAGCAGGAATTCCTCGCCGCCGATGCGCGCGGCGGACGAACCGAGCGGCATGTTCTGGCTGACGACCTGGGCGAAGCGGCGCAACACCTCGTCGCCGGCGGCATGGCCGTACCGGTCGTTGATCGATTTGAAATGGTCGAGGTCAAAGAGCAGGGCGGCGGTGTTCTCGTCCATCTGGGAGGCGCCGAAGCGATCGAAGATGGCGCGGCGGTTCATCAGGCCGGTGAGGGGATCGGTGTTGGCTTCCTCATGGTGGCGCCGGGCGATGCGCGCCTGGTTGAGGGCCAGGGAAAGCGCGCCGATACCGGTCAGGCCGACGAGGCCGGCGATGGAATTGAGGTCTTCGGCCCAGCCGCTAGGCGGTGCATCGAGGATCAGCGGATCCTTGAGGAAGATCATGATGGCGCAGGGGATGAACGAAATGGCCGTAAGGCTATAGAGCACGGCGATGCCGCCGACCCAGAGCGGCGCTTCGGCGCGACCGCGCCAGAAGGTCCAAGCCGTGCCGCCCAGCAGCAGCGCATTGACCAGGTTGCCCATGATGGCCCCCAACGCATCGAAGCCAAGCACGAAGGGCATGCTGATGACCGCGGCGCAAAGCGCGGAAATGACGGCGATGCGGGTGCGCGGCAGGTCCTGACCGGTAAACAGGCACGCCGCGCTGAAGAGAATGACGAAGCTGCCCGAGAGCAGGAGGTTGGAAATCCACAGCAACGCATAGTGGTTGCTCACCGCGTTGATCGAGAAACCGGCGAAGGCGGTTGCGAGAACGCACGATCCGACGGCCCAGACGAGAATGAACTTTTCCGTGCGTGCCGCGAGCCAGGTGATGAGCAGCGTCGCCGAGATGGCGAACGCCGCAAGGCCGAGCGCGAGAAGCAGGGAAGTCTGGTCGACAAACACGGAGGGGTCCTAGAGTCAGGAGGGGCCGCTGCCTGATAACGCCAGTCGGTGATCAAAACCCTACTTTGCAGAGAAGCTTTTTCAGCTTTTGCACGGTCGCCTCGTTTGGGGAGGTGGCGCGTTATGCCACCTCGCCGAACTGGGCCTTGTAAAGACGGGCATAAGCGCCGTCGCGGTCGAGCAACTGGGCGTGCGAACCTTCTTCGACGATGCCATCACGATTGACCACCACGATGCGGTCGGCGTTGCGGATGGTGGCGAGGCGGTGGGCGACAACGAGGGTGGTGCGGCCGCGCGACAGCTCGGTGAGGGCGGCCTGGATGGCCTGTTCGGTCGCCGTGTCGAGGGCGGAGGTGGCCTCATCGAGGATCAGGATCGGCGGGTTCTTGAGGAAGATCCGGGCGATAGCGAGACGCTGTTTCTGGCCGCCCGAGAGCTTGACGCCGCGCTCGCCAGCCAGGGTGTCGAGGCCATCGGGCAGGGAACGGACGAAATCGTCGAGCGAGGCAAGGCGCAGGGCGGCCCAGATTTCCTCCTCGCTCGCCCCGAGCTTGCCGTAGGCCACGTTCTCGCGCAGCGTGGTGCCGAAGAGGAAGACATCCTGCTGCACGATGCCGATCTGGCTGCGCAGCGACGCCTGGGTCATGTCGCGGATATCGATGCCGTCGATGCTGATCGAGCCGCCGGTCACCTCATAGAAGCGCGGCAGCAGCGAGCAGATGGTGGTCTTGCCGGCTCCGGAGGGCCCGACGAGGGCGATGGTCTCGCCGGCATTCACCGTGAGATTGAGCCCGCGCAGGATCCTGTCCTCGCTGCCATAGGAAAAATCGACGTCCTTGTAGACGATATTGCCCCGAAGGCCGGTGACGGCCTTTGCGGCGGGGCGATCCTCGATATCGGGCTCGGTGTCGATGAGCTCGGTGAAGCGGCGGAAGCCGGCAATGCCCTTGGGATAGCTTTCGAGCACCGAGGTGATCTTGTCGATCGGGCGGAAGAAGACGTTGACCAGCAGCAGGAAGCCGACGAAGCCGCCATAGCTCAACTCGCCCCGCACCACGAACCAGGTGCCGGCGATCATGACGACGAGCTGCACGAAGCGCGTGCTGAAATAGGAGAGCGAGATGCTGGCGGTCATGTAGGCGTAGGCCGAGAGCTTGGTCGCGCGGTAGCTTTCGTTGTTGCGGGCAAAGAGCGCGCGTTCGTGCTCCTCGTTGCCGAAAGCCTTGACGACGCGGATGCCGCCGACGCTTTCCTGGACGCGTGTGTTGAAATCGCCCACCTGGCGGAAAAGGCTGCGCCAGTTCTGCGTCATGCGCGCTCCGTAGCGGCTGACGAGCCAGGTCATGAACGGCACGATCACGGTGGTCAGCAGCGCCAGTTGCCAGTGCACCGTGAACATGAGCACGAAGGCGCCGATGAAGGTCATGATGGCGATGAAGACGTCCTCGGGGCCGTGGTGGGCCACTTCGCCGACCTCTTCGAGATCCTTGGTGACGTGGGTGATCAGGTGTCCCGTCTTGTGGTTGTCGAAATAGCGGAACGAGAGCTTCTGGATGTGCTCGAAGGCCTGGCGCCGCATGTCGGTCTCGATCGAGATCCCGAGGGCGTGGCCCCAGTAGTTGACGACCGCGGTGAGCACCGTATTGAGGATGTAGACGCCCAGGAGCAGCGCGGCGACGCCCGCGATGAGTCCCCAGTTCTGGCTGGGGAGAAGCGTATCGACGAAGAGTTTTACGGCGAGCGGGAAACCGAGCTCGAGGATCCCGGCGAGCACCGCGCAGCCGAAGTCGAGAAAGAACAGTCCCTTGTAGGGGGCGTAATAGGAAAAGAACCGGCGCAGCAATCCAGCCTCGTGCGAAACCAAAAAAATCCGGACGGGCCGCGGGCGACCCCAACATGATGCCGTCATGCCCCCTTGGCAGGCATGAGGCAAGTAAACATGTGGCAATAGTTCAACTTTTCTTTCGCGCGCCAAGGCGTGTCTCGGGGGAGGGCCCGGAAGGGCGTGCGCGAGGGCGGGGGGCGCTCCGGGGGCGGTCAGGAACCGGGGCGGGCGAACTAGCGTCTTGATTGCGGGCGGAGGTCGTGCTGTCGTCTGGCATCTCAAACCTAACGCGTTGTCCGGCCGTGCCCTTTTTCGACCTTCCCGCATCCGACCTGCCCGGTTACCGGTCGCAGGCGACGACCCCTGACGACTTTGACGCCTTCTGGGACGAGACGCTCGCGGAGGCGCGCAAGACGCCGCTCGATGCGGTGTTCGTGCCTCGCGACGCGGGCCTGACGCTCTTTGACGTCTGTGACGTCTCGTTTTCCGGGTTCGGCGGGCATCGCGTCAGGGGCTGGTATATCAAGCCCGCCGGGCGTCCGGTCGCCGATTGCGTGGTCAAGTTCATCGGCTATGGCGGCGGGCGCGACCAGCCCCAGCAGCATCTGCTCTGGCCCGCGACCGGGCGCGCGGTGCTGGTGATGGATACGCGCGGGCAGGGCAGCAGTTGGGCCGTCTCGGACACGCCCGATCCGGTGGGGTCGGGTCCGGCTCATCCCGGCTACATGACCCGCGGCATCCAGGACCCGAGGGACTATTATTACCGCCGCGTCTTCGTCGACGGCGTGCGCGCGGTCGAGGCCGCCCGAAGCCGACCCGAAATCGATCCGGAGAGGATCGTCGTTGCCGGCGGCAGCCAGGGCGGGGGGATTTCCATCGCGGTTGCGGGGCTGGACGCGCGGGTGCGCGGCCTCATGGCCGACGTGCCGTTCCTCTGCGACTTCCCACGCGCCATCGGCCTGACGGCGCGCGACCCCTATGGCGAGATCGTGCGGTTTCTCATGGTGCACCGGGACAAGGTCGAAGCCGCCTACCGGACGCTGAGCTATTTCGACGGGGTGAACTTCGCCCGGCGGGCCAAGGCGAGTGCCCTCTTCTCCGCGGCCATGATGGACGACGTATGCCCGCCCTCGACGGTCTACGGTGCGTTCAACGCCTATGCGGGACCCAAGGCAATCGAGACCTACACCTTCAACAACCACGAAGGCGGCGGCACCCTTCACGAATGCCGGCAGATCGAGTGGCTCGCGCGGCTGGGATAGGCCGGCGATGGGGTTATCGGGGGAGTGGTGGGGCCGCTAGCCCGGTAATACAGAAGTCCTAATTGGTTCGGACCGCTGCACTAATGCTTGGAGTGGCACGGCATCGTACACATGCGTAAACTCGTTCGCCTAGAGCTTACTGCCACCTGCGAGGCTGACGGTTGAGCGGATGGCGTCGGCAAGCCCGATATGTTCTGCGAGGTCCTTGCGGGCCTTTGGGCTAAGATTACGACGCAAATGGTTTCCGTCGCGGAAGATCAATTCCCCATCGATCTCGGTTTCGCAGGTTTGCAGTTCATCGCTGCAAAGTGCGTCCCTGGGGTGGACGACCGTCAGAAACGGATATCGACGCGCAAGTGCATCGAAGCCCGGAAACCTTTTAGGCTGCACAATGGCCGACGCATTGTAGCCGCGATATCCCAGATCCGTGCATCTTGAACGGATCAATCCAGAGACCTCCGCGATGTGACAGGCGACAGGATCCCTATCGAAGGTAGGAACTTGATCCAACAAGATGAAGCTAACGTCACGTCTCTTCACAGTCCCGAGCAATTCATCCAGGCCAGCGACGACGAGTTCTCGGCCCTTTTGTGGAAAGGTTTCGGACGACACAAAGCGAGAGAAGGGGTTCCAAGACCCGGCGAGGACCATGTATCGCAATCGTGGGTCGGAAAGCCCCCTAAGCGCCGCGGCCCTTCGATCCGCACACAAGCTTTCATAGTTTGGGACATCTGCTCTCACTCGCCTCACACTTGCCCCCAACGCGGCCGGGCAGTTATTTAGTAGCGCAAAGGCAATGCCATTATCCTGGGCCACTCCTTCAATGAGCGCGGCAGCATGTTCCGCATGGCTGTCCCCCCACACGATGCCGAAGGATTTCGCCTCCTCGACGGTTGCGCCAAATACGCAATAGTCTCCACCAAGTGGCGGGAAATATTGTGTCTTGCAGTCCCACTCCCACATTGCTTTGAGGCTCGATAGGCCCATGGTCTCAGGTGGGACCCGCGTTTCGAAACCAGACTGCTGTGCGACCACCAATGACGGAACCGCGACGAGGGCTGCAGTCGCCAGCGCAACGGCTACCGCAGTGCGAGAACTCGATCCTTTGTGGCGGAATGGTTTCTCGATGAATCGCCAGGAAAGGTACGCAAGGGAAAAAGTGGTGGCCGCGAGAGCGACGATCTCAAACCCGGAGGGGAATGCACCGCCTTTGTAATGGCGGTAAAACACGAGAACCGGCCAATGCCACAGATACAGCGAATACGAAATCAGGCCGATCGCTACCGCAAGTCGCATTCCAAGTATTTTGGCGGTGTAGCAAGTTGCCTTTGGCCAAACGAGCAGGGCGGCGCCCACACACGCCGGCAATGCCGTCGCTCCCGGGAAAGGCATCTCCGAATTGATTGCAATGAAGCTCGTTGCGATCAGGAAGATGCCGATCACATTCCCAGTTTCAGCTAGTGCCCGATTTCTCAAAGGGGGGGCAAAGGCGATGATCGCCCCAAGGCCCAACTCCCAGGCCCGCGGGGCCGGAAGGTAGAACGCCGCTGTCGGATCGCTTCCGACCTTCCGCACTGCGTAGGCAAACGCTGCAACGAGCCCAACGGAAAGGATGGCGATAAGCCTCCTATGTGACCTGACGAAAGTGATGCCGGCCAACAAGAGAAGGGGCCAAACGAAGTAGAACTGCTCCTCCACCCCGAGCGACCATGTGTGCAGCAAAGGTTGCAGGTCGGCGGCCTGATCGAAATAGCCAGTGTTCCCGTAAAAGAAGAGGTTACCTAGCCCAAAGGCCGAGTAGGCCGCACTGGCGCCGAGGTCCTGGTAGTCTCCCGGCATAAGCAGAAACCACCCTAGGACCAGAGATACGCCCAGCATGGTCAGAAGTGCTGGCAGGATGCGCCGAACGCGCCCTTCATAGAACCCGAAGATCGAGAACTCGCCGCATGCTATTTCTCTGCGTAACTTGGCGGTGATTACGAAGCCGCTGATCACGAAGAAAACGTCGACGCCCGTGAAGCCACCGGGAAGCCAAGACGCACCGAAATGGTAGGCAACGACACCCAACACCGCTACGGCACGAAGTCCATCGATGTCGCGCCGGTAGATCGTTGAAATGCCCATCCGGTTTGAATGCCAGTGATTCTCGGTTGCAGCAAGCTAGCGACGAGGACTTCCCAACAGCAACAGGAGGACAATGAGGGCCAAGGGGAAATTGGTGGGCCCACCAGGACTCGAACCTGGAACCAGACCGTTATGAGCGGTCGGCTCTAACCATTGAGCTATGGGCCCTTCCGCACGCCTCATAGCAGGCGATGAGCGTGTGTCAAACGGGTTGTGATGGCGATGCAGTTGCGCGGGCGGTCTTGTCTGGGCACAGTGGGTCACCATCTTTGATTTGGAGCGGCGTTTGCCGCTTCTTTTGCTCCCAAAGGAGACACGGCCCGGTCATGATCTCGGTGGCGTCCTACAATATCCAGAAGTCCATCGGGACAGATTTCAAGCGGAGGCCCGAGCGCATCGTTTCGGTGCTGGGCGAACTCGATGCCGATGTCGTGGCGCTCCAGGAGGTCGACCGGCGTTTTGGCGCGCGCGTTTCATCGCTCAGCGCAGAGATGCTGGAGAAGGAAACCGACTACCGGGCGGTACGATTCGGCGTGCGGCCGGGGAGCCTTGGCTGGCATGGCAATGTCATCCTGGTGCGCAAGAACGTCGAAGTGCTGGCGCAGCGCGCGATCACGCTGCCGGCGCTCGAGCCGCGCGGCGCGGTGCTTGCCGATCTCAAGGTCGGCGACGACCGCCTGCGGGTGGTCGGCATGCATCTGGGGCTCGTCGGGCTCTGGCGCAAGCGACAGGCGCAAGCGGTGCTCGACGCGCTAGAGGGCCTGGAAGAGGCTCTGCCGACCGTGATGATGGGTGACCTCAACGAGTGGAGCGTCAATGGCGGGTGCCTCAAGCACTTCGCGGCAGACCATTTCGTGGGGCAGCCCGGCCCCAGTTTTCCTTCGGTGCGGCCCGTCTTCGGATTCGACCGGATCATCACCAGTCAGGGCCTGTCGATCGTGGAGAGCGGCGTGCACGGCTCGCTCAAGGCCAAGTCGGCTTCAGATCACTTGCCGGTATGGGCGACGCTGTCGCGCAGCGTAGAGGCCGAAGCGGCCGAGTGAGGCTTTGAGGCGGGCTTCTTGCGCAGGCGACGCAGGACAGTCCGGCCAAGGGCGGCCGAGAGTTCGACGGCGGCGGGCGGATGAATTCTCACACTTTCCAGTAACAGGCGGTTGGCGGTGCGCCGGCGGCCAAGGGCCCGCATCTGCCGGGCGAGATGAATCAAAAGGCCGGCGCGCAGGGCGGGATCGGCGGCGAGCACGTCTCGGTTCTTGTGCAGTATTCGCAGCAGGCCGCGGCACTCCTTGCGGGTATTGCGCGAGATGCTATCGGGCGACATGAAGCCGAGAGCGACCGGTTCGATGTCTTCATAGATGCCGGTCTGGCGGGCGAGGCGAATGGCGAACTCCCAGTCCTCGTTGGCGGGGGCGAGGGAATCGAACCAGGGATGAGCCGGGCAGAGGGCGCGCCGAAACAGCGTGTTCTGCAGGCTGATGCGGTTCTGCGAGAGCAGATGGCGAAGGGCGTCCTGGCCTTCGCGCAGGCGTCCCGCCGGATCGGGGGCCATGGCAACCTTTCCCGGCCCGAAGTTGAATGCGGCGTCGCGGCCATAAAGGATCTTGGGTGCGGTGACGGCACCGATCGTCGGCGGCAGGCGCTCGAAGAGGGCAACCTGCCGGGCGAGCTTGCCGGGGAGCCAGAGATCGTCGCTGTCCTGGAAGGCGATGAATTCGCCGCGGGCGAGCAAGAGGCCGGTGTTGCGAGCGGCGGCGGCGCCCCCGTTCTGGGCGCGGCGGACGTAGCGGATGCGGTCATCGCCGATGGCCGCCACGAGCCCGGCAATATCCTGGGACGAGCCGTCATCGACCACGATCAGCTCGAGCTTGCCGTAAGACTGGCGAAGCACGCTGGCGATGGCATCGGGAAGCGAGGCAAGACGGTTGTAGGTCGGCAGGATCACCGAAACCAGGCCGGGTGAGGCGGGCCTTACGAACGGGCTATGCACTGGGCGGGATCCTCGAGGTGTCAATGCCGACCGGATGAGCATACCGGCCCCGGCCAGTGCGCAGGGTAGCCCATTGGGCCTAGATGCCGACCTCGAGCCGCCGGTAGCGCAGGAACTCCCAGCGGATCCGGCGCACCACGGCCACCAGGAACCAGAAGGGCTGGAAGAGGAAGGCGGCCTTGAGGACGAGCCGGCGGCGGGCTAGGGTGCGGGCTTCGGGCAGCGACTTGTAGTTTGGGTAGATTGCCGCCGCGAAGGCCTCGAACTCGGAAAAAGGGAAGTTCGGCGTGCGGCGCGCATAGGCGTGGCTCATGCGGCTGAGAACGCCGGCGGCCATGGAGCGGGCCGCGAGCTCGCGCAGTTGCGGAGCATCGGGCAAGTCGGGGGCCATGGCGTCGAACATGAGCCGGAACGAATCCCAGCGCTGGCCGAGATCGATCAGTTCGCCGCGCGAGGTGCCGGAATCGAAATCACGCTTGTGCATGTTGATGTCGTGCAGGCGGTAATAGGCCTGGACCTCGGCGACGAAGGCAATGTCGCTGACGGCGGCGGTGCGCAGCCACATCTCGAAATCGCCGGCATGGGGGAGCTCGGGGCGGTAGCCGCCGATGCGGCGGAGCACGCTGGTGCGCATCACGACGCTGGGCGTGGGCACCACGTTGTAGCCGGCCTTGCAGCGGGCGGTGAGCCAATCGTGCCCGTTCCATACGTACCAGTCGGGACGGTCGGAGGTCGAAACCGGCGGCGGGTTGCCGCGAAAATCGATGGTGCGGCCATAGACGAGGCCGACCGAGGGCTCGGCGGCGAGCAGCCGGGCGGCGCGCGCCAAGGCGCCTTCGGCCAGAAGATCATCGGCCGAGAGCAGGATGACGTAGTCGCCCGTCGCGAGTGCCAGGCCCTTGTTGTAGGTGGCGATGTGGCCGAGGTTCTTCTCGTTGGGGACGACGCGGATGCGGCTGTCGGCGGCGGCCAGACGGTTGGCGACGGCGAGACTGTCGTCGGTCGAGCAGTCGTCCACGATGATGATTTCGACCGCCAGGTCGCCGTTGCCGCGGATGCTGCCGACGCTGGCCTCGAGGTAGCGCGCGTAGTTGTAGCACGGAATGACCACGCTGGCTTTGCCCACGGGCGCGGCCGCCGTGGTGGAAGTCTTCACCCGTCCGCCACTACCGGCCACGAACAGGCGGTTGAGTAAGTCCATCTCGCGCTCCTTTGATGCCACAGTATTCGGCAAGCGGGGAGAGGCGATCAGTCGATAAAACGGACTATGCCGTTTCAAACCCGGGCGAACTTTCGGCTGAGAAAGGGCGAGCCGGCGACGCCGAAGCGCCAGGGCTTTTCGACTGCCTTGGTGATGCCGATGCGCGGGCCGATGGCGATCCGGGCGGCGCCCGTTCCGGGGGCGAAGGTGAACGGGGGCGCGGCGAGCCCATGCCCATCGAGATCGCGGGTGACGCCCATGGCCTCGCAGAGCTTGCCCGGCCCCGAGCAGAGCTGGCGGATATCCCCGACGCCGCGGCGCTCGCGCATGATGGCGATGCCGGCCGTCGGCTCGATGGCACGGATCAGCACGGCGCTGGCGTGGCTGCAGACGAAATTGAGGCACCAGTGAATGCCGTAGGAGCGGTAGACATAGACCCGCGCCGGCGGGCCGAACATGGCGGCGTTGCGCGGGGTCGGGCCACCGTAGGAATGGGAGGCGGGGTCCTCGGGGTGATAGGCTTCGGTCTCGACGATGAGGCCGCCGACGCCATCGACGAGCAGGGTAGCGCCCAAGAGGTCAGGGGCGACCAGCGCGGCTTCACGGTCGAAGAATTGCAGAAGGGTCTGGTTATCCAAAGCGACTCCCCGATCGGTCCCGGACTTGCCTTGGAGGTTATGGCCGTGGCACTGCTCGCGCGCAACGAGGGTTTTGGCTGCATGGCTGACAACAGTCTCAAGTTCGGTACGAGCGGTCTGCGCGGGCTGGTCACGGATCTCGTGGGGCCGGCGAGCGTCCGGTACACCCTGGCGTTCGTCGATTATCTAAAGGGCAAGGGCGCGCTGGCCGAGGGGGACACGTTGCTCGTGGGACGCGACCTGCGCGATTCGAGCCCGGCTATCGCCGGAGCCGTGGTTGCGGCGGCGCGGCATGCGGGCCTGACGCCCGTCGATTGCGGGGAACTGCCGACGCCGGCGCTGGCGCTGGAGAGCCAGCGGCTCGGCGCCCCGGCGGTGATGGTGACGGGCAGCCATATTCCGGCGGACCGGAACGGGCTCAAGTTCTATGTGGCGAGCGGCGAGATCGAGAAGGCCGACGAAGCGGGGATCATCGCGGCGCTGGCGCATGTCGACGGTGGCGAGATCGACGTGCGCCCGCTCGGGTCGGGCGAGAGTTCGGCCCTGGCGCGCTACGAGCGGCGCTATGGCAGCTTCCTGCCGAACGGGGCGCTGCGTGGTCTGCGGATCGGCGTGTTCCAGCATTCTTCCGTAGCCCGCGATCTTCTGGTGCGGGTGCTGCACGCCTTCGGGGCGGATGTGGTGGAGCTCGGACGGTCCGACGTGTTCGTGCCTGTCGACACCGAGGCCGTGAGCCCGGAATATTCGCGCCGGGCCGGCGTGTGGACGGCGGACCTCGTGCTCGACGCGATCGTTTCGACCGATGGCGACGCCGACCGGCCGCTGCTGGTCGATCAATGCGGCAATTTCGTCGGCGGCGACCTCGTGGGTCTGCTGACAGCCAAATTCCTGGGGGCGGATGTCGTCGTGACGCCGGTGACCTCGAACTCGGCCATCGAGGCTTCCGGCTATTTCGAAAACGTGGTGCGGACGCGTGTCGGCTCGCCGTTCGTGATCGCCGCCATGAAGGAGGCGGCGGAGGGCGCGGTGGTGGTGGGCTTCGAGGCCAATGGCGGGGTATTGCTCGGTTCTACCGCGCGCGGCCTGCCGGCGTTGCCGACGCGCGATGCCATGCTGCCGATCCTGGCGGTGCTCGGAACGATGCGCGCCGAAGGCAAGTCGCTCTCCGAACTCGTGGCGCAATTGCCGCCGCGCCATGGGCGCAGCGACCGGCTCGAACAGGTGCCGGCGGAGCGGTCGGCGCTGCTCATGGAGCGCCTGGGCGCGGATGCGGCCGGTTATTTCGCCGAACTCGGGCGGGTCGATGGCGTTTCGAGTGTCGACGGCCTGCGCTTCACCCTCGAGGGCGGCGATGTCGTCCACTACCGGCCATCGGGCAATGCTCCCGAACTACGATGCTACACCGAAGCCGCATCGGTCGAGCGCGCGGCCGAACTGCTCGCCTGGGGTCTTGCGGCGGCCGAGCGCGTTGTGCGCTAGGCCCGGAAGGCGACGAGGCCGGCCGCGGTCGCCATCATGACGCCGGCCGTCTTGTTGAGGCGCCGGATGGCCTTGGAACTGGTGAAGAGCTCGCGGGCGCGGGCCGCCAGGAAGGCATAGCCGCAACCGATGATCAGCAGAACCACGATGACGATGGCCGTGATCTCGGCGAAGGCCAGCGGGGTCATGCGGTCGAGCGGAACGACCGTCGGTAGCAGGGCGAGGTAGAAGACAATGGTCTTGGGGTTGCCTAGGGTCAGCGAGAATCCGGAGAGGAACGTGCGGCCCCAGTGTTCCTCGGCGCGGGGCCCGATCTGCTCGGAGCCGGGCTTGGCGTTCCAGAACGTCCAGGCGATGTAGAGCAGGTAGAGCGCGCCGGCGATGCGCACGATCTCGAAGACCGCGTTGAAATAGTGCGCGATCGTGGCGAGGCCGAAGACCGCGAACACCAGGTAGACGAGATCGCCGGCCAGAATGCCGAGCACCATGGGGAACGCCGCGCGGAAGCCGCCGCCCAGGGCTCTCGCCACGACGGCGGCAACGCCCGGCCCTGGTACGAGCACGGCAACGGCATAGGCGGCGGTGAAGGCGAGAAGGGTGAACAAGTCCATGTGGGGCGCTCCGGAAGGCGAGCGAACATAGGGGATTTCGCCGGAGGTGGCGAGAGGGCTATTCCGGCCTCCCGCGGGGTAGGGAGGCCGGGATTTTGCGCGTGGATCAGGGGAGGCGCGCGAGGCGTTCGGTCAGCAGGGCGTAGAAGCCTTCGGCGTCGCCATTGCGCATGAAAGTGGCGTTCCGCGGCCGGTCTGTGACGTGCCAGTAGTCGGCGACCGTCATGCCGACCGTCAGCTCGCTTGCCGTCTCGATGGTGACGTTGCAGAGGCGCCCCTCGAAGAGTTCGGGCTTGAGCAGGTAGGCGGTAACGCACGGATCGTGCAGCGGGGCGCCTTCCCAGCCGTATTTCTCGAGATCGAAGCTCTCCGAAAAGGTGAGCATATCCGCTACCGCGGCGCCGGAGCGATTGCCCAGGGCCCGCAGCGCATCGATGCGCGGGCGGGTGGACTGGACCTGGTGGGTGACGTCGAGCGGCAGGATGGTGATGGGCGCGCCGCAGCGCATCACGACGTCGGCGGCCTCGGGATCGACATAGATATTGAACTCGGCCGCCGGAGTGATGTTGCCGACCTCGAAATAGGCGCCGCCCATCATGACGATCTCGGCAATGCGCGAGGCGATCTGGGGCGCCTTGTTGAGGGCCATGGCGATGTTGGTCAGTGGCCCGAGGGTGCACAGGGTGACCGTGCCCGGCTCATGGGCGAGGAGTGTTTCGATGATAAAATCCACCCCGTGCTGGTCCTGGAGCGCGATCGCGGGCTCGGGCAGGTCGGGGCCATTGAGGCCGGTGTCGCCATGGACATGCTCGGCGGTAACGAGCGGACGGCGCAGCGGGCGGGCACAGCCGGCATAGACCGGAATGTCGGTGCGGCCGGAAAGCTCGACAACCTTGAGGGCATTCCTCGAATTGTTGGCAAGGCCGACATTGCCGGCGACGGCCACGACACCGAGAACCTCCAGTTCCTCCGGGGAGGCCAGCGCCAGCAGGATGGCTACCGCATCGTCCTGGCCCGGATCGGTGTCGATGATGATCTTCTTTTTCATTGCTTTGCCTTGCAGCGTTTCGATTCCGGCCCGGACAATACTGAGGCTTTGCACCGCCGTCGATTGGGGCGCTGGAACGAAGGGACGCGCTGTCCGTTGTCACGGTTTGGAGGATCACGGCTTTGGCGAACACCGGTTTGGGGCAACGATTGCCGCTGGGGACCAGCCCGCAAAATTCGCAGTTCGAACGCATACTCAATAACGCTGCGCGCTTCGGCATCGTGCTGATCGCGTGCGTGGTGGCGTTCGTTGCGATCGATGCCGCACAGGTGCTGCTGGCGCCGGTGTTCATCGCCGTCACCATCGGGCTGATGTTCGGCCCGTTGGCCGACCGCTTCGAGCGCGTCGGCGTGCCGCCGGGCCTTTCGGCGGGGATGGTCGTCATTCTCTTCATCGTGCTGCTCGCCATGGGCATGACGCTCTTTGCGGTGCCGCTTTCCGAGTGGGTCGCGCGCATTCCGGCAATCTGGGAGAAGCTGCGCGGAGAGGCGATGGCGCTGCGCGAACCGCTCTCGGCAATAGCGACGCTTCAGAACCAGGTGCGCGAGATCGTCGGGGGCGGGGCCACGATGTCGGTGACGGTCGACAGCGGCAACCCGGTTACCGATATCGCCCTCCAGGCGCCCGCGCTCTTTGCGCAGATCCTGGTGTTCCTCGTGAGCCTCTATTTCTTCCTCGCCACACGTCACCAGATTCGGGCGGCAGCGCTCTCGGTATGCGTGACACGCCGCATGCGCTGGCGGACGGCGCATGTCTTCCGGGATGTCGAGACCAAGGTCTCGCGGTTCCTGCTTTCGGTGACCGTGATCAACTTCTGCGTGGGCGTGGCGGTGACGCTGGCCATGTGGGCGGCGGGCATGCCTTCGCCGGTACTGTGGGGAGCGCTCGCGGCGCTGGTCAACTACATTCCCTATGTGGCCCAGGCAGTGATGGTGACGGTGCTGTTCGTGGTGGCGCTGGGCACCCAGCAGGACCTGGTGCATGTGCTGCTGCCGGTGGGGCTCTACCTCGTCATCAGTTTTTCGGAAGGGCAGGTGATCACCCCGCAAATTCTGGGGCGGACGCTGACGCTCAATCCTTTCCTCGTCTTTCTCTCGATCGGCTTCTGGATCTGGGTATGGGGTCCCGTTGGCGGGCTTGTCGCCGTACCCTCGCTCCTGATGCTGACGTCGTTCCTCGAGCACGTCTTGCCCAGGGGCGTAGACGAGGAAGCGCCGATACCGGCGCGGGTGCGGGCGCGCGTCGTGCGCGAGGCCGCCGAGGAAATCGCCGCCAAGCGGCGCGAGGAGGAAGAGTCGGAGCGGCGCGCCGAGGAAGCCAAGCTTCCCGAAGAGGCGCCGCCGGCCGAGCCGGCGCCAGAAAAACCCACGCGCCGCAGGAGCAAGGGTGGCAGCAGCGCGGCGCCCGCGGCAGGGTGACGCTTGACGGGCTGCCCGCGGATCACGACTATCGTTTCCCCTCGATAGCACACAGCCCGGATTCTCAATGGAAAGCGCAACTGAACACGCTGCCGAACTGGCGGCGCATGGCGGCATCGATCTGGTACAGGTCGTGATCCTGCTCGCGGCGGGCGTCATCGCTGTGCCGGTATTCAGGCGACTGGGCCTGGGCTCGGTCCTGGGTTACCTGGCGGCGGGCCTGGTGGTTGGGCCGTTCGGCCTCAAGATCGTCAGCGACCCGCAGGCGATCCTGCACGCAGCCGAACTAGGCGTAGTGCTGTTCCTGTTCATCATCGGGCTCGAAATGGAGCCGCAAAGGCTCTGGGCACTGCGCAAGCAGATCTTCGGGCTCGGAGTGCTGCAGGTTCTCGCGTGCGGAGCGATCCTGACCGTGGTCGGGATATTGCTCGGCTTCGGGCCGGCTGTGGCTTTCGTCTTCGGCATGGGTTTCGTTCTGACATCGACGGCGATCGTCATGCAGGTGCTCGAGGAGCGGGGCGAACTGGCGACCGAGCCGGGCCAGAAGATCGTTTCGATCCTATTGCTCGAAGATCTCGCCATCGTGCCGCTGCTTGCCATCGTCGCCATCATCGCTCCTACGGGGGAGGGCGGAGATTTCATGTCGCGCTTCATCGGCATCGGAGTGGCGCTGGGCACCGTGATCGGACTGGTTGCCGTGGGACGATGGATCCTCAACCCGGTGTTCAAGTTCCTGGCCGATGCCAAGGCGCGCGAGGTGATGACCGGCGCCGCGCTTCTCGTCGTCCTCGGCGCGGCGGTGGTCATGGAAATGGGCGGGCTTTCGATGGCCATGGGCGCGTTCCTGGCCGGCGTGCTGCTTTCGACCTCGAGCTTCAAGCACCAGCTCGAGGCGGATGTCGAGCCTTTCCGCGGGCTGCTGCTAGGCCTCTTTTTCCTCGCCGTCGGCATGGCGCTCGATGTTTCGGTGGTGATCTCGAACTGGCAGATCATTGCGCTGAGCGTGGTGGCGTTCATGCTGGTGAAGGGAGCGGTCATCTACCTGGTGGCCCGCATCACCAAGAGCGGCCATGCGGAGGCCCTCGAACGCTCCGTAATGATGGCGCAGGGCGGTGAGTTCGCGTTCGTGCTCTATACCACGGCGGCATCGGCGGGCCTGATTTCGGGGCCGACCAACAATATTTTCACCGCCACCGTGATCCTCTCGATGGTGCTCACACCCTTCTCGCTCATCGCGCTGCGCTATCTCATGCCCAAGCGGCAGCAGTCTATGGAGGGAGTGGAGCAGATCCCCGATGGCCTGCACGGCCAGGTACTGGTGATCGGCTTCGGGCGCTTCGGGCAGATCGCCACGCAGCCGCTGCTGGTGCTCAAGCACCGGGTCTCGATCATCGACAACGACACCGACATGATCCGGGCCGCCTCGCAGTTGCGGTTCAAGGTCTATTACGGCGACGGCACGCGCCTCGATATCCTGAGGGCCGCGGGAGCCGGCACGGCCGACGTGATCATGATCTGCGTGGACAAGAAGGAATCGGCCACGCGCATTGCCGAACTGCTGCGCGACGAGTTCCCGCTGGCGCGGGTCTACGCGCGCGCCTTCGATCGCGGGCATGCTATCGAACTGCTCAATACGGGCGTCGAGTACCAGATCCGCGAGACCTTCGAATCCGCCCTGACGTTCGGTTCACGCGTCGCCCAGGCGCTGGGGGCCACTGCCGATGAGGCCGCCGAGGTGATCGCCGGCGTGCGCGGCCGCGATGCCAAGCGCTTCGAGCTCCAGCAGATGGGCGGCGGCATCACCGCCGGCCGTGACCTGCTGATCAGCAATGCCGAAGAGCAGGCCCGCGAAGGCGGCGTTTCGACCACCGGTCCGGACGAGGCGGAAACGGGAGATCGCGAGCAGGTTTAGCGCGGGGCGCGAAGGGGTAGGAGGCTCGACCGATTTCCGGGCTTTTCATCTGCATCGATTGCATGCCAGAGTGTGCATAGAGGGGAACATCGCTATGAACATGGATAAGAGGAATGGCCGAACAGCCACTCGTCATCGACTCCAATGCCCCTCGTCCCGAACCGCGCACTTCTTCGGTTGAGACGCTTCGCCAGGAAATCCTGGAAAGGCTGACCTATTCGGTCGGCAAGGATCCAGCAGTTGCGCGCCCGCACGACTGGCTGACGGCCACGGTCCTGACGGTCCGTGACCGGATCATGGACCAGTGGATGGAGTCCTCGCGCGATACCTGGCGCACGGGCAAGAAGCGGGTCTATTACCTCAGCCTCGAGTTCCTGATCGGGCGCCTGATGCGCGATGCCATGAGCAATATCGGCATCATGGAGCAGGTGCAGGACGCGCTCAAATCGCTCGATGTCGACGTGGGGATGCTGGTGAACCTGGAGCCGGATGCGGCGCTGGGCAATGGCGGCCTCGGTCGGCTGGCGGCGTGCTTCATGGAATCGATGGCGACGCTCAAGATCCCGGCCTACGGGTACGGTATCCGATACGTGCACGGCCTCTTCCGCCAGGAAATGAGCGAGGGCTGGCAGGTCGAACTGCCCGAAGAATGGCTGGCGCACGGCAATCCCTGGGAATTCGAGCGACGCGAGAGCTCGTACGAAATCGGGTTCGGCGGGCATGTCGAACCGATCACCGAGCCCGACGGCACGGTGCGGCAGGAATGGCGCCCGTCCGACCACGTGCTGGCGGTGGCCTTCGATACTCCGATGGTGGGCTGGCGCGGGGCGCGGGTGAATACGCTGCGCCTGTGGAGCTCGCAGCCGATCGACCCGATCCTGCTCGACCGGTTCAATTCGGGCGACCATATCGGCGCGCTCGAGGAAAGCGCCAAGGCCGAGGCGATCACGCGCGTGCTCTATCCCGCCGACGCAACCCCGGCAGGGCAGGAGCTGCGCCTGCGCCAGGAATTCTTCTTCTCCTCGGCTTCGCTGCAGGACATCGTACGCCGGCATCTGCAGCAATACGGAGACCTGGGTTCGCTCCCCGACAAGGTCGCAGTGCAGCTCAACGATACGCACCCGGCCATCTCGGTGGCAGAACTGATGCGCATCCTGATGGACCTGCACGGAATGAAGTTCGCGGCGGCATGGACCATCTGCAGGGGCGTCTTCGGCTACACCAACCACACGCTGCTGCCCGAGGCGCTCGAGACCTGGCCGGTGGCGTTGCTCGAGCGGCTGCTGCCGCGGCACATGCAGATCATCTACTCGATCAATGCCGAAGTGCTGGCCGACGCGCGCACGCGCGCCGGGTTCAACGACACGCAGGTCGCCGCCATTTCCCTGATCGACGAGAATGGCGGGCGGCGGGTGCGCATGGGGCAGCTGGCCTTCGTGGGCTCTCATTCCATCAACGGCGTCTCCGCGCTCCACACCGAGCTCATGAAGAAGACGGTCTTCAAGGACCTCCACCGGCTCTACCCGGACCGGATCAACAACAAGACCAACGGGATCACGCCGCGCCGCTGGCTGCTCGAGTGCAATCCCGGCCTCACCCGGCTCATCACCGACAGGATCGGCCCGGATTTCCAGGACGATGTAATGCTGCTCAAGGCGCTCGAGGCGCATGCGGAGGATCCGAACTTCCAGCAGCAGTTCGCGGCCATCAAGCGTGCCAACAAGGCGGCGCTGGCCGATCTCATCCGTGAGCGCATGAACATCGTGGTGTCGCCCGATGCGCTGTTCGACGTGCAGATCAAGCGCATCCACGAATACAAGCGGCAGCTGCTCAACATCATCGAGGCGGTGGCGCTTTACGACGAAATTCGCGCCCATCCGGAACGAAACTGGGTCCCGCGCGTAAAGGTATTCGCAGGCAAGGCGGCGCCGGGCTACTGGAACGCCAAGCTGATCATCAAGCTTATCAACGACGTATCCAAGGTCATCAACAACGATCCGTCCGTGCGGGGCCTGCTCAAGGTGGTGTTCCTGCCCAACTACAATGTGTCGTTGGCCGAGACGATCATTCCGGCGGCGGACCTGTCAGAGCAGATTTCGACTGCCGGCATGGAGGCGTCGGGGACCGGCAACATGAAGTTCGGGCTCAACGGCGCCTTGACCGTCGGGACGCTCGACGGCGCCAATATCGAGATGCGCGACAATGTGGGGGACGAGAATATCTTCATCTTCGGACTGACCGCAGAACAGGTGGCCGAGAAGCGCGCGCGCAGCGAAGTGCCGCGCGCCTCGATCGACAATTCACCGCGCCTCAAGGAGGCGCTGGAATCGATCTCCTCGGGGCTCTTCTCGCCGGACGACCGCAACCGTTATCGCGATCTCATCGGCGGGCTCTACGATCACGACTGGTTCTTCGTGGCGCGGGACTTCGATGCCTATGCCGCCACGCAGCGCAAGATCGATAACCTCTGGAATAACCCAAACAAATGGTATTCCATGGCGATACGAAACACCGCCAATATGGGATGGAGTTCGTCGGACCGGACCATTCGGCAATATGCCGAGGACATCTGGAGCGTGCCGGTAAGTGGGGGCGAGTAACGCGTGGCAAAGGCGAGTTGGCAGGCGGACCCGAAGGACGTCGAAGCGGTCGTCAATGGCACCCATAGTGATCCGTTTGGAGTACTAGGACTCCAGCAGATCGGGCAGGACTGGGTGCTGCGCGCCTTCATTCCCCATGCCGAGACGGTCTCAGCGTTCACGCTCGACGGGCGCGACCTCGGAGTGCTGGCACCGCGCCATCCGGCCGGGTTCTTCGAGGGCAAGGTCGACGTCGACAAGCGCAGCCCCATCCGCTACCGCGCTGCCAATACCGGCGGGGAGTGGGACGTCTACGATCCCTACAGCTTCGGCCCCGTACTCGGTCCGATGGACGACTACTACATCGGCGAGGGCAGCCACCTGCGGCTCTTCGACAAGCTCGGCGCGCACGAGATGGAATTCGAGGGCATCCACGGCACGCATTTCGCGGTGTGGGCTCCGAACGCCCGGCGCGTGAGCGTGGTGGGGCCGTTCAACGACTGGGACGGCCGCCGCAACCCAATGCGCTGCCGGTTCGATACAGGCATCTGGGAAGTGTTCATCCCGGTGCTGGGGACGGGCACGCTCTACAAATACGAGATCGTCGGCAAGGACGGGGAACTGGTGCCGCTCAAGGCCGATCCGTTCGCCCGACAATCGGAATTGCGGCCCAAGACGGCCTCTGTGGTGCCCGACCCGACGCCCTTCGTCTGGTCCGACGGCGACTACATGGAAGAGCGCCGCAAGAAGGACTGGCGGCGCGAGCCGATGTCCATCTACGAGGTGCATCTGGGCTCGTGGCGCCGCCGGCCGGACGGTGGGTTCCTGACCTACGACCAGCTCGCCGAGCAGTTGGTGCCTTATGTCGCGGACCTGGGTTACACCCATATCGAGATGCTGCCCATCAGCGAGCATCCGTTCGATCCGTCCTGGGGCTATCAACCGACGGGGCTCTATGCGCCGACTTCGCGTTTCGGCGACCCGGCGGGGTTCGCACGGCTGGTCAATGCCGCCCATGAGGCGGGGCTAGGCGTGATCCTGGACTGGGTGCCCGCACACTTCCCGACCGACGAGCATGGGTTGGCGCGGTTCGATGGCACGGCGCTTTACGAGCATCTCGATCCGCGCAAGGGCTACCACCCGGACTGGAACACGGCGATCTACAATTTCGGGCGCAAGGAAGTGGTGAGCTTCCTGGTCAACAATGCGCTCTACTGGCTCGAATATTTCCACATCGACGGGCTGCGCGTGGATGCAGTGGCTTCCATGCTCTATCTCGATTACTCGCGCAATGCGGGCGAGTGGGTGCCAAACAAGCATGGTGGCAACGAGAACCTGGAGGCCATCGAGTTCATCAAGCGGGTGAACAAGGAGGCCTACCGGCTCCATCCGGGCACGTTCATGATCGCGGAGGAATCCACGGCGTGGCCAGGGGTCAGCCAGCCGGTGCACACGGGCGGGCTCGGCTTCGGGTTCAAGTGGAACATGGGGTTCATGAACGACACCCTGCGTTACATGAGCCGCGAGGCGATCTATCGCAAGTATCACCACAACGACATGACGTTCGGGCTGATCTACGCGTTCTCGGAGAACTTCGTACTGCCGCTCAGCCATGACGAGGTGGTGCACGGGAAGGGCTCGCTCATCAACAAGATGCCGGGCGACGACTGGCAGCAGTTCGCCAACCTGCGGGCCTATTACGCCTACATGTGGGGACACCCGGGCAAGAAGCTGCTGTTCATGGGCCAGGAATTCGCCCAGCGCGACGAGTGGGACGAAGGCAAGGCGCTCGACTGGTGGCTGCTCGATGCGGGCATGCACGAGGGGGTTCGGCGCCTGGTAGGGGACCTCAACGCCGCCTATCGCGAACTGCCGGCCCTGCACGCGCGCGATTGCGAGCCGGAAGGGTTCGAGTGGATCATCGGAAACGATCACCATAACTCGGTATTCGCCTGGGTCAGGCGGGCGCCGGGGTCCGATCCGGTGGTGGTGATCTCGAACTTCACGCCAGTGCCACGTGACAATTATAGCCTGCCCATGCCGCAGGCCGGACGGTGGGTCGAACGGGTCAACACCGATGCCGGCTGGTATGGCGGGTCCAACAAGGGCAACCAGGGTGCGGTCATTGCGCGTGAGAATGCGGGCGAAGGATGGCCGGCGACGGCCACGCTCTACCTTCCGCCCCTGGCAACACTGATCTTGAAATACGACCCGGAGTAATCCGGGCGTCGGGAGGGCTTGAGATATGGCAGACTATCGGACTCCATCGCCTCTGGCGCGCGAGGCAATGGCCTATGTACTGGCCGGGGGACGCGGCACCCGGCTGATGGAACTGACGGACCGGCGCGCCAAGCCGGCCGTGTATTTCGGGGGCAAGTCGCGCATCATCGACTTCGCGCTCTCCAATGCCCTCAACTCGGGTATCCGCCGCATATCGGTGGCCACGCAGTACCAGGCGCATAGCCTGATCCGGCATCTCTCACGCGGCTGGAACTTCCTGCGGCCCGAGCGTAACGAGAGCTTCGACGTGCTGCCCGCGAGCCAGCGCGTGTCGGAAGACATGTGGTATGCGGGCACGGCCGATGCGGTCTATCAGAACATGGACATCATCGAGGATTATGGCGCGCGCTACATCGTGGTGCTGGCGGGCGACCATATCTACAAGATGGACTATGAAATCATGCTCCGCCAGCACGTGGATACGGGCGCGGACGTGACCATCGGGTGCCTGGAAGTGCCGCGCATGGAAGCCACGGGCTTTGGCGTGATGGCCGTGGACGGGCGCGACCGGGTGATCAATTTCGTCGAAAAGCCGAAGGACCCGCCAGGTATTCCGGACAAGCCCGATACGGCGCTGGCCTCGATGGGCATCTATGTCTTCGAGACGCGGTTCCTGATGGAGCAATTGCGCCGTGACGCTGCCACCGAGGGCTCGAGCCGCGACTTTGGCAAGGACATCATTCCCTACATCGTCAAGAACGGCACGGCCTGGGCCCACCGGTTCACGCGCTCCTGCGTGCGCTCCTCCAAGGAGGATGTGGCCTATTGGCGCGACGTGGGGACGGTGGACGCATACTGGAAGGCCAATATCGACCTGACGGACGTCGTGCCCCAGCTCGATCTTTACGACCGGGACTGGCCGATCTGGACCTATGCGGAGATCACTCCGCCGGCCAAGTTCGTCCACGACGTGGACGGGCGGCGCGGCTCGGCGGTGTCCTCGCTGGTTTCGGGCGACTGCATCGTCTCGGGTGGCATGCTGCATCGCACGCTGCTGTCGACAGGTGCGCGCGTGCACTCCTATTCCGAGCTCAACGAGGCGGTGGTGCTGCCCTATTGCCAGATCGGGCGCGGCGCCCGGTTGCGCAAGGTGGTGATCGACCGTGGCGTGCAGATACCGGACGGATTGGTGGTGGGCGAGGATCCCGAATTCGATGCGCGCTGGTTCAGGCGCACCGAAGAGGGGGTTACGCTGATCACCCAGCCCATGATCGACAAGTACCTGGCGGGACGATGATCGAAGTCCTATCGGTTGCCTCGGAGGCCTATCCGCTGATCAAGACGGGTGGGTTGGCAGACGTCGCTGGCGCCTTGCCCGCGGCCCTGGCGCCGCGCGGCGTCACCATGCGGACACTGGTGCCCGGATACCCGTCGGTGCTCGAAAAACTCACCAGCGGGCGGCAGGTCGCGGCGGTCGATGACCTCTGGGGTGGACCGGCCCGGTTGCTCGCGGGCCGCGCGGGCGGTCTCGACGTCATCGCGATCGAGGCGGCCCATCTCTACGATCGTCCGGGGAACCCCTATATGGGGCCGGATGGCTGGGACTGGCCGGACAACTGGAAACGTTTCGCAGGACTGAGCTGGATTGCGAGCGAATTGGCCCTGGGCCTCGTCGAAGGCTACCGCCCGCAGGTGCTGCATTGCCACGACTGGCAGGCGGGGCTGGCTCCGGCTTATGTCAAGTTCGGCCCCTCGGACCGGATCAAGACGGTGATGACGGTCCACAATATCGCCTTCAAGGGCTCGTTCGGGCCCGACATCTTCCCGCAGTTGCGGCTGCCCGCTCATGCCTATGGCGTAAGCGGGGTGGAGTATTACGGCGGGGTGAGCTTTCTCAAATCGGGGCTCGAATGCGCCGATGCGGTGACCACGGTAAGCCCCAACTACGCTGACGAAATCCGCACCCCTGCCTTCGGCATGGGGCTGGAAGGGCTGCTCAACGGCCGGGCGGATTCGGTCTATGGCATTCTCAACGGCATCGATACCGATGTCTGGGATCCGGCGACGGATCCGGCGTTGAGCCAGAACTACACTGCCGCGACTGTGCACCAGCGGCGCGTCAACAAGCAGGCGCTCATCGAGCGTTTTGGTCTCGACGGCGAGGATGGTCCGCTGTTCTGCGTCATCAGCCGCCTCACCGGACAGAAGGGCATGGACCTGCTCATCCAGGTGGTGGATGGACTCGTGGCCCTGGGTGGGCGGCTTTGCGTGCTCGGCTCGGGTGAACCGCATCTGGAAGACGGGTTCCGCCACGCGACGGCGCGTCATCCCGGCAAGGTTGGGCTCATCACGGGTTATGACGAGCCGCTTTCGCACCTCATGCAGGCCGGGGCCGACGCCATTCTCATTCCCTCACGGTTCGAGCCATGCGGGCTGACGCAGCTTTACGGCCTGCGTTATGGCTGCGTGCCGGTGGTGAGCCGGATCGGCGGGCTGGCCGATACGGTGATCGATGCCAATCCTGCCGCGCTGCTGGCGGGGGTCGCTACGGGCTTCAAGCACGATGCGGACAACGCGCACGCGCTCTACGAAGCCATCCGCAAGGCGACCATGACGTTTGCCGATGAGAAGACCTGGCGCAAGATTCAGCGCCGGGGAATGAAATCGGACGTTTCCTGGGCAGCGAGCGCGGAGCGCTATGCCGACCTTTATGCTGATCTGATCGGGGTGAGACGCGATGACAATCAGGACGATTGAGACCAAGCCCTATTCGGACCAGAAGCCGGGCACCTCGGGCCTGCGCAAGCGGGTGACCGTGTGGCAGCAGGCCAACTATGTCGAGAACTACATCCAGTCGATCTTCGATGTGCTCGAGGATCGCCAGGGCAAGACGCTGGTGATCGGCGGGGATGGGCGCTTCTACAACGACGTCGCCATCCAGAAGGCGATCAAGATCGCGGCGGCGAACGGGTTCGGCAAGGTGCTGGTCGGGCAGGGAGGCCTGCTCTCCACCCCGGCGGCTTCCCACATGATCCGACACAACAAGGCCTTCGGGGGGCTCGTGCTTTCGGCCAGCCACAATCCGGGCGGACCGGATGGCGACTTCGGCATCAAATACAATATTTCCAATGGCGGCCCGGCACCCGAGGCGATCACCGAGGCGGTGTTCGAACGCTCCAAGGTCATCGGCGCCTACCGCATTGCGGACGTGCCGGATGTCGACCTGAGCCGCATCGGCACGCAGTCCTCGGGCGAGATGGCGGTTGAGGTGGTCGATCCGGTCACCGACTACGCGGCGCTGATGGAAACGCTCTTCGATTTTGATGCCATCTCGACGCTCTTCAAGAGCGGGTTCCGCATGCGGTTCGATGCCATGCACGCAGTCACCGGCCCCTATGCCCACAGGATTATCGAGGGGATGCTGGGGGCACCGGCGGGTACGGTGATCAACGGCGTGCCGTCGCCCGATTTCGGTGGCGGGCATCCGGACCCGAACCTGGTCTATGCCAAGGATCTCTATGACCTGCTGATGTCGCCGGACGGCCCCGATTTCGGCGCGGCCTCGGACGGGGACGGAGACCGCAATCTCATCATCGGCAAGAACCGGTTCGTGACGCCTTCGGATTCGCTGGCGATCCTGGCGGCCAACGCGCCGCTGGCTCCTGGCTATGCGGCGGGCATCGCCGGCATCGCGCGGTCGATGCCGACGAGCGCGGCAGCTGATCGCGTTGCCGAGAAACTCGGCATCGAGATGCACGAGACGCCGACGGGCTGGAAGTTTTTCGGCAACCTGCTCGATGCCGGTCGCGTGACGATCTGCGGCGAGGAGAGCGCGGGAACGGGCTCCAACCACGTGCGCGAGAAGGATGGGCTGTGGGCGGTGCTGCTGTGGCTCAACATCATCGCGGCGCGCAAGCAGAGCGTGGACCAGATCGTGCGCGAGCACTGGGCGACCTATGGGCGCAACTACTATACGCGCCACGACTACGAGGAGGTCGACAGCGCCATCGCCAACAAGCTCGTCGATGACCTGCGCGCACAGTTGCCGGATCTGGCGGGAAAGTCATTCGGCAACCTCAAGGTTTCTTATGCCGACGACTTCTCCTATACCGACCCGATCGATGGTTCGGTGAGTGCGCGCCAGGGCATCCGTGTCGGCTTGGAGGACGGCTCGCGCATCGTGCTGCGGCTGAGTGGAACCGGAACGGTCGGGGCAACGTTGCGGCTCTATGTCGAACGATATGAACCGGCCGATGGACAGCACGAGCTCGATACCCAAGCCGCTCTCGAACCTCTCATCGCTCTCTCCGAGCAGCTCGCAGGAATCAAGGAACGCACGGGCCGGCAGGCGCCGGACGTCATCACCTGAGGTTTTGACTGACGTGAAGCCCATGCTGGTACCCAATGGCGGCAGCTCCGAGCAGCTCGGAGCGACCGTCACCGCCGAGGGCGTCAATTTCGCTGTCTATTCGGAGACGGCCTCGGCCCTCTACGTCTCGCTCTATGACGAGCTGGACAAGGAGATCGAGCGGTTCGAACTCGACGGACACAAGGACAATATCCATTTCGGCCTGATCGCCGGGATCGGCCCAGGCGCCAAGTACGGTTTCCGGGCCGATGGCCCCTACGAGCCGGCGCAGGCCTATTTCTTCGATCCCAACAAGCTGCTGGTGGACCCTTATGCGAGGCGGCTCGATCGTCCGTTCGTGCGCAGCCCGCGCCTGCGGTTGCCTCGCGAGGACGCGGTCGATACGGCGCCATTGGTGCCCAAGGCGATCGTGGCGGGCAAGATCGCCGAGCCTGCCTCGCCCCGGCGCAAGCATCCTAGCCTCTTCTATGAGCTCAACGTGCGCGGCTACACCATGCGCCACCCGAGCGTGCAGGGCGCGCTTCGCGGGACCGTGGCGGGGCTGACGACCCACCACATCATCGATCACCTGCACTACCTGGGCGTCGATACGGTCGAACTGATGCCGATCGCGGCGTTCATCGATGATGGCCACCTGCCGATCCTGGGGCTCACCAACGCCTGGGGGTATAATCCGGTCGCCTATTTCGCTCCCGATCCGCGCCTGACGCCGCGCGGCATCCAGGAATTGCGGAACATGACCGATCTTTACCGGAAGAACGGCATCTCGGTGATCCTGGACGTGGTCTACAACCACACCGGCGAGGGCGACGACCAGGGACCGGTGCTCAGCCTCAAGGGGCTGGATGCCCGCAGCTATTACCGGTTCGTCGAAGCAGACGGCCAGCAGCACCTCGTCAACGATACCGGCACCGGCAACACGTTGCGGTGCGATCATCCGGCCACTCAGCGCCTGGTCATCGAAAGCCTGCGCTACTGGATCGAGGTGGGCGGCGTCTCCGGCTTCCGGTTCGATCTGGCGCCGGTGCTCGGGCGCGAGCCGGGTTTCAACCCCAATGCGCCGATGCTCGAAATGATCAAGGCCGATCCGGTGCTCTCCAAAGCCATCCTCGTGGCCGAGCCCTGGGATCCGGGCCCGGGTGGCTATCAGCTCGGGCAGTTCGGCAAGGAATTCCGCGAGTGGAACGATACCTACCGTGACGACGTGCGCAGTTTCTGGCGTGGCGACGACGGCAAGATCGGGGCGCTGGCGGGCAAGGTGTCCGGCTCCGCCGAGATCTTCGACTTCGCGGGCCGCAAGCCTTCGGCGGGCGTCAACTTCCTGGCCGTGCACGACGGCTTCACGCTGGCCGACCTCGTCTCCTACTCGGACAAGCACAACGAGGCGAACGGGGAAGACAACCGGGACGGGCACAACAACAACTCGTCCTGGAACAATGGCGTGGAGGGCCCGACGGACGACGAAGAGGTGATTGCAGCGCGCAAGCGCGACGTGCGCGCACTGCTGGCGACGCTTTTCATGTCGCGCGGCACGATGCTGCTCCAGCAGGGCGACGAACTGGGCCGTTCCCAGCAGGGCAACAACAATGCCTATGCGCAGGACAACGAGATCACCTGGCTCGATTTCGAGCATGCCGACGGGGTGCTGGTCGACTATGTGGCGGCGCTCCACAATTTCAGGAAGGCGCATCCGGCCCTCACACACGATCATTTCCTCAGCGGCCAGGAGCGCCATGGCGTGCGCGACGTGGTGTGGCTGCATCCGGAAGGCCGAGAGATGAACGAAGGCGACTGGAATGCCGCGGGAGCCTCGGTGCTCGGGATGCATCTCAACATTTCGGGCGACGAACTCATCGTGTGGTTCAACCGGCAGGCGGAGGCCGTGGAGGCGCAGCTCCCGGAGGGGGAGTGGGTGATCGGGCTGGTTTCGGACGATCAGGCCGAAGTCCCGCTCGATCCGGGTAGCACCACTTTGCCGCCGCGTTCGGTAGTGGTGCTGATGCGGCCCCAGGAAGAACCCGTAGACACTGCGCCCAAGGAGTGAGAGGGTTCGGGCGTATCGTCAGCTTGGACGACGCTCATGTTGATTGCGCAGATCAGCGACATCCATGCATCGCAAGGCGCGGCCTCGCTGGTCATGCTCGACCGGGCGATGCTCTGGGTGGGTGGCCTGAGGCCCGACGCGTTGCTGCTGAGCGGGGACATTGCCAACAAGCCGCATGAGCGCGGATACGAGCTGGTCAAGGCGGCCTTCGCCGGGCTTCGCGTGCCCATCTACATGCTGCCGGGCAATGCCGATGACCGCGAGGCGATGCGCAAGGCGTTCCCCGAGCATGACTACTGGCCCGACGAGGGGCCGATGAACTTCACCCACGAGTTCGAGGAAGGCGTCCGGCTGATCGGCCTCGACGTCACGGTGCCGGGGGCGATTCACGGCGACGCTGGTCCGCACCTCGACTGGCTGGCAGAGCAACTGACGGCGGGCGATACCGCGCCGACCCTCATCATGATGCACCAGAACGCGTTCCCGACCGGCATGAGCGCCTTCGACAAGCACATGTGCCGTAACGCGGATGGGTTCGCCAGGGTGCTGGCCGAGGCCACCGATCCCGTGGCGGCCGTGGTCTGCGGTCATGGCCACCGGCCCATGTTCAGCAGGATCGGGGCGGTCCCCGCCCTGATGTGCCCCTCCCTGACCCAGGTTAATCCGCTGGTGATCGACGGCCGGGGCGAGCCCGCGACGGTCGATCCGCCCGGCCTCATGGTCCATGCCTTCAACGAAGACGGGCTGGTGAGCCACGTCGTTTCGCTGGCGATCTAGTTCGCTGAATTGTTTCCGAGCCGCAGCTGCGGCCAAGAGAGCGTCAGCGCCTCCGCGCGGAGCGGAGCGGGGAGCCCACTTCCCTCACAACTCCGTGAAGCAAAACCGCTTTTTGCGACGGAAATGCCACAATGGGGCCCCGTGGATTGGGGCAATAACGGCCTCATTTGGACAGGTTCCAAAAGACGCAAAACCGTCGCTATTGTGTCGCGAACATTTCGAAATGTTTCCGAAATTCCGCCCATGAGCAGGAGCTTCATGCGGCCCGTCGACGGTGCTCCGCCGACGACCGCCAGGCACAAGCCGACGGCCAACCTTTCAAGAAACGTCTTTCGGAGCTCAAAATGAAATCCCTTCTCAAGGTCTCTGCGGCCCTCATCATCGCTGCGATCCCGGTGTCCGCAATTGCCGCCACGCCGGCGCTCGACTTCACCAAGATCGACACCGCCAAGACCGGCAAGGTAACCGAAGCCGAACTCAAGGCCGCCTATCC